>NZ_CALIMY010000027.1 GCF_938045205.1 uncultured Campylobacter sp.
TTTTTCAGAAAAATTCATTCTATCAAATAGGTATTCGGAATGGTTGCGTTGTATATAATTTTTATAAATTAAAACAAACTTATCTAACAATATATGAATATTCGGTCCTTTATAAGCGCCGTCTAGAATAATTATCGGTCTATCAAATCCAGCACTCATATCGTTCAAATTTATTTTTAAATATTTCTTTGGGTCGGTTTTTTTAGCTTTTAGTTTATTCATAAAAATTTCCTCAAACGTCTCATTATTATCATGATGCTTTTTTAATACTTCAAACCAATTAGATAAATTTATGTTCTCTAGTTCATAGTATGCAATTTCATATGAGCTACGCCAAGAACTGCCATAGGCATAGGTCCTATAATCATTGATCATTCGCTCTAATTTTAGCTCGTAATCCAAAAACTGTCCTATCGCTCTTTTATACAGCTCCTCTTTGGATAAAATTCTATTCTCTTTTAAGCAGAATCCTTGCTTGTATTTGTTGTAGTCGGAAAGGGAAACTATCGCGAAGCCTCGTGAAGTGGAGTAGTCTGGCACGATGCGGATAAATGCGGCGCAGAGTATTATTATAAGAAGTAGCACTCCAGCTAGCGCTTTAAATTTAAGAGATTTATAAAATTTCATACCGACGCTCCTTTAAAATTTAAAATTTCAGTTGTTTACTCGGCTTTTCAGCCGCCTTTAAACAAATCTTCTCTTACCAAGCGATCCGATATTTCTTCGACATTGTTTTTATAAATTTTAAAATCGCTATTGCCGCATGTGTCGATTTTAAAGTCATCTTCGCTATATGATCTGGTTTGAATCTCTCTTTCATAATATTGCTTTCTATCCAATAAATCTTTGGGAGTATATCCTTCAGGAACTCTAACCGAAATAGCACTGAATTTAAAATCATCATAAAGAATGAAGCTTTTATCAAGATATAAAAGATATTTATTTAATCCTTTGTATTCAATTACCGGCATATCAAAGCCCGCAAAGCCCTCCGCTAAATTTATCTTTAGCCTTTCTGCGATATTTACTGGCTTCATTTGAAATTTCTCGACAAAAATATTTCTATACAGCAGCCAAGCGTCTTGATTTTTACGTTTTTCTATCTCATACTCTTTGGATAAAACTTCCAACCAATCATCGTTATTAAATTTATCCGTCTCATAAAAGCCTACTTTAACGGCAAATTCTCCATTGCCGTAGTTGCAAGCTTCATTGTCATATACATAATAGCATCTGTCTGTAATAGCAGCATAAAACAATACGGATCTGTCTAAGGTATCTAAAATTCCGCGCTTAAATCGCTCCTCTTTAGACAAAATTCTATCCTCTTTTAGGCAATAGCCCTGCTTGTATTTGTTGTAGCCAAAGATTGAAACTACGGCGAAGCCTCGTGAAGTGGAATAATCGGGGATTATACGGATAAATGCGGCGCAGAGTATCGCCGCCAGAAGCAGCGCCCCCGCCAGGGCTTTAAATTTAAGAGATTTATAAAATTTCATACCGACGCTCCTTTTAAAATTTAAAATTTCAGCGTAAATTTCCGCGATCTTGCGATTAAATTTAAAAGCGCTCGTCGTGCCGCGACACCGCGACAAAGCAGACAAGCTGCAAAATGCCTAAATTTAAATCTCGCCGCTAGCCTTCGCGGTGCAAAATTATATAGCCCAGCTTCGTGCCGTTTTCGTCCGAAAATGCCCGCACGTAAAAATAATGCCCGTCCTTTTTGATAAAGCTCTGCGCCCCAAAATCAAGCGTCGCCAAAATCGACAAAACGTCGTAATCCGGCGCGCTATTTACGACGATAAAATCCTTGATAACGCCTATTTTATCGTAGAAGCAGTCGGTCTCGAACCTCTTATCTACGAGGATAAAAATATCGTTTCCCATGCGGTTGATCTGCGCGATAACGTGCTCGAAATCGAGCATTATCTCGGCGCTTCCGATAAATTTACCATCGCTAAAAACGGGCGAAATTCCACGCATGAAAACCCCGCACCGCCCCATCTCCACAAGCGCTTTTGGAAGCAAGCTCTGACGGATCTGCAAAAGCGAATGGCGAAAGGAGCTCAGATCGTCGTTGTAAAATTCGTCGCTCCAGCTCCTAGCCAGGCTTCTGGTGTTTTGCGTATGAAAATGTATCTTCACGCCCGTATAGAAGGGCACCGCGCTTAAGATATCTTTGTATTTTTTCGTCACGTCCATGCACTCGCCGTGTTTGCCGCTCTCGAAGCAGCGCACCACGTCGCTGTTTTGCGATAAAATCAGCGAGATCGCAAAGGCGTTTAGCTTCTCTTCGTCCACGATCTTTTCAAATAGACTCGCGCTAAAATCGAACTGCTGCTTGATTTTTATCTCGTTTTCCTCGCTTTTAAAGCGCAGGTAAAACGCAAAGGTGGCGACACAGCAAGCAAGCGCGAAAAGGCTTAGGTATTTTTTGGATCGCGCGCCTATCATCTGAATTCCATCTTTAAATTTGCCGCTAAAACTTCTGCAAATTCGCTAAATTCCGGCAGATCGAGTTTGCCGTTTCGCATCTTTTTGCCCCAGACGGACTCCGGGAAAAAGCTGTCGTTTTTAAAGCGCGCCTGGACGTGAAAATGCACGCGCGGCACGTAGTTGGCGAAGCTTGCGATGTTGATCTTATCGGGCGCATAAAACTCCCGCAGGCTCTTTTCGCACTGAAGCACGGCGCGCCACAGATGCGCCAGCGTCGCCTCGTCGCAGTCGCTAAGCTCCTTAAATTTTGCCTTCGTAAAGACCTTCACCCACGGCACTTCGTGCTCCTCGCGCTCCACATAAATCATCTCGTCTTCGTAAATCATCGCTTCTCCTTGAAAATAGAATTTTAATGCAAAGCCCATTAAAGCTCGGTAAATTCCTCTTACATAAATAATATACTAAAATACATTAATTAAATATATCTATAAAATATCGATATATTCGTGATTTTTATGCTATAATTCTATTTTTTAAAAGGAATATATATGAAATCAGTTTGGATAATGATCCTATGCGCCGCGGCGATTTTGATGATTACGATGGGCATGCGTATGTCATTAGGTCTTTTCGTGCAACCTATAATGCAAGCAAATTCCCTATCCATCGCGCAAGTAAGCTTTGCGATGGCAACTACGCAGCTGGTATGGGGTTTTTCGCAACCGCTTAGCGGGATACTTGCAGACAAGCTCGGTGCCTACGTCGTGCTGTTTTGGGGCAGCGTGCTTTTGGCGATTAGCTGCGCTCTTGTGCCGTTATTTAGTAGTGAAAGCGCGCTTGTATTAACGATGGGTTTTGGGCTTGCACTGGGGCTTGGCGCGGGTAGTTTTCCGATTCTAATGAGCCTAATGGCAAAGCGCCTGCCATTTTCTATCCGCTCGGTTGCTAGCGGAGTGCTAAATGCAGGCGGCTCGTTCGGGCAGTTTTTATTTGCGCCGATGATTGGGTTTTGTATCGCAACGCCTGCTTTGGGATACGGCGGCGCATTTTTTACGCTTGCAGGGCTTAGCTTGTTAATTCTGCCGCTTGCAAGACTTTTGGCAGGCGGTAAAATTCTATTTGGCGAACAGACCAGCCTGCATGAAGAAGATAAGCGCAGCTTAGGCGAAGTTCTGCGTTTGGCACTGCGCGATAAAAGCTATATTTTGATAAATTTAAGCTTTGCTACGTGCGGTTTTCACGTAGCGTTTTTAGTGACGCATCTGCCTAGTGAAGTAGCGCTAAGCGGGCATGGCGCACAGGTAGCGTCTTTTTCGCTCGCACTGATTGGCATCGCAAACATCGTAGGCAGCTTATTCGTAGGTTGGTGTGTTTCCAAAGTGCGCTGTAAAGTCATTTTATTTTGCATATATGCCCTACGTATCGCTCTTATTGGTGCTTATGTGCTCTCGCCCAAAGATAGCCTTACGTTTTATATCTTCAGCGTGGGATTAGGATTTACCTGGCTAGCGACCGTACCGCCTACTGCGGCTGCCGTCGGTAAGCTATTAGGGACGCGATATTTAGCAAGCCTATTTGGATTTACGATGCTTTCGCATCAAATCGGCGGATTTTTTGGCGCATATATCGGGGGTCTTGCGGTACGGGCATACGGCGCGTATGATTATATGTGGTATTTGGATATGACGCTAGCGGCTATTGCAGCTCTGCTAAGCCTGCCTGTGCGTGAATCTAAGATGAAGCACGTGAAATTTTAAAAATTTTATGGGATTTTGAAATTTACGGACGGAATTTTCGCCTGATTTTGCAAGCCAAATTACGACGAAATTTTGAAATTCTTAAAATTTTAAAATTTATCGGATTTTATGTTTCGCACGATGAAATTTCACTTTAGCTTTAAAATTCCGCTGCGATAATGCGATAAAATGCAAAATCCGCTTGTGCTTTCAAATTTAGCCGGGGCAAACTTTTAAATTTTATAGAATTTTAAAATTTCGGCTCGTGCAGCATTTTAAGGGCTCGCGCGCGAGCGTCTGCAAAGCCCATAAATTTTTCAAATTCTTCTGCGCTAAGCTCTGCGCTAAACTCCGCTCCCGCAGCGCCAAAGCTCGCTTCATAAACGAAACCCGATTTTTTTAAAAAATGTTCAAATTTAGCCACCGCCGCAAACGGCACGAAAAATATGCACTTCTTACGCAGCACGAATTCCACTAGCTCTGCGGCGTCCGCAGCGGCGTCTATCGCGGCATTTGCGCTACTGGCGTATGCGCGCACGAGCCCGCCGGTACCTAGCTTGATGCCGCCGAAATAGCGCACCACGAGCACTGCGGCGTTAATTAAGCTGGCGCCGCGAAGCGCGTTTAGACACGGCGCGCCCGCAGTCGATTTGGGCTCGCCGTCGTCGCTTGAGTTTTCTACGATCTGCCCGGGCTCGTTCAGCGCGCGATACGCCCAGACGATATGCCGCGCCTTGGGGTGTTGCTGCCGCAGCCGCACACGCAGCGTCTCAAAGCTTGCTAGCGGCGCAAGATAGGCGATGAAGCTTGATTTTTTAATCTCCTGCGCGGCGCTGATCTCTTTTTCAATCGTTTTCAAGGCTTTCCTTTGCGGAATTTTATCTTTTTTGCATTATAATAAAAGTTCAAAAAAAGATCAAAGGAGCTTCATGATCCAGACTTGTTTATTTCCCGCGGCGGGCTACGGCACGCGCTTTTTGCCCGCGACCAAATCGCTACCAAAAGAGATGCTTCCGATCCTTACCAAGCCGCTCATTCACTACGGCGTGGACGAGGCGCTGGAGGCGGGCATGGACAATATGGCGTTCGTCACGGGTCGCGGCAAGCGCGCTCTGGAGGATTATTTCGACCGCAGCTACGAGCTGGAGGATCAAATTTCAGGCAGCAGCAAGGAGTATCTGCTCGACGAGATCAGAGCACTTATGAAGCGCTGCACCTTCTCTTTTACGCGCCAAGAGCAGATGAAGGGGCTCGGCAACGCAATTTATACGGGTAAAATTTTAATCCGCGACGAGCCTTTTGGCGTGGTACTCGCAGACGATCTGTGCGTGAACGAAAACGGCGAGGGCGTGCTTGCGCAGATGGTTAAAATTTACGAAAAATACCGCTGCAGCGTCGTTGCGGTAATGGAGGTGCCGCCGCAGGACGTAAACAAATACGGCATCATCGCGGGAAAGAGCATCAGCGACGATCTGATAATGGTCTCGGATATGATAGAAAAGCCCGAGGCTAGCGAGGCTCCGTCAAACTTAGCCATCATCGGGCGCTACATCCTAACGCCTAATATTTTCGATCTCATCGAGCAGACGGCGCCGGGTAAAAACGGCGAGGTGCAGATCACCGACGCGCTTTTGAAGCAGGCTCAAAACGGCGTGGTGATCGCGTATAAATTTAAAGGCACTCGCTTCGACTGCGGCTCGGTAAAAGGCTACGTGGAGGCGATCAAATATTTCTACGAGCGAGAATTCGGCGATGGTAAAAAATGAGCTGTTTTTCCCGCCGGCAAAAGACGGCGCGCTAGAAGAGATAGCGGCAAAGATCCGCGCCGAATACGAAAGCGGCGAGATAGGCTACTACCGCCTGCCGCAGCAAGGCGCAGGCGTAATAGCGCAGGCGCAGGAATTTTTTGGCGCGCAAAGCTACGACGGGGTCGTGCTTTTGGGCATCGGTGGCTCCAGCGTGGGCGTGCGAGCGCTTTATGAGATGCTGCGTCCGCGCGTAAGAAAGAATTTACGCTTTGAAATTTTGGATAATCTCGACGGGCACAGTGTAAACCGCGCGCTTGAAGGGTTAAATTTTGCTCGCACTATCTTCATAGTATCCTCCAAATCGGGCGGTACGATCGAGACGATCTCGCTTTTTAAGGTCGTTTTGCAGCGTTTTGGAATTTCAGATTTAAAGATGCTAGCAAAAAATTTCATCTTTATCACCGATGCAGGCTCGCCGCTGGATGTCTTTGCGCGCGAGCACGGCGCCTGCGTAATAAATATGCCCGCTAACGTAGGCGGCCGTTTTAGCGTGTTAAGTGCAGTAGGGCTAGTGCCCGCAGTTGGGCTAGGTCTTGATGCAAGCGCGATGCTGCGCGGGGCTGCCGTCGCAAAAGAGCGGTATCTGGATGAAATTTTAGCAGGCGATCCCGCTAAAATCGCGGAGAATAAAATTTTACGAAAAGCCCATCACTACGCCACGCACAAAAGTGCGAAAATTAATATCCTTTTTAGCTATGGTGACGCGCTGCGCGCATTGGGCGAGTGGTACGTGCAGCTATGGGCGGAAAGTCTAGGTAAAAAGATCGGCTTTAGCCGCGAGGGGCTTACTCCTGTAGGGCTTGTAGGCTCGCGCGATCAGCACAGCTTCCTTCAGCTCATAATGGACGGCGTAAAGGATAAGACCGTGACTTTCTTAAAGCTCACGGGCAACGGCACTACGGACGCGGTGCCTGGTATCAGTCTGCAAGGTCTTGAGGGCTGCGACTTCGTAAACGGCATGCGACTGGATGAGGTGCTAAATCTTCAGTGCGATGCTACGCTGCAAGCCGTGTTAAATGAGGGTATCAGCGTCGATCTAATCGAGGTTTCGCAGCTTTGTGAACAGAGCGTGGGCGAGCTATTTTACTACTTCGAGCTGCTAACCAGCGCTACTGGAGCGATACTGGGCGTCAGCACTTATGATCAGCCGGGCGTCGAGGTAGGCAAGAGAATTTTAAAATCGCTAGTTTTGAAATCGCGGGATTAGAATTTGCTGCGCTAGCTAGACGGAATTTCGTCGGTCTAAATTTTACTAAAGTCAGACTCTACTCGCGCTCCATTTTTACTTAGGCTAAATTTTAGAATTTTAAAATTTACGCCGCGAAATTTTGATTTCGCGCTATGAGCATTTGGAATTTTGTCGCGAAATTTCACGGCAGAATTCCAAGATTGCACCGCGAGGCGTAAAAATTTTGCGACTTGCGAGCGCACAGGGAGATGAAATGAAAATCAAAGGGATCGATCACTTTGTCCTAGTTACGGAGGATCTGCAAAAATGCGTGGAATTTTACGAAGGGATTTTGGGCTCAGAGCATGTTTGCGAGGGCGGCAAACACAGCCTGCGTTTCGGCTCTTCAAAGATCAATATCCACACCCGCGCGGGCGAGTTCGCGCCGTTTGCGGCGCGTCCTAGCGCGGGCTCGGCGGATTTTTGCCTCATCTGCGAAGATCAAAGCGCACAGCAGCTCAAAAAGGAGCTGGAAAGCAAAGGAGTGCAAATAGAGCTTGGCGTCGTGCCTCGCACGGGCGCGCGCGGCGCTATGCAAAGTATATATCTGCGCGATCCTGACGGCAATCTCGTAGAGCTCGGCGTATATGAAAGCGGCGATGATTAGCGCGTAAATTTTAAAGGCAAAATTTCAAGCGGAGCGTTAGAATTTAAATTTTCTAAATTCTATTTTTCATTAAAGATAGATATTCTGCGGATTAAATTGTTTATCCCGCGGTACGCTAATTATGTATCGTTTGTATATTTTTTAAACCTTATCTTTTGTTTTTAGAATTTCATAAATTTGTTCATTTTATTCACTATTATTTTTGCAATATCATAAGGCGGTTTCCAAAATAAATATCCCTCTGTAATATCTATATTTAGCGTATCCAAGAAATATTTTTGCAGCTCGCCAAACTCCTTTTTATTATTGATCGTAAATACTTCGGAATCGGAGCCATTGCATATCAATAATTTATCACAAAGCAAGAACCTAGCCGTTTTCTCAAATAGAATATAGTAGACAAATTTAATAATAGGCATAAGCAACAAGCCCATAATTATAAAAATAAATACATAAAATCCGAAGCTGTATAATGACACGATGATCATTATGAATAAAACCAAAACACAAAATTTGATTCTTGCATCAAATGGCGCAAAATTCGGAATCATATAAGCATATCTGTAAACGGAGATATTTTTTAACGCCATCTCTTTTTCGCATCTGGTTTTATTTTTAAATTCTATTTTGTCCTTCATAAAAGCTATAGTTTTTTTGCTATTTATAAAGTTTGCCGCGTATATAAAGAAAAATGCGGTGCCATAACCTAGTAATATTTTCATATAAAACCTGAATTTATACTCGCCGTCAAAATTCTGTATCAAAGAACAAATTAATAAAATTCCAAGAGCTATCAGCCAAAACAGATCATCTAGCTTTTTTATAACTATCGGATATTTGTCGTAATCTCTGGCTTTTTGTTTATTATAATTTTCCATTATTTCAAGCCCCTCTTTAAAAATAGATATAAATTTGTAATAGCTTAATCGACAAAAGACTTTTATATACGTTGCCTGACTCTTTCTTCGCGACCTCTTTCCTCGTCATTTTATCCTCCTCGTTAGATAAACAAATAATCTTTCTTAATGTTATTTATATTTACGCTTTTTCGTAAAAAATATTCTTTAATTTCATCATAAATTTTTTGATTATAGAGATAAACGAGATAATATCTTGGATAAACGGGTTTGTTCCTAAACCATCTGCCGTATGAGGGGCGTGCGATCCTAATAAACGGCAAAATTCTAAACCCTTTTAAATTCCTATTTATAAACAGATAAAGTATTAAATTTAATAAAAATCCGAATAAATATGTAAAGAATACCGCTATAAAAAATATATTCCACCATGTTACGCACATAAAAATAGCGATAAAGTATAAAAATATCTTTTCAGATTTTCCTATCTCATATAAACTTGCCAAAATTCCGATAGAGAAATTTAAAGATAAAGCGTTTTTGTCAATTTCGCAGCGTTTTTCAACTAAGTCGTCGCTAATAAATTCTATATAATTGTTTGTAAATTTTATCTCTTGTCTAGGGCAGATTACGGTAAATATGGATATTATAACCGTAGATAGTAAAATAATGAATAAAATAGCAAAATACTGAACTATGTCGATATCATCATGATTTATAAAATCTATAATTAAAAACGCATGTAGCGTAGAGATCGGCAATAATAGGACTAAAAACGAATATACAAAAAATTTTTCATAATTTTTGATTGCTATCGGCTCTTTGTCGTAATCTCTAGCCTTGGAATTCTGCTGCAAAGAGCCGCTATCATCCGAGATAAAATTTTGCGGCTCTGCGTTGTTTTCAAAGGCAGAATACTGAGCCGCTTTGGCTTTTAAATTTAAATCGTTAGTAGCGGAATTCGGTGCTTTGGAATTCGGAGGTTCAGAATTCAGGATTTCAAAATTCGAGGCTTCGAAATTCAAGGTTCTAGAATTCGAAACTTCAAAATTAGAGACTTCGGAATTTTTGGTTTCAGAAT
>NZ_CALIMY010000028.1 GCF_938045205.1 uncultured Campylobacter sp.
AATTTCAAACAAGGAGAATGAAATGAAAAATCCTAAAATGTTCCTCTGGGGGGGGTGTTAGCTGCTTTATTAGTAGGCTGCGGTGACGATACCGAGGTAAAGACCAAGGAGTATTACGATATTCATCTAAATGAGGCTAAAGAGGTTTTGGCAAAGTGCGATTTCAATACCCTTAAAGACGGAAGCAACTCATATAAAAATTGCGTAAACGCTAAAACGGTCGTAGAGGAAAAGAGTATGGCGTATACTGTTGATTACTACCTAGAGCATTGGGACGAAGCTCAGGCTATCATGGAAAAATATAAAGACAAAGAACCCGCAGATCCGAATAGTGTCGAAGCCGTCAATTTGAGACATGCTTATGACGCTTCTTTTATAAGAAGATCAAATACTCCTTTGAAAATAAAATAAATCAAATTTTGAACTCTTAATACATTTTAATACTCTGCGCCTTCGGTGCAGAGTGAATTTGCCCTGTGCGGCGCCTTGAAATTTAATCATTTTAAAATTTACGCCGCGCGGCTAGTCTAAATTTCACTCGGCGGCGGTTTGCGCGGCGCGCTAAATTTAACTTCGCTCGCGCCTCTTATCCGCACCCTATTCTAAATTTAAAATTTCAAATTTTCGGCGCGCATTTAAATTTAATATCCTAGCTCGCTTAGCCGTTTGTAGTCATCGCAGCCGAGCTGATCCCCTAAATTGCACGCTTTGCGAAAATACTCCTTCGCGAGCTTTGCATCTCTGCCTACGCCTCTGTAACCATCATACATATTACCGACGTTACGGCAGCCCCTACTCATGCCCGAATCGCATACTTTCGTAAATAATTCGATCGCTTTTTTATAATCCGCGTCTACCAAACATAAACTACCCAGAACAAGACATCCTAGATTATCCCCCAAATCACACGCTTTGGAATATAGCTCGTTTGCTTTTTTATAATCTTGCTTTACACCCTCCTCACCCCGCTCATACAAGGCCCCGAGATTAATGCAGCTTTCCGTGTTATTTTGCTCGCATTCGCTTTGTAGCTTTTGGATAACGACATTCACCTCAGTAGCAAGCAGGGTTGCCGCACTTAAGAAAATCCAAATCACTTTTTTCATGATCTGATCCTTATTGAAAATTTCGCTATTTTATGAAATACAGGCTTAAATTTAAAGTAATTTACCAAAACGGTAATACAAATAGCTGCAAGGGCGACAAATAATCGTAATTAAACAATAAGGCGGCGGTGAAATTTCGCAACCTTATGCGTCAAATTTCGCAGTGTGATGTGCTAAATTTCACGATCTCACATGCCGCTAGTCAAATTTTCTCGGAGGCGGTTTGCGCGGCGTGCTAAATTTAACCTCTCTCGCGCACTTTATCCGCGCCCTAGTCTAAATTAAAATTTCAAATCCGCGGCGATAGTTCGTGCGACGCGAGGCAACTCCCCATATACAACGTCTCGGCTTACGTTATTAAATTTAAAGAAGCGACAGCGTCTTTCTCACGCTATATTGTTTCAAGTCATACGGCGGCGTTGTGCGTTAAATCTTAAATTTACGTGCTGGGCGGCGGAAGGCAGCATTTATCCCATAAAATTTTAACTTTCGCACACCGGGCGACGGCTAGGCCCTATTGATCGCGCACCGCGCGAAGCCGCTTCTAAATCATCAAGCCGAGTTAAATTTTTTAGCGCGCTGAAATTTTAGTCTGCATTACGACGCGCCAAAATTTTAATTTGCGTTGCGATTTATAGCGCATCAAAATTTTAACTTTCACGGCACGATCTGTGATGCGCTATAATTTTAATTAAAATTTTAATCTGCGTGGTGCGATACGATAAAATTTCAAGCTGCCCTGCGGCTCACAGGCACGTAGCTTAGTCGATTGCTCGCATCGCATCGAGCCGCTTTAAAAATATCTCCACCTTGCACAGCTGCGCCGCATCTAGCGCCCTGCCCGAATAAAAATACTCCACGCTGTTGCCGTGAGGATAATTCACACGCGAAATACCCGCCTCTTCGCTTCGCGGCTCAAATTCTAAGGACAAATCCGCGCCGTCTCTAGAATAAAGCTTAAGCTGCGAATTCGTATCTACGGCGCGCGGCGACATGCGGCATTTGTCTTCGTCGCGCTGCTCTACGCCGTGCGCATCGCCTGCCAGCCTGCCGTCGCGCTCGCTGGCATCAAGTTCGCCCGTTTGTGAATTTGCGCTAAATTTTATATCACCGTCTGCGTCAAATTTATCCGCACAAACCTGCGATTTTATATCGCGCGAAGTATCCATGCCGCAGCCGCGCTCATCCGCGTTAGAAAACTCATCGCACTCATCATACCTCACTACGCCGTTTTTTATGGTGCCGCACGACACTGCACGAAGTCTGCTCATACCTTGCTCTATCATATCGGGCTTGCTCTCGCCGCAACTTTCTGTGTCGCGCCCGCCGCCGCTATTATCGCGACCTTCTACGCCCCGCTTGTTCTTGCCTTTTATGCTCTCGCCGTCCGCGTTAAATTTAGCCGCCCGCGAGGGCAAATCCTCGCCGCATGCGAGCTTCAGCCCTCCGCCCAGCTCGCTTGCCAGGCGGTTTAGCGTGCCGTCGATGCCGTCGATGATGCGCACGTGAGGCGGTAAAATTTCGCGCAAAACGTCCTTGAAATAGTTAAAATGCGTGCAACCAAGCACGAGCGAGCCAAGGCGCGCGAGCTCAAATTTAGCCAGTTCCTGGCGCAGATAGGTCTGAACCTCGGGTGAGTCAAACTCCAAATCCTGCGCAAACTCCACGAGGCGGGGTAGCGGTAGGCTCCACGTCTCGCACTCCAGCCGCCCCACGAGGCGCGCGAGCTTTTCGCCGGCGATCGTTAGCGGCGTGGCGATGAGCAGCGTCGGGCGCGTGCCAAAGCTATCCGCAGCGAGCTTGACGGCGGGCTCCATGCCGATGACCGGCACGCTAAATGCGCCGCGAAGCTCCGAGATAGCCGCGCTCGTGGCGGTGTTGCAAGCAACGACGACCGCGTCCGCGCCGCGCGAGACCAAAAACCCAACAGCATCGAGGCTCAGCCGCACGATCTCGGCCCTACTTTTCGTGCCGTAGGGGACGTGATCCTCGTCGGCAAAATACAAAAACTCCGCCCCGCTAAACCGCCGCAGAGCCTCAGCTAGCACGCTTAGCCCGCCGATACCCGAGTCAAAAAACGCTATTTTCAAATCTTTATCCAAGGTTAAATTTCAAAAAAGGGATTATAGCCCAATTCAGGTAAAATTTAAATTTTGAGCGGCTTTAGCGGCTCTGTAGCCGTTAAATTCTCGCTACCTTATTAAAATTCGCGATAAATTTAATCAATTTTTTAGGGGGGGGGGTAAAATTAGCCAAATTTTACCCGGAAAGGATACTAAATGAAAAAATTGCTATTTGCGTTGGCGCTCGCCGCTTGCTTTGCGTTCGGCGCGCCTGATCTTGCGACTGCGGAAAAAGAGTGCGATGGCGGGAATATGAAATCTTGCGCCGAGGCAGGATTGCAATGTAAGGATAACGCAAAAAAGCTAAAACTATTTGAAAAGGCTTGTAACGGCGGAAATAGGCTCGGTTGTCTCGGGGTCTCGGGCGTAATGATGCAAGAAGATCCAAAAAAAGCCGTCGAGTATTTTGAAAAAAAATGCGACTCTGGAGACGCTCTTGATTGCGCATTATTAGGGGCCATGTATAAGGACGGAGACGGAGTCGAAAAAGATATATCAAAAGCGGTAATTTATTATGACAAAGCTTGCGACAGAGGAAATGGACTAGCATGCGCTATGTTGGCAGAGATGTACGGCAATGGAGATGGCGTTAAAATGGATGCGGTAAGACAGCAGGTTTATTATAAAAAAGGTTGCGACATAGCAGGCGAATTACTGGATTGCTACAATTTTGCGTTTTTTAACCATTATATCGAAAAAGATAAAAGTAAAGCCGCGCAATATTACAAGAAAGCTTGTAATTCAGGCAAAAATAGTTCCTATCTTGATCTTCCCAATATGACGGAGTTGAAGAATATTTGGCAAAAATCCTGCGATATGTATGAGCTGCTAAAATAGCGCGCCGAGCTGCAGCCGGTACAATACGCGTCGGCGGCGGTTTAAATCCCGCTGCATCTAAATTTAAATCGCGGCGGTATGCTGCTAAGCCCAACGATAAAATTTTAAACTAATCGAATGCTCTTAAAGTAGAATTTAGCGTAAATTTACACGGATCCTGCATAGATTTTAGCGCAAGCAAAGCGCTAAAATGAAGAGGCAGATTTGTCATAAGCAAATACGTGCCAAAAAGCATAGATTGGTACGCAGTAGAATTTTAAGTTAGAATTACGTAGCCTTATGCGCTTGCGCCTTCGCATGGATTGGGCGAAAGTGGAATTGCAAGATTGGAATTTACGCAGTCGCAAATATAAAGCTTAGCGTCGATTTTTTGATTCGGAATTTAGAATTTTAAAATTCCTAGAGCTTCGAATCTGGCGCTGAGCCTTGAAATATCGTAGCGATAAATTTTAAAATTTATCGCTACATCGCTTTAAAAATATTGCTTGAAAATTTTAATTATGCAGCGTAAAATTTTTCATTTCTGCCGCGACGCTGCGTTTTTCTATAAAAATTTTGCTCTTTTGCTCTGGTGCTGTGTTTTCGTCGTAGAATTTCGCGACTTTTTTGCCGCGGCATTCTTAACGCGCGATCCTCATTATTTTGCTTGTTAAAATTTAAGTGATAAATCCCACGATGTAAACGCAGGGCATAGGGCTTTTATCGCTGGCGCCACTTTGAAGCGAAATGAGATAAATTCTACGTGGCGCAAAGGGTTGCCTGATTAGGCTTTACGGCGTCCTTGCATACTGCGCAAAAGTGCGATCTCCTCCGCCCAGAGGCCCTCGTCGATCGTTTCTAAAATCAGCGGGATCTCGTCGATGTTCGGGTCATTCATGATGTTTTCAAACGCCGCAAGCCCCAAAAATCCGCGCCCGAGGCTCTCGTGTCGATCTTTGCGCACGCCAAGCTCATTTTTCGTGTCGTTTAGGTGCATGCCGCTTAAAAATTTATAGCCGATCACGCAGTCAAACTCGCTCATCGTGCGCTCGTAAGCCTGCCGGCTGCGCAGATCGTATCCTGCGGCGAACGCGTGACAGGTATCGATACAGACGCCGATGCGATCTTTGTTTGAAATTTTATCGATCACGTAAGCGAGCTGAGCGAAATCATAGCCGAGATTGGAGCCCTGGCCGGCGGTGTTTTCGAGCACGAGCTTGACGCCACTGGTGTTTGCGATGGCGAAATTTAGCGACTCTGCGATATTATCCAGGCACACTTGAGCTGAAATTTCATTTAGATGCGAGCCCGGATGAAAGTTCAAAAGCCTAAGCCCGAGCGCCTCGCAGCGGCGAATCTCGTCTATGAAGGCGTTTAGGGACTTCTCGCGCTCCGCCTCGCGCGGATGGCCTAAATTTATGAGGTAGCTGTCGTGCACCAAAACATGCTCCGCGCGAATGCCGCTTTGCCTCAGCGCGTCCTTAAATGCGGCGATCTCCTCTGCACTAAGCGGCGGCGCATCCCATCTGCGCTGATTTTTGACGAACATTGCAAACGCGTCCGCCCCGATCTTTGCGGCGTTTAGCGGCGCGTTAGAAACCCCGCCGCTAGCGCTCACGTGCGCTCCGATCCGCTTCATTTTACCTCCTAAATTTTATTTTACGTCACGCGGAAAAATTTCATAACCTCTGCCGTGCGCGGATTTTCTAAATTTAAATCCACATTTTTTCCTTCGCATGTACGCACTGCTTGGTAAATTTCGCCGCAAAGAGCCGGCGCAGAGCGCCAATAAAACCGCGCCGTTTGTGCAGCTTAGGCGGCTACCCCGCCGAGTAGTGGAATTTTGACCTCTCGCGCTGTGTTTTGAGGCGGCTACTGGGCACATTATTTCCGCGCGCTTACAAACATAAGATGCGTAGAATTTTACTCGTTAGCGCCGCCCTGCGGAGTAGTATTTCACGTGCTACGAATACTCGCCGCGCGAGATTTACTGCAGCTCGCGGATTTTGATCTTTACGCCGCGTTTTACGTCGGCGAAGCTTATGGATCTTCCGCCGCCGTCCTTGTCGCGGCAAACCTTATAATCGATAGAGCCATCTTGCAGGCTTTGCGCGAGGCAACGGCGCTCGCCTGCGTCGCTGCCGCCAAAGATCGGCTTGCCGTCTAGGATTTGGCCGAGAAGCCCGCGGTAGTGCTCGGTGCCGAAGAATTTTTTATTGAAAACGAGCTCGTCGTCGCACGCGCCGTTCATGCAAATTTTATCGCCCTTTAAAATCAGGTTTAGCACGCTGATGCCGCTTGCGTAAATTTGAACCTCGGTTTGGTTCTTAAATTTACGCATAAAGCCCGCGTCGCTGGTGCGGGTAAGCGGTGAAACGACGGTGAAATTTACAGCTTGCGTAGAAGCGGGCTTGAGTGCAGTGGTAGCGCAGCCTGCGAGCAGAAGCGAAAGTGCAAGCGGCGTCAGAAAAGAGCATTTCATAAATAATCCTTAATTTAAGTTGGGTTTAAGTGCGTCTTGAGTAGAATATCGCCTTTAATCTTAATACCAGATTAAGTGGCCCCTTCGTCTAACGGTTAGGACATCGCCCTTTCACGGCGGTAAAACGAGTTCGAATCTCGTAGGGGTCGCCACTTCTAGTTTCAAAATTTTTTGACACAAATCTTAGTTTTTGTAAAATTCTGAAATTTTATCTAACTTCTAAATTTCAAAATTATACGCTTTTGCTGCTTCCTGCGCTACAAAATTCCAAGACTGCAATAAAATTCTACTTGATAGTTTTAAAATTTAGCTCCGCCGAATTTACGTAATAAATTTTATGCAAACAAATAAAACTCGCAAATTTAGCTCTTTCTAAAAAAAATTCGCTAAATTTATTGAATGCAAAATTTTAAAGAATATGTAAATGAAATTCTAAAAAATCATCCTGGCGAGCGCGTCACGAGCTTTAGTTTCGAGGGCGAGAAATACTGGCTCAAGCAGCCGGAGCTGCGCATCCGCGGCGGATTACTTACGAAAATATTTAAAGCAAATCCGAAAGCCGCTTTCGATTACGAAGCGCTAAAATGCGAGAGCCTGTACGCAGCCGGCGCGCCTGTGCCGCAACTGGTGCTGCGAGACGAGAGCTTTTTCGTACTCAAAGACGGCGGCACGCCAGTGGACGAGGTGCTAAAAAGCTCGGATGAGGCATCTTGCGTGGCGCTCATTCAGGGCTACGCTGCGGCGTTAGCACATTTACATTCGCGCGGCTTCATACACGGCAGACCCGCACTGCGCGACGTCTTGGTAAAAAACGGCGAGATGAAATTTATAGATTTTGAAAATCGTGGCGAGCGCGGTAATCTGCAAAAAGCCAAAATGCGAGATTTTTTGTTGTTTGTCTATGATCTTTGTCGCGAAGGGTTGAACGAAGGTTTGGTGCGCGCAGGCATCCGCGCCTACGACTTAAACGGCGGACAGGACGTAGTGCAAAGTGCGTGGGCTACGGTACTTGCGCTGCGTCCGATATATTTTATCGCCAGGCTCTTGCCGCAAAAATTTAAAGATCTAAACGCGCTCGTGCGCACGTTTGAGCTCTGCCTAAAAATAATTGAGAAAAACGATGGTCAAACAAAGTAAATTCGCTAAATTTAAGCTGGTGATTATACTTGCCTATATGTCGGCTCTGGCGCCCTTATCTACCGATATGTATCTGCCCGCGCTGGAAAAGGTAAAGGCAAGCTTTGCTACGAGCGAGTTTTACACTCAGCTATCGGTTGCGAGCTTTTTCATCGCTTTTGCGCTAGGACAGCTCGTTTATGGACCGCTAAGCGATAAATTCGGTCGTAAAAAGCCGTTATACGCGGGCATTTTGCTTTTTATATGTGCGTCGCTTGCCTGCGTGAGCTTTGATAGCGTTTATGCGTTTATATTTTTTAGGTTTTTGCAAGCTTTGGGCGGGTGCGCGGGAGTGGTACTTGCGAGAGCTGTTATTAATGACAAATTTGAGTTGCACGAGGCTGCGGCGATGTTTGCGCTGATGATGGTCGTGGGCTCGCTAGCACCGATGCTAGCACCAACTCTAGGTGGATTTGTGCTAGATTTTTTCTCATGGCAAGCGATTTTTGCGATTTTGTTTGCGCTTGGAATTTTGCTTTTTGCATTTATATTTTTCGGACTCGACGAGAGCGCTCAGATAGACAGGACTGCTACACTTAGCGTAAAAGGCGTGCTTGGCGAATACGGCATAATCTTGCGAAATAAAGAATTTATGCGCTATACGCTAGGATTTGCGGTTGCGATGAGCGCACTTTTTGCTTATATCACGGGCTCTAGCTTTATATTTTTGGGCTATTATGGGCTGGGCGAGCATGCCTTTGGCGTAATATTTGGCATCAACGCTCTTGGAATGACCCTTGTTTCGGCACTAAATGCCAAACTCGTGCAAAATCGCGAACCCGCAGCTTTATTAAATTTCGGCCTAATAGCTATGCTTGTGACGAGCCTGATTTTGCTCGCATGCGCTATGCTTGGCCTTCCCTTCATCTGCTTTGAGGCTTCGCTTTTCGTATTGCTTTCATCGCTCGGCTTTGTCGCGCCTAACGCCACGACGCTTGCGATGGCGCTGTATAAGGACGGCAACTCTGGCGCA
Organism: uncultured Campylobacter sp.; assembly: GCF_938045205.1. GTDB lineage: Bacteria > Campylobacterota > Campylobacteria > Campylobacterales > Campylobacteraceae > Campylobacter_B. Next base: position 8,677 of record NZ_CALIMY010000028.1, read on the forward strand.
GCTTCGGCGGTACTGGGGACTGCGCAGTTTGCTATTGCCGGGGCTATTTCGTTTATCGTGGGTGCAGTGGGAGCGAATAAGCCGTTTTTGCTCGCAAGTGTGATGGCGATTTGTGCTCTTTGTGCGAACGCTGTGTATTTTTTATTGCGAGAAAAGAATCAAAAATTTTAATTTTAATATTTTTTAAATTTATCGTTAAGGATTGATTAGCTAAAATTAACTCTCGTTCTTTCAGTGTAAGAAAGACAATTCGGTAAAAAAGGAAACAAGCCAATGAGCGATATTATCGCATATAAACTTAACGGTGAAATTTATGATACTCAAAGTATCGGCGAGCACACAAGCGAGGCGCAGCCGATATATTTCGATAACTCCGAGGACGCGCTTAAAATTCTGCGCCACTCCTGTGCGCACCTTTTGGCGCAGGCGGTGCGTGAGCTCTATGCGGGCGCAAAATTTTTCGTAGGACCTGCGATCGAGGATGGGTTTTACTATGATATGCGCGTCAGCAAAGATAACGGCGAAAAGCTCGGCGAAGAGGATCTAAAGACGATCGAAAAAAAGATGCGCGCGCTTGCCGAGGCAAATTTAGAGATTAAAAAGATAGCCTCCACTAAAGAGGCGGTCGCGAAAAAATATGCAAACGACGATCTTAAACAGGAAGTTTTAAAACGTATCCCCGAAGGCCCGGTTAGCTTATACGCGCAGGGCGAGTTTGAGGACATCTGCCGCGGACCGCATGTGCAAAATACGAAATTTTTGAAAAATTTCGCCCTTACGCGCATCGCGGGGGCGTATCTCGGCGGCGATGAAAAGCGCGAGATGCTAACTCGCATCTACGGCGTCGTATTCGCCGATAAAGATAGCCTTAAAAAACACCTTACGATGCTAGAAGAAGCCAAGAAGCGCGATCACCGAAAGCTCGGAGCCGAGATGAAATTTTTCACCTTCGACGAGCAGATCGGCGCGGGACTTCCGATCTGGCTTCCTGCCGGCACGAGGATGCGTATAAAGCTCGAGGAGCGCCTTTATAGGCAGCTTCGCAAGCGCGGCTACGAGCCGGTGCGCGGCCCTGAAATTTTAAAATCCGACGCGTGGAAGATCAGCGGTCACTACAGCAACTACAAAGAAAATATGTATTTTACGACGATCGAGGATCAAGAATACGGCATCAAGCCGATGAACTGCGTCGGTCACATCAAGGTTTATCAAAGCGAGATCCGCTCATATCGCGATCTGCCGCTTAAATTTTGCGAGTACGGCGTCGTGCACCGCCACGAAAAAAGCGGCGTCTTGCACGGGCTTTTCCGCGTGCGCGAGTTTACGCAGGACGACGCGCATCTGTTTGTGATGCCGAGCCAGATCAAAGAAAACGTCTATGAAATTTTGGATTTCGTGGGGCTCTTGATGAAGGCTTTCGGCTTTGAATACGAGCTTGAAATTTCGACCAAACCGCAAAAAGCGGTCGGCGACGACGAGGTTTGGGATATCGCGACGAAGGCCTTAAAAGACGCGCTTGACGAAAAGGGCTTAAAATACGGCTTAGACGAGGGCGGCGGCGCATTCTACGGGCCTAAGATCGACATCAAAATCACCGACGCGCTCGGCCGAAAATGGCAGTGCGGCACGGTGCAGGTCGATTTTAACCTGCCTGCGCGCTTCGAGCTTGGCTACATCGACGAAAATAACGAAAAAAAGCAGCCCGTGATGCTGCATCGCGCGATTTTGGGAAGCTTCGAGCGCTTCGTGGGGATTTTGCTCGAGCACACCGCGGGCGAGCTTCCGTTTTGGATCTGTCCTATGCAGGTATCGATCGTGCCGATCGGCGAGGCGCACGCAGACTACGCGAAAGAAATTTTAAATTTGCTGCGCGAAGTAGACATTGACGGCGAAATTTTAGATAAAAACGAGACGTTAAATAAACGAATCAGAACGGCTGAAAAGCAGAAGGTGCCGCTCATCATCGTCCTGGGCGATAATGAAGTTTCGGCTCGTAGCGTGGCTCTGCGCGATCGCAGGGCGCGCGAACAGCGAAATTTAGGGCTGGATGAGTTTTTAAATTTCGTAAAAGCTAAATTAAACGAGGTGAATTTTTGAGCAGAGGCAAAGAGGTTTTTCTAAACGAGGACATTCCGGCTAGCGAAGTCAGGTGCATAGGCGACAACGGCGAGGTTTACGGCATAATTTCAAAGGCGCAGGCGCTGCAAATCGCCGAGCGAGAGGGTGTGGATCTGGTTTTGATAGCGCCCGATGCAAAGCCGCCCGTTTGCAAGGTCATGAACTACAGCAAATTTCGCTATCAGCAGGAAAAAAAGCTCAAAGAGGCGAAAAAAAAGCAAAAAATCATCGAGGTTAAAGAGATTAAGCTGTCCGCCAAAATCGCTCAAAACGACATTAATTACAAAGTAAAACACGCGAAAGAATTCCTTAGTAGCGGCAAACACGTCAAGCTTCGCGTATTTTTAAAAGGGCGCGAGATGTCGAGCCCAGAAATCGGCGTAAATTTGCTCAATAAAATTTGGGACGAATTTTTCGCAGAAGTTGCCGATCGCGATAAGGCGCCTGCGCTGGAGGGCCGCTACGTAAATATGCTGATCACGCCGAAAAAGGCGTAGAGTAAATTTAGCGGTATTTGCGCTGCATGCGGCAAAATTTTAAAATTTCGCGCTGTTTCTTCGCGGTACAGCGCGTAAATTTAAGCCAAATAGCGTAAATTTTAAAATTTAATGTGGGCTAAGTTTATCTCTAAATTTAGCCCTTTAAATTTATATAGAATTTTCAGATTAAACGGAACCGCAAGCTAAACGCGCGGTAAAATTTAACTTTAAATTTATCTTGCGTTAATTTAAGCTACAAAATTCCTTAAATTCAAATTTTTCAAAGAAACTTTATTATATACTTCTTGTTCACTTTAAAAAAAGGACGACCATGCCAAAGATGAAAAGCGTGCGCGGTGCCGTCAAGCGTTTTAAAGCGGGCAAAAACAAGATCAAAAGAGGCTCGGCGTTTCGCAGCCACATTTTGACGAAGATGTCTCAAAAACGCAAGAGGAATTTGCGCGAGGCCCAATACGTCGATTCTACGAACGTATCTGCGGTTAAAAAAATGCTTTGCAAATAGTGCGAAGTTAGTTTTTGACGAAAGTCATTCAAACTCCCCTAAATTCATGGATTTTAGGGCAAGATCCCAAAAGGGACGCCGATTAAGAAAGGATTAATATGGCAAGAGTAAAAACGGGCATCGTTAGACGCCGCCGTCACAACAAGGTGCTAAAGCTTGCGCGCGGATTTTATAGCGCAAGACGCAAACATTTCAGAAAGGCCAAAGAGCAGCTGGAGAGAAGCCTCGTTTACGCCTTCCGTGACAGACGCGCGAAAAAACGCGATTTCCGCAGACTTTGGATAGTGCGCATCAATGCAGCTTGCAGGCTAAACGACATCAGCTATTCTAAATTTATAAACGGACTTAGAAAAGCGGGCATCGAGCTTGATAGAAAAATTTTAGCAAATATGGCTATGAACGACGCCGAAGCTTTCGCAACCGTCGCGAAGAAGGCAAAAGAGACATTAAAATAAGCTTTAAAATTTGGCCGCTCCAGGGCGGCTAAATTTTTAAATTTCGACAAAGCTTTTAATTATAAAAGCACGTCTGCAAATTTGTTGAAATTTAAGAATTTGGGTAATTTTATTTGAGGCGGTGCAGAATGCTAAAGTCTTTGAAAAAAATCGTATCTCTTGCGCTTATCGGTGCAGCAGGGTTCGGCTATGCGAGCGAGCAGAATTCCTGGGGCTATGCAAACGCGCAAAAATCACCTTCCAACAACACTTCCCGTTCCGACGTAATGAGCGCTGCGGATAGCTTGGGCGCGAAATTAAGCAGGCGCGACGCGGCTAGCGATAACTCCGCGAGCGACGAGTATGAAAACTCATTTCGTATCAAGCTCGAGTACGCAAGGGGCTTTGCCAAAAAGGGTTCATATTCGGGCAGGCTTAATAATCAGCGCGTTATGATGCCTGCGTTTCGCTGGACGGGCAATAGCGGCGTAAATGCCGAGTTTTGGAACGGTATTACCAATATAGGCGGCGCACTGGTTCCTTATGTGGCTTTCGGTTCATACGAGGCGGCGATACCGGGCGATCAAACTACGCAATATCTGGTCAGAAGGGATGAAGACGCCGTTCAGATGAAGCGAAATATCGCGGCGGGCATATCAAATTTAGGCTATACCTATACTAAAAATTCTACTAGAAATCTAAATTTAGTCTATGCCGATATCGATAATTTCGTAAATTTCTACGGCAGAGAAAATATCGCAGGATACTTCATCGACGAGGTTAATACCGAGAATAATCCCGCAACTATCGCCTATATGGAGAGTATCTACAATTATATCAAGACTAAATACCCGGGAATGCTCGTTTTGGCAAACAACGGTTGGGGCGTGCGCGACGCCATAGCTCCCTATGCGGACGTTTGGATGCTGCAAGAGGTGAGCGCGGACGACTACATAAACCACTATCGTCCTAGAACCTCTGAGTTTGAAAAAGACCCGGCAAATTCCTCTAAAATTTTGCATGTCATATACAACGCCAGACCCGATCAATACGACGAAATCATAAGATTATCTCGCGAGCGCAACGCGGCAAATTTATTCATCACCTCCGATACGAATGCCTATCCTAGCGGATACGATGATCTGCCTACCTATTTTGAAGCGCTGATGCTGGCGATCAATAACTTCACGCCTAAAAACGGCAGCCTGTTTTCGCAGGTCGCAAGAGGCGGTAACCGCATAGGCATCGAGATGCCGCGCTCGAAGGTCGATCTGGATCTTACAAAGCTTGCAAGAAATTCTGCTTATAAAAATTTAACCGACACCGACGGGCAGGAGTTTAACGTAAACGTAAGCGCGATTGGAAACTACGGCGGGGATTACAAAGACCGCTCGGGTGGCGTCAAATACGATCACAAGAGCGACGGAATTTTACTCGGAGCCTCCAAGAGAGTGGATGATCTTACGCTGGGCGTGATCTTTGGGTACCAAAAATCAGACGCTTGGTATGAGGGTAAATTCGACGGCGTCAAAGAAAACATCAAATCCTACGAGCTCGGTCTGGCGGGCAGATACGATTTTAACGAGAACGTGGATCTGGCGGTAAATTTAACATATTCGACAAACGATCATAAATTTGAAACCAACAACGGATTCGGCGCTATCCACGGCGCGAAATACAAGTCGCAAATTTGGGATCTTAGCGCGAGAGCAGGATATAAATTTTTATTTGAAAGCGGCTATATTAAGCCATATTTGGGGCTTGGAGCGATTATGGTGAACGAGGATGCGATCTCTAGGCTTAAATTTAGCTCCGCTTCAAAAACTGCGCCAAACGGCACCGCGGGAATTTACGCAATCAAAGCTTTTGGCGATCTACAGATATTCGCAAATGCGGAGTACGAACATCGATTTAGTGGCGATTCGTATCATGCGAGCAGAAAGTATTCGGACAGATATGACATCGAGGGGCTTGATTATTCTAGCGGCGTATTTAACGGCGCGATCGGGCTGAAATATAATATCCTTCAAAGCGTCGGACTCAGCGCGTCGTACGAGTTAAGCGAGAGCAAAAATAGCCTCGCTAGAGCGGCTTTTGACGTGGAGTTTTGATTTTAATCGGAGTAGTCCAAGATAGGCAGCTTGAAGCACGATTACAGATTCCTCTTTGCCGCAAAACAAAAATTTTATGAAATTTGCGGCTAAATTTTAACGGGGCTTTGCCGCGAAATTTTAAAATTTCGGCTGCAAGATATTTACTCGTATAATTTCTGCTTTGAAATTCCAGGTAAGACCATTTTTGCGCCGTTTTGGATGCGAAGCGACGAGATAGAATCACT
>NZ_CALIMY010000029.1 GCF_938045205.1 uncultured Campylobacter sp.
CAAGCTGCCTCACCTGCGGATGATCAAATTTCGTATTAGACACCAGATATATCAAAACGCCCTCCATGTTTAAATTTGCTTCGATTAAATTCCGCTCCCGAAAAAATCCGATCCGCCGTCATTAACGTTTGAGTTTAAATTCAATTCCGCGCTGCGCCGCCTTCAGCGCCGATTAAAACCCGCGCGCAAAGTCTGCTCGCGCTTTCTAGCTGCACTTGGGTAACCTAGCGGTGCCTCTTTTAAATTTTAGCCCACGTCCTAAACTTCAAGTCAAGCGCTCCGCTTTGCGCGGAGCCTGTCCTTTAAATTTTACTTTGCAGTCTGCGACTGAAATTTCAAAATCTCGTCACAAAGCCCGTTCCGCACACAGCTAACACGCTACCGCTTGTTAATCCCGCGCAGCCCGTGTATGGTATCCACACAGATCGTCGAGCTCACCAAATTTAAAATTTAAAGCTGCGGCTACGAAATTTCAAAGCTACGAGCGCTAAATTTTAAAATTTCGCCGCTCTTAGGCTCTTAAATTTAGCCCTTTCAGCCACTCGTTTAAAATTTCAATCTGCGCCGCCACGCTCTCATTTGCCGTGCCTCCCTGCGACTTGCGCGCCTCCTTAGAAGCGTTTAGATCAAGAAATTTAACCGCGCCCGCATCCAAGCTCTCATCCACGCTTGTAAGCTGCTGCGCATTTAGCTCGCTAAGATCTAAACCCAAATTTTCCGCATACGCCACGGCTTTGCCCGTGATGAAGTGCGCCCGGCGAAACGGCACGTTTTTCTTCCGCACGAGATAGTCCGCCAGATCGGTCGCCGTAAGGTGCCCGCGGCGCGTCATAGCTAGCATATTTTGCTCGTTAAATTTAGCCGTTTTTAGCATCTGTTTTAAAATTTCAAGACTAGCAAGCGCAGTGGCAACGCTATCAAAAACACCCTCCTTGTCCTCTTGCATATCCTTGTTGTAAGCTAGCGGCAAGCCCTTCATCACCGTTAGCAGCGCGACGAGATTGCCGTTTACGCGCCCCGTTTTGCCGCGGATTAGCTCGGCGACGTCGGGGTTTTTCTTCTGCGGCATGATCGAGCTGCCCGTGCTGTACGCGTCGCTGATCGCCACAAAGCCGAACTCCTGCGAGCTCCACAAGATAAGCTCCTCGCACAGGCGCGACGCATGCGTCATCAGCACGCTTACGTTAAACAAAATCTCCAGCGCGAAGTCGCGGTCGCTGACGCTGTCCATCGCGTTTGGCGTCACTCCCGCAAACCCCAGCTGCTGCGCGACTAACTCGCGATTTATCGGATGCGGCGTACCGGCAAGCGCGGCGGAGCCTAGCGGGCAGAGGTTATTTCGCTCGCGCGAATTAGCAAAGCGCTCGTAGTCGCGGCGAAACATAAACGCGTAAGCTAGCAAATGATAGGCAAGGCTCACGGGCTGGGCATGCTGAAGGTGCGTGTAGCCCGGCATCAGCGTGTCTGTGTGCTTGCTTGCGATATCTCGCAACGCGGCGACTAGCTCGCGGGTTTTTTCGGCAACCTGAGCACCGCTTTTAAGCACGTAGAGGCGAAAATCAAGCGCGACCTGATCGTTTCTGCTGCGCGCAGTGTGTAGCCTACCGCCAAGATCGCTTCCGATGAGCTCGCTTAGGCGCTTTTCGACCGCCATGTGGATGTCCTCGTCGGCGGTTTTAAACTCAAATTTACCGCTTTTTATCTCCTCAAACACGGCGTCAAGCCCCGCGACGATCTTTTCGCTCTCGTCAGGCTTTAAAATCCCGCAGGCGCCGAGCATCCGAGCGTGCGCCTTGCTGCCCGCGATATCCTCCTGCCAAAGCGCCCTATCAAAGCCGATCGAGGCGTTAAACTCCTCCAAAAGCGCCGAACTCGCCTCGCTAAAGCGCCCCTCCCACATTTTTTTCACGCTCGCTCCTTCGTTTAAATTTTCGGTGATTTTATAAAATTTAAGCTAAAATAGCGCAAAATTTCGGCCTTTTGAAAGGAAAAACGATGATCGAGATGTTTTTATGCTCCTATTTTGCGGGTGCGGCGACGCTTTTTGAGGACTATGCGAGGCAAAATATCAGCGCCAAAGAGGTGCTTTTTGTCCCGACCGCCGCAAACGTAGAGGAGTACCGAGACTACGTGGACGAGGCGAAAGAGGCGTTTGCCAAAATGGGCTTTGAGGTTCAAATTTTAGACATTTCAAAAGCGAGCGAGGCCGAAGCCAAGGCAAAGATCGGCGCAGCGCGGGTGCTTTACGTAAGCGGCGGCAACACTTTTTATCTTTTGCGCGAGCTTAAAAAGAAAGGGCTTGCAGACCTCATCGCAGATCGCGTCCGAAGCGGCGAGCTCATCTACGTGGGCGAGTCGGCGGGCGCTATGATCACAGCTCCCAGCGTGGAGTACGCGAGCGTGATGGACGATGCGGGCGAGTACGGGGCGGCGGCGCAAACTGGGCTTGATCTGGTTAAATTTTACCCCGTGCCGCACTACGGCGAGGAGCCTTTCGTGCAAAGCGCAGCCGAAATTTTAAAAGCTTACGGCGGCAAGCTAAATTTGACGCCGATAAATAACGCTGAAGCGATCGCGGTGCACGGCGATAAATTTGAAATTTTAGGGCGGTAAATTTAAACGCACAGCGTTCTAAAAGCGCGTTAAATTTAGAAAAACGGCATCTGAAATTTTACGCGCTAAAGCCTACGTAAAATTTTAAAATTTAAAACGGCGATGTCTGAAAAACGAGCCGAAAATGCTGCGGCAGCGAGCTCAATTTAACCGCCGCGAGCGCTAAATTTAAACAAATTTTATAAATTTAAGGAGCGTTTATGGAGTATTTCAAACCGTTTTTCGTAAAGATCCCAGGCCGCGCCAGAGAGGACGACCATACGAGCGCGCACGATCAGATCATCGCGCCGCTACTGCAAAATGCGCTCGCCGCCTATGTCTATAACGGCCGCAAAGATAGCATCGTGGGGGCATTCGGCAGTGTGGAGCACCCGCTAAACTTGAGTGAGTTTAGCTTCCTTGTGCGCGAGCGGGGTAAATTTCGCCTCGATCTCTCGCGAGAATGCGTAAACGGCGCCGAGATCTTTTGGAACGCTTGCAGCTTTAGGCGCGGCTCGGTTATTATTTTGATCGAGGGAGAGTTTGATTTGGCGCCTATTTTGCGCCGCTGCGCCGAGATAAGCATAGACGAGACGCCAAATATGGGCAACAGCCCCGCAGCGACCAAGCTTGCCAAGCGCGCGATGAGCGATGGACAGATCGCCGTACTTTTTAGCGCTTCGAATGGGATAGAGTGGATGGATATCTACGCTCCTGAGGCGGTACAGGCTAAAATTTTAAAACTTGCGGATGAGATAAATCCAAATTTAGATTAAAATTTGGCGCCAACCTCGACTTTCGGCGAGAAATTTAAAATTTAAAACCAAGTTCTGCGCTAAATTTCACGCAGGATAGGCATTACGCACCCATGTGCAGGCAGACAAAAGCGGAGGTCGCGAAAATACATCTCGCACCTATCGCCCTCTTCTTCTTGCCAAAAGACAAAACAAAATGATCGCCGCCAAAACCGCCGCGATTGCGGCATAAATTTTACCCATGCCGCCGTAGCTTTTGGAGTCGTCGTTTAAATACAGATTTATTATTGCACCGTTGTCTGTCGAAATTTCAAGCTTCGCGCCCTTTGCGCCGTTTAGCTTTACGCGCAGCATATTTGCCGCGGGGCTTGAAATTTCGGGCTTATCCATAAAAGAGTAGCTGGTTTTGTAGCTTTTCATCAAATCGTTGCAGTCTTTCGGGGTTACGAATATGTCGTAAAACGCGCCGTTTTTCACGCTCAAATTTTCTCCGCCTTGCACGACGAAGTATCTAAATTTAGGCGCCTGCGTGATAAACTCCCACCGTAGCGTTTTTTGCTTACCGCCCTGCTCGTAATTAAACTCCGCGCCGTATTTGGTGTCAAATTTAAAAACCTCTCTGCTGAAAAGCACGAACTGCCTATCGCTTAAAATGGCGTTAGGATCGGAGTTTTTGTCTAAAATTTTAACGTTTTGAAGCTCCCTGCCGCTTTCGTAAATTTTAAAACTTTTCATCGCTACGGGCGGCCCCTCGGCATTAAATTCCACGCTTACGGGGTTTGCGGTGATTTTGCACTCGGGCATGGGATCGGGAATTTCGTTGCTAAAAAATGCGAGCGCGGGCTCGTCGTTCGGGTAGTATACGTAAGGGCGCGAGTTCAGCGCGGTGGCGCCTTTGAACTTATCCTCCCTCATCCGCAGCGTTTCGTTTTTACACATCCCCAGTAGAAATTTACCGCTTCCTTCGTCGTTTAAATTCCGCAAACAAAAGGCGTTAAGGCGCGAATTTCCCATCTCAAAAACGTAGCTACTTTTTTTGCCGTGCTCAAAATAGCCGATGCCGATCTCATCCGAAGCAAAATCCAAAAATGCAAATCTATGGTAAATCGCGCTTAAAAGCCCGTCGATCGCGCTTTTTAGATCGCTTGAGTTATAGGATAAATTTTCCCGTACTGCGGCATTATAGCCTGCATAAAAAGCGCGCTTTGACGGATTTTCGCCCGTAAAATTCGGCTTGCCCGGGGTCTCGTCGTGCGACATCGCCTCGTTTGCGACGACATATTTTGCGTGATTAAGCGCGGAGGTATTTAAAATTTCATTCTGCGCAAGCTGATTTAGCCCCGATTTTGCGCGCACATTGTTGATGTAGCTTAACGGATCGTCGTAAAAGGAAAAGCCGCTCATCGCAACGAGCGGCTGTTTTAAATTTGAGGGGGTGTTTTCGCATGCGGCAAAAAGCGCGCAGATCGCCCCAAGACCCAGGAGCCTAAGCCGTAGGGCCCGCTTTGGCAAACTCGACCCCCTCTTTTACGTCCTCGTAGCGTTTGAAATTCTCTTCAAACATCTTTGCAAGCTTATCGCGCGTGATCTTATATTCCGCCGGGTGCGTCCATGTATTAATAGGATTTAGCAGCTTCGTCTCGACGCCCGCGAGCTCTTTTGGGATCGCTAGGTTAAAAATACCAAAATTTTCAAACTCGCACTTTTTGATACTGCCGTCAAGGATCGCGTTTATGCACGCGCGCGTGGCTTTTATGCTCATTCGCTTGCCTACGCCGTACGCGCCGCCGCTCCAGCCTGTGTTTACCAGATAGACGCTAACATTGTGCTTGTCGATCTTTTCGCCCAGAAGCTTAGCATAAACGGTCGGATGCAGCGGCATAAACGGCTCGCCAAAGCATGCGCTAAAGGTCGCCACTGGCTCGGTGATACCGCGCTCGGTGCCCGCAACCTTTGCCGTATAGCCGCTTAGGAAATAATACATCGCCTGCTCTTTGCTTAGCTTTGCGACCGGCGGCAAAACGCCGAATGCGTCGGCAGTTAGAAAGATTATGTTTTTCGGATGACCGCCCGCAGAGCTTGGCTCGTAATTATCGATATGATAGATCGGGTAGCTGACGCGGGTATTTTCGGTCTTGCTGCCGTCTTTGTAGTCCACGACGCCCGCCTCGTTGGCGACCACGTTTTCAAGCAGCGCGTCGCGTTTGATCGCTGCGTAAATTTCAGGCTCGCTGCTCGGGTCTAAATTTATGCACTTCGCGTAGCAGCCGCCCTCGAAGTTAAATATCCCCTCATCGTCCCAGCCGTGCTCATCATCGCCTATTAGCTTGCGATTAGGATCGGTCGATAGCGTCGTTTTGCCCGTGCCGCTTAGGCCGAAAAATAGCGCCGTGTCGCCCTCTTTGCCCACGTTTGCCGAGCAGTGCATGCTTAGCTTGCCCTCAAGCGGTAGCCAGTAGTTCATCATAGAAAAAATTCCCTTTTTCATCTCGCCGCCGTACCACGTGCCGCCGATAACCGCGACGTTTTCCTCGACGTTAAAGATAACGAAAACGTCGGAGTGCAGCCCGTCGCTCGCGTAATCTTCGTTTTTGCATTTGCACGCGTTGTAAACGACGAAATCGGGATGAAATTCCGCCAGCTCCGCTTCGCTTGGGCGGATGAACATATTTTTTACAAAATGCGCCTGCCACGCGACTTCGGTTACAAAACGCACGTTTTTGCGGCTGGATTTGCTAGCGCCGCAAAATGCGTCTTGGATAAAAATTTCCTTGCCGCTTAGCTGGGCTTTGGCTTTGGCTAAAAGCTTATCGAAAAGCTCTTTTGAGATGGGCTGATTTATCTTGCCCCAAGCAATGTATTTTTGGCTCGGATCTTGTTTTACGAAGTACTTATCCTTGGGGCTGCGACCCGTAAAGATGCCGGTATCGACCATAAAGGTGCCGTTGCTTGACACGCGCCCCTCATTCATCGCTTTTTCAAGCTCAAAAAGCTCGTCGTAGCTTAGGTTGTGGTTGATTTTTTTGATATTTTTAAGACCTAGTTTATCCAGATCGTTCGGAGTTGTCATTTTGCATCCTTTTTAAATTAAATTTTGATAAAAGATTGCGCTATTATAGCTTAAAATTTAGGTGAGCTCGCTTAAGCACCGAGGATGGTCGCCATGAAATTTAAGCGGAAGCGCCGCCTAAATTTAGAGCTTATCTTAAAATCGCAAGCACTTGATCGGCATCGACCGTATCGCCTTGAGCGACTAAAATTTTATCGATTACGCCATCACGCGGGCTTTCGATATTTATCTCCATCTTCATCGCTTCAAGAACGATGACATTCTGCCCCGCCTTAACAGCGTCGCCTTCCTTTATTAAAATTTTAAATACGTTGCTAGGAAGCGTCGCTTTTACTTCGTTGCTGTCCGTACCGCTTGCCTTGCTTTCAGGAGCGGTTTGCACTTGCGGCTTTGCGGGCGCCGAGGTATCGAAGCTGACGTCGTATCGATCGCCGTTTACGAGCACGTTTTGTCCGGCAAATTCTACGTTGTAAATTTTGCCGTTAATCTTAACGTCAAATTTGCCGTTTTTAGAAATACCGTTTTGATGGCTTGCGGCGGGCGCTACATCCTCTTTTTTGCGGCTCATCACCTTGCCCTCGCCTTTTAAAAACGCGATGCCCTTTTCTTTGCACGCAAGCGCTATAAATATGTTCTCCTCGCTAGGCTCGATGCCCTGCTCGCGTAGAAGTTTCTGCGCATACGCGACGCTTTTGCTCTCGTCGGCATCGGCAATATCTACGGCATGCTTCGTCGTAGGCTGTAGTCCCAGCTGCTCCGCCGCCATCTTAATCACGCCTTCGTCCGGCTTAACGGGCGTTTTGCCGAAATAACCTAACACCATCTTGCCGTAGCCCTCGGCGATCTTTTTCCACGGGCCGAACATTACATTGTTAAACGCCTGCTGGAAATAAAACTGACTAACTGGCGTCACGCTCGTGCCGAAGCCGCCCTTTTCGACGACTTCGCGCATAGCCTTGATGACGGCTGGGAATTTGTCTAAAATTTTATTATCACGCATCATCTGAGTGTTTGCCGTAAGCGCGCCTCCTGGCATCGGGCTAAACGGAATGAGTGGGCTTACCTGCGTGGCCTCGGGCGGCATGAAGTAATCCTTCAAGCACTCGCCCAAAACCTCTTCGTATTTTAAAATTTTCTCTGCATCTAGCCCCAGGTCAAAATTTTGCCCCTTCGTCGCGTGTAGCAGCGTAAGGATGTCCGGCTGGCTCGTGCCGCCGCTTACGGGATGCGCGGCAAGGTCGATGCCGTCTACGCCCGCAACGAGCGCAGCCTGATAGCACGCGACGCTAACGCCCGCCGTCTCGTGAGTGTGCAGGCGTATATGCACGCCGTCGCCTAAAATTTTACGCGCCCGCTTGATCGTCTCATAGACCTTCTGCGGGCTGCTGGTGCCGCTTGCGTCTTTAAAGCAGACGCTATCAAACGGAATCTGCGCGTCTAAAATTTGACGCAGAATTCTCTCATAAAACGCCGCATCGTGCGCACCGCTGCATCCGGGCGGCAGATCCATCATCGTAACCACAATTTCGTGTTTAAGACCGTGACGATGTATGCACTCGCCGCTAAATTTTAAATTTTCCACGTCGTTTAACGCGTCGAAATTTCTAATCGTCGTCGTGCCGTGCTTGGCAAAAAGCTTGGCGTGCAGATCGATGATCTCGCGGCTGCCTGTATCGAGCGTGACGGTATTTACGCCGCGGCTAAGGGTCTGCAGATTCGCCTCAGGCCCCACGATGCTTCTAAATTTATCCATCATCTCAAAGGCATCTTCGTTTAGGTAAAAATACAGGCTCTGAAACCGCGCGCCGCCGCCAAACTCGAAATGGGTGATGCCGGCGTCCTTGGCCGCGCTAACGGCAGGCAAGAAGTCCCGCATCGCCACGCGCGCGCCGAAAACCGACTGAAATCCGTCGCGAAAAGTCGTATCCATAACGTCGATAAGCTTTTTAGCCATTTTTAGCTCCTAGGTTAAATTTAGCGTGAATTTTAATATTTCTAGCCTAAAAAAGCTTTTAAACCGAAAACCCCCGGAAAGATTGCGAGCGTTAATAGCACTAGAATTTGCAATAAAATAAAAGGCAGTACGCCCTTGTAAATGTCCGTGGTGTGGATTTGCGGCGGCGTTACGCCCTTTAAGAAAAATATCGAAAATCCAAATGGCGGCGTCATAAACGACGTTTGTAAATTTACAGCGATTAAGATCGCAAACCACACGGGATTGATATGCAAAGACTCTACTATCGGCAAAAGTATCGGCAAAATGATATATGAAATTTCAACATAATCTAGAAAAAATCCAAGCACTATGATAACTACCATCGTAAGCGCGATAAATCCCCATGCTTGACCAGGCAGATTCTCCATAAAATTTTTTACGACCTCATCTCCGCCCGTGTAAGAAAAAATCATCGAAAATGCCGTGGCGCCCATCAAAATCATAAAAACCATGCCCGAAATTTTAGCGGTATTTTTTAGCGCGTCATAGATCAGCCTAAACGAAAACGTGCGATATAAAACAGCTAGCGCTATCGCACCCAAGCAGCCTACCGACGAGCTCTCCGTAGGCGTAGCGATGCCCGCAAAAATAGATCCCAAGACGAGCAAAATCAGCACAAGCACCGGCACGACGTTTTTAAGCGCGATAAAAATTTGCTTTGATTTGCTAAGTCCCTCTAGCGGCGGAACAGGCGGCGCATAATCTTTGCAAATATATGAAATAATCGCAATATAAATCACGTAAAAACCAACTAGCACGAGCCCCGGAATAACTGCTGCAGAGAAAAGATCACCCACCGAAACAGAAAGTATATCGCCTAAAATAATCAGCACGATCGAGGGCGGGATAATCTGCCCAAGCGTGCCCGCAGCAGCGATGGTGCCGGTAGCTAGAGGCTTATCGTAGCCGTATTTCATCATCACGGGCAGACTGATGACGCCCATAGCGATGACAGTCGCGCCCACGATGCCCGTCGTAGCCGCAAGTAATGCGCCCACCAAAACGGTGCTGATCGCCACGCCGCCTCGTACGCCGCCGAATAAAAATGCCATCGACTCTAATAAACGCTCCGCAAGGCGAGTCTTTTGCAAAATCATACCCATCAAAATAAAAAGCGGCACCGAAATTAGCAGCTGATTTTCCATAATCGAGTAAATTCTATTAGGCATCAGTGAGAAAAACTGCCTGCTCATATCCTCGAAAGCTTCAGTTAAAATTTCAAAGCCCTGCGCGTAATCCCATGCCTCACTAAGTCCGTAGATAAAGCCGAAAATCACCGCCACGGCGCCGAACGTAAACGCAACGGGAAATCCCAGTAACAGCATAAAAAGTGCTGCCGCAAACATCACTATGCCTATCATAGTTCGCCACCTTTTATCTCGCCGTGGCAAAATTCCGCCCAAGCGCGAAAAGCGTAAAATTTATAGAATTTTAAATTTAAGCTCATTTTGCCCTCACACACTCTGTGCGCCCGAAGAATTCCCACTAAGAAATTCCGAGCCTTTGTTTTCCCTAACATCAAGCAGAGCGTTAATATTTTTAATCAAAAATCCAAATGCGTAGATAAATAAAAACGCGTAGCTAAGCGTGATTGCGGACTTGATGATCCAAAGATGCTGCATACCGCCGGGGTTGGCGCTGGCCTCATGGCTCGTATAAGCCTCGCTTACATAATCGATCGAAAAAAACGCCACGAGCGCTACGAAAGGCAAAATGAAAAATATTGTGCCTAAGATATTTATGAGTGCTTTTGCAGTGGGGCTAAATCTTTCGTAAAAAATATCCACGCGAACGTGGGCGTTTTCTTTGAGCGCGTAAGTCACACCGAATAAAAACATCGCTGAATATAGCCACCACGTAAGTTCTTGCATAGCGACGGAATTTGCGGCGGGGAAAAGATAACGCGCCACAACATTGTAAAAAACGACTATAACTAAAAGCGCCAAAAATACGATACTCAATACGCCTAAGATATTTGCGAACGCATCAAAAGCTCTTTCTAATCTGCGTAAAAAACCCTTCAAAATTTTACCCTTTGCTTGAAATTTTTGCTATAAAAGCTGGGATTTTAGCAAAAATATCTGCAATTTATTATAAAATTATGCACGGAAAGGATTTTTATGATTTTAAAATTTCAAAACAGATACTCTAAAAAATTTCTCGCCTTTTGCGCTATTTGGGCGCTTTTTTGGCTAGCATTTTCATATTTTTTCTTGCAAAAATTTCTTTTTATCTATCCGGAAAGCTTTAGTATTCACGTGAGATTCGCACTTTGCGCCATAGCGCTAGGAGCGGCGATTTTAGCGGTTTGCGGCAAGGACGTTTACGGCGCAATCTGTGGATATGCGGTGTGGTTTTACGGCGCGGCGCTAGGATTCGCCTCGTCGTTAAATTTAGCCAAAATCCACGTCGTACTGCGCGAAGACGGCGAAATGGGAGGGATAAGCGGCTGCGGCGGAGCGGTGAAATTTTTAAATTTCGATCTAAGCATAGTGCCAATTTTTAAGCCATTTAACAGCTGCGCATTCGATGTACCAGCGGTGCCGACCAATACAACGCTAGAGGGGCTGCAAGCCAAGCTAACGGTGCTTTATAGCGGAGGTTGGTATCTGTTTCCGGCAAGTAAAAGCGTGGATCTGGCGCAATTTTGGAGCTTTATCTTTATATTTTTCGCAATTATTTGGATGGTTGGAATTTTTCTTGGATTTTTGAATAAGAAGGCGCAGAGGTAGCCTCTGCGCCAAAGAAGTTACTGTGTAATAATTAGCAAAGCATCAGACGAATATACAGTATTTATATTCTTTAGCCCCGGCATCTCCCATACGTGAGCACATAGGCCATCTGTACTCTTTTTAAGAGTAACCTTATTTTTGCTATCGACAGTGTATGTAGCACAAACCTTATTCTTTGCGGTAATAGGATTTTTAACATTCGTCATGTTATTAAAACCTGTCGTGCTATTATCATACTCGCCTTGCGAAGTATAATAAGCCATTAGATCAGTCAGTGATGTAGATACGTTCTGCGCTGCTCTAACGACTTCCGCATCATCACGCGTAGCTGCTAGTTTTGGAATGGCAATTGCCGCCAAAACACCTAAAATCACGATCACGAAAATTAATTCGATCATAGTAAAGCCCTTCATGTTTTTATCCTTTGATAAAAAATTTTTGGACTTATATTATAGAGCGTTTACTATAAATTTAGCTTAAAAATTCTTCGCAAACTCCAACATTTCAGGTAAAAATTTCATAGCATTCGCGCCGACCGCCAAATAGTGGTTATTTATCAGGCTTTTTCCGTTATAAAGCGGCGCCTTCATCGTCTTTAGATCCACTACCGCTCCGCCGTTTTGATGTAGCAAAAAATCCCCGGCGGCGATGTCCCAAAGCGAGCAGTCGCTAAATCTCGCGTACGCGCTGGCACCCCCCTCGGCTAAGATGCAAAATTTTATCGCAGAGCCTTTGCGCACGAGCTGCATTCCAAATTTTTGCGCGAATTGCGGGTATTTTTCGGATTTGCTATGTCGGCCGTGCATGAAAATTTGCGGCGCGCTAGTGGGACGAGCGAGCAGTACGCCGTTTTTATAAACTCCGCCGCCATTTGAGCTATATATGTCGCCGCTTACGGGCACGCCGATTACCGCTAAAATCGGACGCCCATGCTCGATCAACGCGATGCAGACGCAAAACTCGCCGTTGCGCGCGATAAACTCCTTCGTGCCGTCCAGCGGATCTATGAGCCAAAATCTCTCCTCGCTAATACGCTGTTTGCTATCTAGTACGCACTCTTCCGAGCAGATCGCGATGCCGCTGGGCTCTAGAGTGCGCGTTATCGCATCATTTGCCGCAAGATCGGCATTCGTAAGTGGCGATTTGTCCGCTTTAACGAAAACATCGAATTTGTCGTAATTTTGCATTATCGCGGCATTTGCCTTTTTTGCGGCATCTATTGCAAGCGCCAAAAGCTCATCCAAGCCCACTTTTGCTCCTTAAATTTAACGGTGATTCTATCAAATTTAAAATTCTAAACGTCTAAATTTACGCAAATAAAAAAACAGGTAAAATTTCAAAACCCTTTAGAATTTTAATATTCTTTTTTATATAATTGCTAAAATTTTTTAAAGGATCAACATGACCCCAGTCGTATTAGATAGCGTTAAACACGCGGATTTGCAGTATCACGCGGATGCATTCCCTACCGCACCTTTCGTGCCGGTGATCGCGCCGGAGATCCCGTTTTGCGCAGACAACCTCGTTATAGTATTTACTATCGAAAAAGAGCCCAAAATGGTGGCGCTGCTAGGGCGCACCAAAAACGTTCTAATCGATAAGGATTATAAAGGAACGGTGCCTTCTTCGGTGCAGAATTATCCATTTTTCTTAGCCCAGATCGGCGAGCAGACTGCGATCTGCTTCGATGAGGACGCGCAGCAGATCAAAGGCGGGGGCGAGGCGCTTTTTAAAGACGGCAAGCCGACGCCGTTTTTACAAAATTTAAAAGAGGTGATGAAAAACTACGCCGATTTAGATATGCGCACGCGCGTTGCGGCGGCGGAATTTCAAAAGGCGGGGATTTTAGAGGCCAAGGAGCTCGGCATCAACTCTAGCGGCAAGGAATCGTCCCTGTTAAACGGCTTTTCGGTCGTAAATCGCGAAAAGCTTTTGAAGTTAAGCGATAAAAAGCTTGCGGATTTTGCGCGCCGCGGATATCTGGAGCTAGTGTATTTCCACTTAAAAAGCCTTGCAAATTTTCAGCGCCTGGGCGATAAGATCATGCAGCTTGACCCACCGACCGCGCAGAAAGAAGCGAAAAAATAGACGTTTTCGCTACTTGAATAGCTAGAAATTTTTAGAATTTTATGATTTAACGTCGCAGAATTTAATTCCTAAAAGCGCCATTGCGCGAAATTGTAGCAAGTATTTTACGGCGCAAGTTGTTTTTATAAATACCCATTAAGCTTATATAGTAGCATAAGTCTTAGAGTCTAAATGACTTTATTCATAGCTAAGACTAAACATACTGAGAGCCTGACCGCATAATTCTGCCATAAAATTTTATGGCAGAATTTATCACCTTGCCCACGCAGGATTTTATACATAAAATTTCAAGCCCAAATTTTTGCATAAAATTCTATTAAATTCTTAATTTCTTTCAAGTAGATAAATTTATAAAATTTAAAATATGCATCACAAAAAATATTTTATGCATCAAAAAAATGAAATTTTGCAAGTTTACCTAAAAATTCTATGAATAGTAGAATTTAAATAAACCCCCATAAAAATTACATGCCTCAAAACATAGGCAAGCAAAATCAAGACCGAATTTTAAAAGCAAATTAAGCCCGCAATGTATTTTTTCACTCCGTAATTACAATGAACCGAATTTTGCGCGGAAGTCAAGCGCACGTTAAATTCTGCACGAAATTTTATTCAACCAAGAATTCCTTCTTATCGATCGTGCCATGATAAAAAATCCCGAGCGTATCATCAAAGGTCTTATCCAAAAATCCATCTTTTTTTAATCCCGCTAAAGATGTATTGATTAGCTCTAGCAGCGCATTATTGCCCTTCTGCACGGCGATTGCGTTGTAAGTTTGCTTACCTAGACCATCCAAAGCAACCTGCGTTTTATTATCAATGATCGCGTATGCGTGCAGGATTAGATTATCATCGACATGCACGGCGTTTTTCGCCCTTTTAAAAGCGCGGTAGCATTTAGCCGAGCTGGCGCAAAAGTTTAAATTCTTTCTAAAGCCCGCTTTTCGTAAGAAATTGTGAATAGGAGAGTGTTTGATGACGAAAATCCTCTTTTTGCGGAGTTGATCGAAGCTCGTAACATTCTCGTCTTTTTTGGCTAGCACACCTACCTGCACCTTAAAATAAGGCTCCGAAAAATCTACTTTTTTCGCTCGCGCGGGCGTCGGAGTAAAGGTCGCAATCACCATATCCGCTTCATTACGCTGTAAAGCGCTAATGCGCCTTGAAGCCGTGATCGGGATAAATTTTACCTTGCCAGGATTATCGCCGAAAATCTCCTTACCGAGCTTCTCGCCAAGAGCAATCTCAAATCCCCTATATTTGCCGTCTACGAGCGCACTAAACGGCGGCTGATCGTTATATACACCTATGCGAACGAGCCTATCTTTTTTGATCTGATCCAAAGAATTTGCAGATAGAAAACCAAGTAGCAGAGCTGCCAAAACAAATACTTTCATTTGCTCCCCTTTTAGTTGAAATAAGGCGCAATTATAATAAAAAGAAATTATAGCCAGCTAAAATTCTGCGATTTATGGCGCATTTTCATCTAAATTTATGAAAAGATGAAATTCGCGGAGAAATTCTATGTCCAATTTACAAACGAAATCTCATAAAAAACTTACACGAGCGAAATAAAAAGCTCTTTTAATTAAATTTTATAGACAAAATTTACGGATGAATTTCACGCTAGAAAACCTTAGCAAAATTTACGATATTCTTAAAAGCAAACGGCGAAATTCTACGCAGATTTAGCGTCTAATTGCGAATTTCGCTAAGGGGCGAAATTTAGCTCCGCTGTTGCGCAAAAGCTCAAGCTCTTAAAACTTCGTAAAGACCAAGCCAAGATGAAACGTAGCGACCGATAAGCCTAAATCGGCATTACGCGGATGTTTGGGCTAAGGTTTTCTTGCAAAACATTTTCGATCGCGTATAATGTACCGCTCGCACCACTGGCGCAGCCGCTACAAGCGCCAAGATAGCGGATATATATGTCCGTTTTGCCGTCGTCTGCAGGTCTGATATCGATGACGTCGAGATTGCCGCCGTCCATCTGAAGCATCGGACGGATATCCTCGTCAAGCACTCCTTCGACTGCTTTAAATTTACCGATCAAATTTAGCTGCTCAAAGCTCATCTCGGCTCCCGCTTTCACGTTATTAGCGGCACTCGCGTCGGCTTGAGCTTGAAGTCTCTCTCGCTCCATCTCCTCTCTGGTTTGCTTTAAAATATCGACCAGATAGTAATCCTTCTCCTCGTGTCCGCCCGGGCGCACGCAGGATTTGCAAAACGCACCTGCTTTGGTGTATTGCGTGATCTCCTCGACAGTATGGAGGTCGTTTAGACGGATCACCTCTTTGATCGTGCCGAGGCTTACGCGCGCGCAGTCGCACACGATGATCTCATCCTCGAAATGCGCGGGATCGACCCCCTTGTAATTCGCAGCGGCCTGCTTGATGACATCGTATGCCATGACCGAGCAGTGCATCTTTTGCGGCGGTACGGCAGGCTCATCTGGGGTATCGCGCATCGCGTGCTCTACGTCTAAATTTGTAATCTTCACCGCTTGATCGACGGTCTTTCCGATACAAAGCTCAGCCATCGTATCCGAACTCGCAATCGCCGTGCCGCAGCCGAAGCTTTTAAATTTAGCGTCTAAAATTCTATCGGTTTTAGGATCTATCAGCCAATATAGCCGCACCGCATCGCCGCAGCTCTCGGCGCCGAAGTCCGCGACCACGAGCTTGCCGCCCCTAGCCTTCGCCTCCTCTTCGGTGATCTCGCCCATATAGCGAGGATTATTCATGCGCTCCTGCACTTTTTGCGAGTATTGCTCCCAAATCGAACCGTTTATTAAACTGTTTTTTGCCATTTTTTATCCTTTATTTTTCTCATAACCTTGCGGCGCGTAAGCAAATGTGCTTGAAATCCCGCGAAGACGGGCGATAGCTTTACTAATATGTTCGATCGCATAATCGATCTCCGCTTCCGTAGTAAAGCGCGACAGCGAAAGCCTTAACGCCGTATGCGCCAGCTCCTTATCTGCGCCGATCGCTTCCATTATTGGGTTATTCTCAAGCGCCTCGCTCGCACATGCAGAGCCCGTAGAAGCGGCTATGCCCGCTTTATTTAGATCCCACAGCATCGCCTCTCCCTCGACACCTTGGATCGAGGCGAGGATGGTGTTTGGCACGCGAATGCTGCGATCGCCCACGACGCTTACGTTTGAAATTTGCAAAAGCGCGTCCTCCAGCTTATCGCGCAGTCTACTTACCTGAGTGCGCTCAAAATCCATAAATTTATTCGCTAGCTCCAAGGCTTTGCCGAGCCCCACGATGCCCGCTACGTTTAGTGTGCCGCTACGGCGCCCTCCCATCTGCTCGCCGCCGTGAAGCAGGCTCGTAAGCGGCTTGCTATCTTTAATATAGAGTGCGCCGACGCCCTTTGGAGCGTGAAATTTATGCCCCGAAAGGCTTAAAAAATCCACGTCCGCATCGCGCACGCTTACCTTTATCTTACCTACGGCCTGCACCGCGTCCGCGTGATATAGCGCACCGCGCTCGTGTGCGATTTGTGCGATCTGTTTAACGGGGAAGATCGTGCCGGTTTCGTTATTTGCCCACATCACGCTAACAAGCGCGGTTTTGTCGTTGATCTTTTCGCTAAGCTCGTCAAGATCGATTAGTCCGTCTTTATCGACGCCCAGGCGAGTAATCTTTACGCCGCAAATTTTTTCTAAAAAAGCACAGGTCGCGCTGATTGCGGGGTGCTCGACGGAGCTTATGACGATATTATCCTTCTCGCCGGTTAGAATTTTATCGTAGTAAATTCCTTTTAAAACCCAGTTATTGCTCTCGGTCGCGCAGCTCGTGATGACGATATCGTCCGCGTCCGCAGCGCCGAGTCCCGCATAGAGCCTATCCATCGCAGTTCTTAGCGCGGGGTGGGTCTCGCTGCCGAAGCTGTGAAGGGAATTCGGGTTGCCGTATTTATCGCAAAAAAACGGCTTCATCTCCTCAAAAACTTCGGGATCGACCATCGTAGTGGCGTTATTATCTAAATAAACGCGCTGCATAAAATTCCTTTCTAAAATTTGTCTGAAATTTAATCAGACAATTTCGCTCTTTTATCAATTTCGCACGATAATATAACATAATTGCTAAATTTTTCTTTAACGCTTGTCGTTTTAAAAACCAAAAGTTTTCGGAGAATTTATTAGATCAAAAAATTCCTTGCGCGTGTCGTTTCGGCTGATAAAAAGCCCTCGCAGTGCCGACGTAGTCGTGGTCGAGTTGATCTTTTGCACGCCGCGCATCTCCATGCACATGTGCCGCGCCTGCAGCACCACGCCCACGCCGAGCGGATGGATTACCTCTTGGATTGCGCTTGCGATCTGCTCGGTAAGCTGCTCTTGGATCTGCAGCCTGCGCGCGAAAATATTTACCATACGCGGAATTTTGCTAAGCCCCACGACCTTTTTATTCGGGATATACGCGACATGCGCGCGCCCGATGATAGGCAGCAGATGGTGCTCGCAGAGACTATAAAATTCTATATCTTTTATCAAAACCATCTCATTGTTGCTACTCTCAAACAGCGCGTCGTTTAAAATTTCTTTTGGATCCAGCTCATAGCCGCTAGTTAGAAACTCATAGGCTTTAGCCACGCGCTCAGGCGTCTTCGCAAGCCCGTCGCGCCTCGGATCCTCGCCTAAAATTTCAAGCATCTGCGATACACAGTTTTCAAATTTAGCTCGGCTTTTTTCGTCCATTTTTAGCAATTCCTTAAAGATCGATGCGCGATATTACTCAAAAACGCCTTTTATAACGCTGATAAATTTTAAAATTCCACGCGAAATTTTATCAATCTCATTATGTTAATGATAATATATTTAAATTTAAGAAATTTTTGTTTAAAATCCACAGTTTCGATAAGCTTTATCTAAAAGGAGTTCGGTAATGAAATTTAAGATGAGTTTTGGCGCGGCTTTGGCGCTTTTTTCTTTTGCTTGCGCCGAACAAAACGCCGCAGCAAACTCCGCCTCGGGCGAAAACCTAGGCGATATCGAGGTCGTAGAGTGGGCGAATAACGACGACGGCTACCGTGCCGTACGCAGCGAGATCGGCAAGACGACTAAGAGAATTTTAGAAATTCCGCAAACCGTAAACGTCGTAACGCAGCAGCATCTAAAGGACAAAAAGCCAGAAACTCTAGCCGAATCGCTACAAAACGTAAGCGGCATAAGCTACGCGAATACGACGGGAAATATTTTTGATGCGATCATCAAGCGCGGCTTCGGCGAGGGTCGCGACGGCTCGATTATGCGCAACGGCGTGCCGGGCGCCGTGATGCACAACTACAACAAAACCATTCAATCCGTCGAGGTTCTAAAAGGGCCCGCGAGCATGCTCTACGGTGCGCAGCAACCGGGCGGCGTCATAAACATGGTAACCAAAAAGCCGCAGTATGAGTTTATAAATGAAATTTGGGGCGGGCTGGGCAATCGCAACTATTGGGACGCGGGATTTGATACTACGGGACCGATCGCAGACAGCGGCTTTGCGTATAGATTTATATTCGATTACTACGCGAAGGATTATTGGCGAAGCTTCGGCGGTATAAAAAACACGCTCTTTGCGCCGTCGCTTGCGTATCAAGGAGATGATTATTCGATAAGCTTAGGCTACACTCATAGCCACTCTACCGATCCGGTGGATCGCGGCGCGTTTTTTAGTGCCGAGTACGGGTAAAATTTACGGCAGCGGCAAAGTCCGCTTCGACGAGCCGGTAAATAAACTACAAAGCAAACTCGATACGGTTGATTTCGGCTTTGAGAAGGAATTTAACGAGGATTGGATATTAAAAGGCGCCTATGCTTTCTCGCGCAGTAAGCACGAATACGGCTACGTCCGTCCGAACAATCCATTCACGCCCCAAGGCCTTACCGGCACGACGCGATCGTATAACTACTACGATAATTTCATACACCGCACGCACGCAGCAAGCGTCACACTAAACGGCAAATTTGAAACGGGTCCGCTTAAGCACGACGTCCTTTTCGGCACGGATTACAAAAACTACTACAGATACCGCCCGGGCGCGCTAAAAGGCACCGCAGGGCGCATCAATATGCTTACCGGGCAGACCGCTTCGGGCGCCGTCCTAACGAACGATAGAGAGCCAAAAATACAATATCAAAAGCTAAGAACGATCGGTCTTTACACCCAAGATAATATAAATTTAACCGACGAGTTAATACTTTCTTTGGGCGTGCGTAGGGAATTTTACGATCAAGTAGCCAAACAAAGCTGGCAAGGACCGAACAGCACCGATCAGAAAAAGGCCGCTACGACCTATCAGGGCGGGCTTTTGTACCTGTTGAGCCCGCAGTGGTCGGTATATACTAACTACGCGCAAAGCTTCACACCGCAGATGTCCGTAGGCGAGGCGATAGGCGGCGATCTAAAGCCGGAGGAAGGCAAATCCGTGGAGCTCGGCACTAAATTTCAAAACGATCGAGTCACTGCGGGTGCGGCGGTGTTTAATATCGATAAAAGAAACATCCTGCGGACGGTAAATAATATAAGCGAGACGATCGGCAAGGCTCGCTCGCGAGGATTTGAACTCGATATAAACGGGCGCGTGACGCAGGGACTTAGCATGTCGGCGAGCTATGCATATACCAAAACGAGAGTGCGTGAGGACGACGGCGCTTTTGCGGTGCTAATCGGCAAACCGCTGGAAGCGACGCCGAAGCACCAAGCAAGCCTATTTGCCAACTACGATTTTGCGCATCTATGCGCAAAGGGGCTTAGGCTTGGCGGCGGCGCGCGATACTTCGGCTCGTGGTACACCTACTATATGCGCACGAACCTACCGAACGTGCCCGCAGGAACGGCCTTTAAGCTGCCTCACGCCGTAGTTTATGACGCCTTCGTGAGCTACGATACTAAAATTTCGGGCTATGATACGAATTTTTCGTTCAACGTCAAAAATTTGACCGACAAAAAATACTACACCTCATCCTCAACCGGCACGACCACGAGCGTGATACCTATTCAAATGGGCTACGCGCGGCAGTTTATGTTTAACGTATCGGTAAAATTTTAGCCTCAGTCCCGCTTTAAATTTCAAGGCGGGCTCTTAAAATTTTAAAATTTAAAAGCCGCGAGCCGCTTAGGCTCGGCAAATTTTAGGAATTTATACTTTAAATAAGAAATTTTTTGATATATTACGAGCTATTTTTAAATTTTCTAAAGGAATTTTATGGAAGTAAAAGCAAAAATGAAAGACGCCGCGAATGCGGTAGCTGCGAGCAAGATCGAAGCAAAGCAGATCGCAGCCAAAGTAGAAGAGCTAGCCAAAAAGGCTTCCAAGCAGCTAAGAATCGACGGATTTAGACAGGGCAAAGTGCCTACCGCGGTAGTTTTAAAGCGATACGGCAAGCAGCTTGAGGGCGATGCAAAGCAGGAGCTTCTTAAAAATATGATCGACGAGTCTCTTAAAATTTTAAAGAAAAAACAAGATGAAATTTTATCCGAGCCGGTCTTTTCTAAATTTGATGAAAAAAACGGCGATATCGATGTCGAGATCGAAATTTCTTTCAGACCCGAGGTTAGCGTCGAGGGGTATGAGGAGCTGATCCCGAAATTTAGCAGTCCGCGCGTTACTCAAAAAGAGATCGACGAAAAAGTGGCGGAATTTTTGCAGATGATCGCGCCGCTTTCTAAAACCAACAAAAAAATTCTAGCCAAAGACGATTTTGCAAAATTCGACTTCGAAGGCTTCGTGGACGGCAAGCCATTCGACGGCGGCAAGGCGCAGGATTACGTCCTTCAGATCGGCTCAAATCAATTCATCCCGGGCTTTGAAGACGGTATGATCGGACTTAGAGTGGGCGAGGAACGCGACGTGGCGGTTAAATTTCCGCAAGATTACGGCGCGAAAAGCTTAGCCGGCAAGGACGCGATCTTTAAAGTCAAGCTTCATGAAATTCAGGCTAAAAAACCTGCCAAAGAGCTCGGCGAGGAGGAGCTAAAGCAAGCGCTTCCGGGCGAGAAAGAGCCGAGCAAGGAGAAATTTGAAGCGCGTATCAAAGAGCGCATCAAAAACGATAAGCTTCAAAAGCTTATAAATGAGGATTTAAAGCCTAAATTTGCCGACGCGCTCGCCGAGAAATTTAACTTCGCGCTTCCAAAAGCGATCGTCGAGCAGGAGATTAATTTGCAGTTTAACAACGCCTGGAGCGGCTTTTCAAAGGAGCAGATCGAGGAATTTAAAAACAACAAAGACGCTCTGGATAAAAAGCGCGAAGAGTTTAGAAAGGCTGCCGAAAACAGCGTCAAGCTTACCTTCTTAATCGACGAGCTAGCCAAAAAGCGCAAGATCGACGTGAGCGATCAGGAGCTCGTCCAAGCGGTCTATATGGAAGCCTACACCTACGGCGTCGATCCGAAGGAGCATCTAAATAGATACCGCAACAACGGCATGCTACCAGCCGTCAAAATGGCGCTAATCGAGGAGAAGCTATTTAACGATATTTTCTCAAAGCAGGGCAAAAAAGAAGAGAAGGGCGAATAGATGGTGATTCCTTATGTTATCGAACAAACTAGTCGCGGAGAGCGCAGCTACGACATCTACTCGAGGCTGCTAAAAGACCGTATCGTAATGCTTAGCGGTGAGATCGACGACGCAGTGGCAAGCTCGATCGTCGCGCAGCTTCTGTTTTTGGAGGCGGAGGATCCGGATAAGGATATCTATCTATACATAAACTCCCCGGGCGGCGTGGTTACGAGCGGATTTAGTATTTATGATACGATGAATTACATCAAACCCGACGTGAGCACGATCTGTATCGGTCAAGCGGCGTCGATGGGGGCGTTTTTGCTAAGCTGCGGCGCCAAAGGCAAACGCTACGCGCTTCCAAACTCGCGCATAATGATCCACCAGCCCCTAGGCGGCGCGCAGGGTCAAGCTACAGATATCGAGATCCAAGCCAAAGAAATTTTACGAATGAAAGAAATTTTAAATAACATCCTTTCGCAAAATTCCGGCAAAGATCTCGCGCAGGTCGAAAAGGACACCGATCGCGACTTTTTCATGAGCGCCAAGGATGCCGTGCAATACGGACTGATCGATCAAGTACTTCAAAAGAGCTTTAATAGATGATCCTGGACGTCCTTACCTATCCGAATAAAAAGCTTTATCAAAGATCGACCGAGGTCGTGAAATTCGACGCGGCGCTGGGAAAGATTTTAGACGATATGTATGAGACGATGATCGCAAAAAACGGCATAGGCCTTGCCGCCATCCAGGTAGGCAGGCCCGTGCGCGCTTTGATCATAAATTTAGCCAATGAGGAAAAAATCCAAGACAAAAAAGACCTCATCGAGATCATCAATCCGCAAATTTTAAAAAAGGAAGGCGAGGTCGTTTACCAGGAGGGCTGCCTGTCGGTGCCCGGCTTTTATGAGGACGTCACACGCGCCGAGTTTATTACGGTGCAGTTTCAAGACCGCGCCGGCAATACCCACGAAATGGACGCTAGCGAGCTACTGGCCGTCTGTATCCAGCACGAGATGGATCACCTTGACGGGCATCTTTTCATCGAGCGTATCGGATACAATAAACGCAAAAAATTTGATAAAGAATTCAAAAAAAGCCTAAAAGAAAAATCGAAATGAAATCCCTAAAATGCGCTGCATTCACGGATGCTCTGATCCCCGTAGAGGTCGAGTCGACATTCGTGCGGGGGCTGCCGGGATTTAATATCGTCGGTCTTGCGGGAGCTACGATAAAAGAGAGCGAAAGTCGCGTAAAAGCCGCGCTTGTGAGCTTAAATTTTAAATTTCCCGCCTCCAAAATCATCATAAATCTCTCCCCCTCCGACACGCCCAAAAACGGCTCGCACTTCGATCTTGCGATCGCGCTTCTCATCGCGCTGCAAAAAGAGCGCATCGACGGCGATTTCTTCGTCTTCGGCGAGCTCGGTTTAGACGGCAGCCTAAAGAGCACGGCGAGCCTCTTTTCGATCCTGCTTTTTTTAAGCACGAAGGTGAAGCGCGCTAAAATTTTAGTGCCGCAAAGCATAGCTCTAAAGGCCTGCACGATCCCAAACTACGACGTTTATGCCGTGGGTAGCCTAAGCGACGCGGTCAGATTTTTTTTAGACGAGGAATTCGCCGCAAGCAGGCTCATGCGAGAAACCCATCCGCTTTTTAAAAACGTCGTGGAGATTGGCGGGCAAATTTACGTCCCCAACTGCGATTTTTCGCTAGATTTCAAAGACGTCAAAGGGCAAAAACGCGCCAAACGCGCAAGCCTGATCGCTGCGTGCGGCATGCACAATATCCTCTTTGAGGGCAGCCCCGGCTGCGGCAAAAGCATGTGCGCAAAGCGGATAGCCAGGATTCTGCCTCCGCAGAGCCTGGGCGAAGTACTGCTCTCGTGCGCCTACGAGTCGTTAAATAACAAGGACGTCGATTTCAGCGCACTGCGCCCCTTCCGCTCGCCGCACCACACCAGCACACGCAGCTCGATTTTCGGCGGCGGCAGTAGCGGCGCAAAGATCGGCGAGGTCGCGCTCGCAAACGGCGGCGAGCTGTTTTTCGACGAGCTGCCGCACTTCGGAAAGCAAATTTTAGAAAGCCTGCGCGAGCCGCTGGAGGATAATAGAATTTTGATTTCGCGCGTAAATTCCAAGGTCGAATACCAAACGAAATTTATCTTCGTCGCGGCGCAAAACCCCTGCCCGTGCGGAAATCTATTCTCCAAAAACCTCACCTGCACCTGCTCGCTAAACGATATCAGGCGCTACAAAAACACGATCTCCACGCCCCTGCTTGATCGCATCGACATATACGTCGCGATGGACGAGACTGGCGCGGACGATAAAAGCGACGTTTGCAGCGAGGAGATGGCAGATGCGGTGTTGCGGGCGTTTCGCGCGCAAAAGGCTCGCGGACAGAGCGAGCTAAACGCAAAGCTACGCGACGAAGAGACCGAAAAATTTTGCGTCTGCGAAAGCGCTGCGCGGGAGATTTTGCAAACGGCGATCACCCGCTACGATCTTTCGCAACGCGGCGTGAATAAGACGCTAAAGCTCGCGCGCACTATCGCCGATCTAGCAGGCGCCGAAATCATCGCCAAGGCGCATATTTTGGAGGCTCTTAGCTTTCGCATAAGGAGCGAAATTTGAAAAAAATTTTCTTTAGCACCGAGGAACTCGACGCGCGGGCTAGCGCGAAATTTGGACTTGGCGAGCAAATTTTAATGGAAAATGCCGCTTGCAAGATCGAGCGCGAGATCAGAAAGCGGCTCAAAAAGGGCTCGCGCGTTTTGGCACTTTGCGGCGGCGGAAACAACGGCGCAGACGCGATGGTGGCACTACGAAGGCTAAGCGGCGATTTTAGCTGCACGGCGCTTTGCGTGCTGGAAAATAGAAGCGCGGCGGGCAAATTTCAAGCTGATGCGGCGCGGGCTGCGGGGGTTAAGCTTATCGATATCGCGAGCGCGAAAGACGATTGCGGGCACGTAGAGGGCGCGTCTAGCAAGGATGCCTGCGCGCATGAAAGCGTAGGCGGCTCCTATTTAAAAGACGCTGGCGCGAGCGAGCCGCGGCGCGAGCTCGAAAGCCTAAGCAACGCGGGCATTATGGGCGGCGGCGATAAATTAAGCACGAAATTTAAGGGCTCAAAATTTACAAGCGCTAAATTTGAAACCGCAGAACACGGCGGAGATTTAGGCAAGCCA
>NZ_CALIMY010000030.1 GCF_938045205.1 uncultured Campylobacter sp.
TTTGAAAATTTCGGTCTTGAGCTTAATCCGCGCGCCGAGGATCTTAGCACGCAGATCGGTCTAAATCCGAAAGAGAGCAAGTTCGAAGCCTACAAGCAGATCGCGATATATACCCTCGCAGCCGGGCTTTTGGTGATGTTTCTGCTTAGCAAAAATATCACGCCGCTTATCTTTGCTGTGCTGATTTTGGCGGTAAATTTCTACGCGCAAAGGCCTTACGGCACGGGCAGTATCGCGCAAAATTCTCCGGTTAGAATTTTGCCTATGCAAAGCTCCACCGTGTTTTACGTGACTAAAAATCCCGAAAAGGTTGAAATTTTGGGTACGAATAAGGAATTTTATAAAATCATGCTGGGCGGCAACAAGATCGGCTGGGTTAAAAAAGATGAGCTTAGCAAGGATTAGAGCGTTATTTTACGCGATTTGGTTTATTTTTACCGTCGTTTGCGTCGTGATCGCCATGGCGGTGAAAAACTCATCTCATCGTCGCTTTCGTCGCATTTGGGGGCGCTTCCAGCGCTACGGCATTGGATACGATATCCAGATCATAGGTACCCCTGATCCGCGTGCGCAGCTAGTAATCGCCAACCACCAAAGTATAATGGATATCGTCGTGCTCGAAGAAACCCATCCCGCCGATATCTGCTGGATCGCTAAAAAGGAGATCGCAGACATCCCTATCATCGGCAAAATCATCACTCTTCCGAAGATGATCCAAGTCGATCGCTCCAATCCGCGCGATCTGGTGCGGATCGTGCACGAAGTGCAGCAGCGCGTGAGCGAAGGGCGCGTCATTACGATGTTTCCCGAGGGCACTAGACATCGCGGCACGCAGCTTTTGCAATTTCAAAGCGGCGCCAAAGCGATCGTTAGCAAGCTTGGTCTGCGCGTCCAACCCGTGGTGCTTATCGGCACGCAGCACATCGCAAACTCTCATGATTTCACCGTCCACAGCGGACATGTCAAAATCATCTACCTAGACCTGCTCGACACGAGCGATAAAGATTGGCTGCAGCACGCCAGAGAGGCGATGCAAGCCGTAATCGACGAAAACGAAACCGCCGAAGCGTAGGCGGAATTTATAAATTTACCGATGAAATTCAAACGCGACTTTTGCTAATTCTCGCGATTTTTGCGCGACAGCGCCTTTGTTTGTCGCTTTGATTTGCGACGGCAAAATTTTGTAAAATTTCGTCCGCTTGTTTCAGACGGCTGAATTTTAAAATTTTATCTCACGCAAGCCCGCGCGATTTTGAGCGGCCGCAAATGGAATTTAGCGGCGGATTGTGGAGTTTTCATACGCGGTGGGTGCGCGGCGAACAGCTAAATTTCAAAATTTCGCCCAAGCAGACGCGAGTTAGTGGCAAGAGATAGGCAAGAAAATAGCGCCTGTAAGAAGCAAAATTTTAAAATTTTACGCGGCGCGGCAAGATAGAGCTTAGCGTATATTTAGCCATTTGCCGCGAAAATGGCTAAATGATTTGTCGCAAGAGCAAAGGCGGCGGCAATCCGAAGTAGTCTAAAATTGTAAATTTTTAAGGAGGAGAGAATGGCGTTTATTACAGAGTATATTTCAAAAGAGGATATCGAGAAATACGACTTACTAAAACCAAGCAATGATATATGTGAAAAGTATCATCAAGTTAAGCTGGAATGGGCTATTCTAAATTCAAGAGACTGGTGCATAGATAGAGAAAGAGGTATTTGGCTTTTTTCAGTATGCAGTATCACTATCGGGGATCCGAGAGATATGGAATTTAGCGGTGAAGATATATGGCTTTTACACTATAAAGGTAAAGATATAGAGATCGATTTAAGAGATATACATAACAAAAATACTAGCACGAAAATTACGGATAATCCGTTTAAAATAATATATGAGTTAGAATCCATAAGAAGCGATATCGGGGATATACCAAAGCAAGAGATTGTGGATATTTTAAAAGAAATTTTAAATGAATATGGCGATGGGGTGTCTATTGTCCCTAAAGAAAATATTCAAGTAACTTTCATATCAAAAATTTAAAGAAAAGGGGATAAAGTGGCGTTTGTTACAGAGCGTATTTCAAAAGAGGATATTGAAAAATATAGTTTATTGGAAACGATAAACAAAATACGTAAAAAATATGATGATGATGAAATTAGTCTATGGTTCCTAGAAAGATTAGATTGGTGTATAGACCGAGAAAATAACACTTGGCTAATTCGTATATCGCATGATCATTTAAGAGATATAGGAGATTATGCCTTAACTAAAACGATATGGTTATTGCATTATAAAAGTAACGATATAGAGCTGGACTTGAGGCGGATTTTTAATGATGAAACGATTGGCGATTCGTATAGAATTATTTATGAGCTTCACGATATAAAAACAGATGCCGAGAATACAACCGGCGATGAAATTATAGATATTTTGAGAAAAATTTTAAGCGTATATGGCGGTGGCGGAGTTGGACTAGAAAATTTTACTCCAAAAGAAAAATTAAAAGCAAGCTTAATGGTCAATTTATAGCAAAGGACAAAATACGAGCCACAGGGCAAAACAACAAATGCCGAATTAAAGAAATAGTATAGGATAAACCACCTACGATTAAGAAAACTATTTGCTTTATGCCGATCATCAATATACAGTCGATTTAAAATTTTACCGTCGTAATAGGATAAATTTTAAAACCTCGTCCGCTTAAATCAGCATCGGCTTTAGCTTGCGTGCCGAAAAGTCGGGCCTCTCGCCGCGAGCTAGAGCGATGAGCTCATCCGTCGTAATTAGATAAAACCCCGCGAGATCTCTGCCGAAAAGCCTTTGGATTTCATCGCTTCTGCCGTCTAAAAAATCAAGCGCGAGCTTGGAATTCAGGAGCAAAAAATCACTTCCGCTATCAAACGCGTCAAATAAAATTTCGCCCCCCAGCCGCAGCGCGCACTCCAGCTCGCGCTCGTATATCTGCGCTCCAAGCGGCGCGCCTTCGTGCTCAAAGTGCACGATCTGCGCGCCCAGCCTGCTAGCTAGCTCCTCTGCAGCCTCGTCGTACCACACGGCGACGTTAAAGCCGCTAAAATTGTGCTTCGCGCCCGCTGCGTCAAATTCCGCCATGCTCTGCGCACTTAAAATTTTATTGCTGCGCGCGGGTTCAAATTTTAAAATATCGCAAAACGCCCTGTATGCCGCGCGGTCGTCAAACTCCATCCCCACGGCGTCGCACTTCGTAAAATACGCCATCTGCGGCTCGATGATCTCCAAAATCCTCATACGCTCGCTCGGATGCGTCTGCATCAGGCGGTGCGCGAAGATAAAGGCGCTGTTGCCCAAAAACTCCTGCGAGCATGCGGGGATTTTCGTCGAGTAAAAATAGGGCGTGAGGCTTTTGTAAAACTCGAAATCAGCAGCGTCCGCGATGCTCTCAAAGGCTTTAAATTTATCCAAAAACGCCTTCGGCTCGCAGCGCAGATCTTTAATCGCCTCTTTTTCGCTAAGAGGGGCTATGATTAGCTCGCTTCCAAAGTGCGCTATCAGCGTATCTAGCGGCTCTTTTACGCTTACTGCGGTGCCGCCGATTTTTACAAACTCCACCCCCTGCGCGCTGAAATAGGGATCGTGCGCGCAGATGTCGTCAAGCAGTGCCGCAAGATCGGCAAAGGGCGCGCTTTCATAAACATAGGGCTTGAAGTAGCTTGCGACGTCGCAGCGGGGATCGAAGCGAAAGAGCCTGATTAGCATTTTTCATCCTTTTTTTTAGAGCAATGATACTAGAATTTGCCTTAATAATGAGTTTTTTAGGCTCAATTTTATAAAATTGCGCCTTAGATTAACGCAAAGGCCGGCTATGAAAAATTTATACACTCTAAATCACGCGCCGATAAATGCGCATTTTAGTAAAAATTCCAGCGATTTCGTCGTGCGCGAAGTGCCGCTTTACGAGCCTAGTGGTGAAGGCGAGCACTGCATTTTGCTGCTGCAAAAAAAGGGCATCAGCACGCACGAGGCGTTGCGGATTTTAAGCGAGTGCACGGGTGCAAAGATGCGCGAGTTCGGCTACGCGGGGCTTAAGGACAAGCAGGGGCTTACGACGCAGCACGTTAGCATGCCTGCTAAATTTGAGCCTGCGCTGGGCGGATTTTCGCACGAGAGCCTTAAAATTTTAAGCGTGCAAAGGCACAAAAACAAGCTTAAAATCGGACATCTAAAGGGCAACGACTTTTTCATCCGCCTAAAAAAGGTCCTGCCACCCGACGCCGTCAAGCTCACAGCCGCGCTAGATACGCTAGAGCGCGAGGGCTTTGCGAACTACTTCGGCTATCAGCGCTTCGGCAAGTTCGGCGACAACGCGGCGCAGGGCGAGGAGGTGCTGCGCGGACAGAGGCGGCTTAAAAACCCAAAAATGCGCGACTTTCTAATCAGCGCCTATCAGAGCGAGCTTTTCAATCGCTGGCTTAGCGAGCGGGTCGAAATTTCAAAATTTGCCGCGGAATTTAGCCTTGGAGAGTTTGCTAAAATTTATGGGCTAAGCAAGGAGGAGGCGCGCGAGATCGTGGCTCAGCCGCAGTTTTTTAAGCTGCTAAGAGGCGAGATTTTAGGACATTTTCCGCACGGCGTGTTTTTTAGCTGCGACGATCTGGGCGCGGAGTGCGAGCGGTTTGCGAGGCGAGAAATCACGAGCGCAGGCCTTATCGCGGGGCGAGCGAAGCTGCGAGCTAGCGGGCTTGGCGGCAGATTTGAAGATGAGATTTTCGCGCCTGCTCGCGAGCTTGAGGCGCAAATGAACGGCTCGCGCAGGTTTGCGTGGAGCTTTATGGAGCGCGTGCAGCACGCCTACGATGTGCAAAATGCGCATTTTAGCTTCAGTTTTTACCTGCCGAAAGGCTCTTACGCGACGGTCGTTTTGGAAGAAATTTTGCACCGAGATATATTCGAAGATGTCGCGGAGTAGGAGCAGACCACTCAAAGGGCAAGCAAAATTCCAAAAATAGCGCGTGGTTTCAATATACCCACGCCGCATTGCATTCGGATTCACGCAAGCCCGCGCTCGAATTTGTACTAAAGCCCGCCTAGTCTAACTGTTTGCATTAAGAAAAATGCGCCTTGGCAGATCAAAACGCTTGCTTTCGGTAGGATTTATCGATCTGTCCTTTGAAAAGGCGGGTTAAAATTTAGGCTCTTCTATCTTGTGGCTTTTTAACTCGGGAAATTCTTTATGAAGTCTCTCATGCAGGTGAAAAAATAAAAGCCCCCCATCGATAATGTTTTTATAGTAGTCTTTAAATTTCTCATCCGACTTGGATAGTTGCAAGAAATTTTTTACCAATTCTTTCGCATCCCCCAGGATATTTACTAATAAATCGTCATTTTTCTGCAAAATTTCAATCATCGCAATCTCTCCTTTTATTTTTGATTATCTGCTCGTGCGCTCCAAAATGGATATGGCTCAGCAACACCGAATTTCTATAAGCCGCAAATATCATGATAGTCGCAGCAGCCCAAACGCTTGGCTTTCGTTTGCAGATAGATTGCCGAAATCCATTAGCCAACATAACTTATCTTGATAAATTATATCATCAAGGTATTAATGCCTGCTTAAATTTAAAATTTTAAATTCCGAGTAAAATATGAAATTTTACCGGCAGATATCAAGACAAAATCCATTTAAATTTATCTAGCGAGCGCACGATCCGTAAGATGCAATGAAATTTAAGCCAAAAAAGCTATAATTGCGCTCGGGTGTGGCGTGCGGTCGCTCCGCAAGGAGAGGAAAGTCCGAGCTGCGATAAGACAAGGTTGCGTCTAACGGACGCCGGGGGCAACCCTAGGGAAAGTACAACAGAAAGCAAACCGCCGCGCAAGCGGTAAGGGTGAAAGGGCGGGGTAAGAGCCCACCGCGCGCGTGGAGACACGAGCGGCAATGCAAACCCAACCTGCAGCAAGAAC
Source organism: uncultured Campylobacter sp. (assembly GCF_938045205.1). Taxonomy (GTDB): domain Bacteria; phylum Campylobacterota; class Campylobacteria; order Campylobacterales; family Campylobacteraceae; genus Campylobacter_B. The sequence goes on from NZ_CALIMY010000030.1 coordinate 5,927, forward strand.
GGGTGGTTTCGTCTTATATTTGAACTGTTCGCTCGAACCGATTTGCAAAAATCGGTCTAGATAAATGACCGCTGTAACGGAACTCGGCTTATAACCACACCTCTTTTTACGCCGAATTTATTTACTTGGAATAAGGAAAAAATTTTGAAAAGCTTAATTTTATGCGGCGCGTTTTGCGCCATCGTTTTAGGGCTCGGAGGCTGCGCGAGTGCGGGTCCTGATAAGTCAGTAATCTTGCAAGGCGACGCTCACGATCGCGCTTGTGCAGAGGTTTATGAGCGCTACAAAGAGCTTGAGGCGGAGCTCTTGGCGGTCGAGGATCGATATGCAAACCCAAGCGTTGCGAACGATTATATACAGACTTACGACGAGTACGAGCGCACCATTGCCTACTACAATAAAAATTGCGCGACCGATAAATAGGCAGCGCAGATTGAGCGTGATTTGGTATAAGTGTGGCGTGACGCAGCAGCGCAAAGCACTTAAAATTTTATAAAATCTCTAAAAACTATTGAAAATTTTGCGCGAAGCAAAAAAATATCTAAAATTTATTACGTACGTTTGGATCTAGCGATACAAAGTCGCGGTGTGAAGCATGGGCACGATGCCTATTCATGCCCGTATTTAGCTTGGTGTATCAGCGCGTCAAGTTGCAGAATCATATGAAGGTGCCACATACTCGCGCATTGGCTAAGGAGCGCGCAATTTATTAATCGAATCGGCGCTAAGCTTTGAAGTTGCGAAGTCGCACCAAAAATTTCACCGTGCGGATTTGAATTAGTGACTTAAAGTGGCAAAGAAATACCCCAAAATTTAGCCGTGAGGCGGACGACGAACGATTTATTAATCAGATTGGTGCAAAGTCGCACTAAAAATTCCGTCACGTGGAGTTGGCTGTTATGTCCGTTTATGTGTCTGCCAAAGCCTCGCAGCCTCAATATAAATATATATTTCATCGAGTGGATTTGAATTGGCGCCTAGGCGCTTGGATCGATCGTAAAATCAAGCCTTTAAAATTCTATTGCTCGGTTTTGACCTGCTACGCGATTTTCGCGGCATATAAAGGCGGTAAAACGAGATCGTTAGGGTAGCTTTAAGGTGCAGTGCGATTTTTTTGCTTGCGCATGCGGTTTTAAGGCGCTTGGTAATTTCAGTTTACTCGCAGAATTTTAAGATACGCGGTTTTTTGAGACTATAGCAGCGAGATTTTTTGGGTTTTTAGCGCGAAGGTATTTGGCGAATTTGCAGTGCTATGGCTCTGATTTTTGCCGAGAAATTTTAGAATTTTAAGATTTCGCAAGAGAATTTTGTGCGTTTTGGCGCTGCGTCAAACTTAAAATTTCATCTTGCCGCCGCGTAAGATTGCCCGCCTAATCTTTTTGTATTTTTAAATACGGCGTATGTTTTGAGATTTGCGTCCGTTTTTGAAATTTTACTCCGAATAAACACCGAATACACAAAATAGGTAGCCCAGCGATAATTTTAGAAAGCCATGCAAGCTTACAATGCAAAAGCTAAAGCTTTATGAGAGGCGGAACTTAAAGCCTTTACCGATAATCTAGCCGCGCAAAATGCCGCCGCGTTACGGCGTGCTAAGGCACCCGAAGCGCCGCATTGTACGCTACGGTTTGCCTCATTATAGCTCGCTAAAACGCTCAAAGCGGGCTTTTAGAGATTTTGCATTTTTGTTTAAAAGCTCCGCTTGCGCGGCGAGCTTATCTGCGTATGTTTGAAGCGACGTCGCATACTTAGCATGCGCCTCAAAGTCCGATTTTAGCGCGTAAATTTCATCTTTTACCGATTTTATATTTTGCGCGAGCGCCTCGTCTTTTACGAAGGTGCGGATCGTGCCTAAAAGCGCCAGCAGCGTCGTGGGTGATGCCGCAAAAATGCCGATTTGCGCGCAGTATTCAAGTACCTGCGGCAGCTTCTCGCAGACATAGACGAAAACCGCCTCGCTGGGCACAAATAGCACCGCAAACTCCGTGCTAAGAGGCGGTATGATGTATTTTTCCGCGATATCTGCGGCGTGCTTTTTCATATCGGAGGCGAGTTGCTTATCCGCACTAGCAAGCGCTGCAGTGTCGTTTGAGGCGGAGGCAGCGATGATCTTTTCATAGCTTTGAAGTGGGAATTTTGAGTCGATGCAAAGAATTTTTTCTTTTGCGATATGCAGCGCGCAGTCCGCAATCCTGCCGTTTGGTAGGTGCTTTTGCAGCTCATAAAATGCGGTGTTTTGCCCATAGATCATCGATAAAATTCTCTCTAATCGGTACTCGCCGAAGTTGCCACGCAGCTTGACGTTGCCTAAAATCGAGTTTAGCCTTGCGATTTCGTCACGCACCTGAAGTGAAGTTTTATTTTGTTCGCTCATTCGCGCTAGATTTTCCGCTATGTCCTTAAAGCCGCGATCCAGCGAGCTTAAATTCTCGCTAAGCGCGCTATTTTGGCGCTGCAAACCCTCGCCTAGGGATCTATTAAGATAATAGAGCTTATCGTTAAAGCCGTCGTTTAGGCTTTGATTTAGCTTAAAAAGCTCGGCACTTGCTCTCGCACTTTGAGCTGTGAGCCTTTCGTTTAAAAGCTCGCTAAGCGTGGAGTTTGCATCGCTTATGCGGCGGTTTTGTAGCACGAGCGCGATCAGCAAGGCAAGTACTAGTGCAGCAAAAAATGCAAACGCCGCGAGCACAATCCCATCAGCGCCCATTTTCTTGCACGCTTTGCGGATCTAAAATTTCATTTTTGTAGCGCAGATATTCGATGTCGTTGTTAAGCGCGCGATTTTCCTCAAGCAAAACCTCGTGTTTGGTACGAAGCGCGGCGATGTCGCGGCTGATGTAATAAATTTCGTTGCGGATGTAAATCGCCGGCACCGTCAGCAAGAACGCAAATCCGATCAGCAGATAAACGACTAAAAGCTGATAAAGCGTGAGATTTTTCTCCTTTTTTTTCTCGGCATCGTAGTTGCGTAGTAGCTCGTCTTGTGCGCCAGCAAAACCGCCATAGCTGCGCCCTGCGGCAAGGCTTGCATAATCATGCGCGCCCAGATCTGCGTAATTTTGATTTTGTGTACCTGTAAAGCTTGCATCTGCAAACGCCGCGTAATCCGCCTTGCCGACAAAATTGGTACCTGCAAAATCGCCGTAGCTCGCTCCGCTGGAATTATCGCTGCCGCGAGTGGCTGAAATATTTGCGTCGTCGCGTCCTTTTAATTTGACTTTGTTGCTTTTATTAAATTTTGTTCCGACGCTTTCGGAATTTAGGTAGTTTTGGGTATTTATAAAGCCTGAACTTTCGAATTCTAAGCCAGCAAAATCGTCGTAACCGCCCGCTGCGCCCGCGTAGTTTCGTTTTACGGAAAGATCCGCGGCGAGCCTATCCTCTAGCTCCTCATCCGTCAGATCCTCCATAGCTCGTCTTTTCGCAAGCTCTATGCCCGCTAGATCGGATGTCCCTGCGAAGTCGTGCCCGTCATCGTCGTCGGCAAAATATTCATATTTATTCATCTAAAATCTCCATAAATTTAAAACCACGATCCTATTTTTACTTGCTGCCAAAGCGCCTGCGTCAAGATAAATTCTGCTCGAAGCTCACAGCTAGCGTGCGCCCAGTAATGAGCCGTTAAGGTAAAATTTAAAAGCCAAAGCTACGAGCAAAATTTTTCTTTGCAATTTTACCTCGGTAAATGGAATTTTATCTTAACTTGCCAAATTCTATCTCGGCCAGCAAAGGCAAATTTTAATTTAGCGGGCTATTTTTGTTAATTTTGCTCACTCTTTGCACCGGCGGCAGGCTCGTGGAATCAGGTAAAGATAAATTCCAGCCGTAGCGGGCAAGATTATGCTGCTTTTACCCATTTTATACGCTGCCGGCTTGCAAAATTTATATCGGCAGCAGAGCTTATCTGCTGAGTCCCGCTGTCTAGTTTTAAATTTCTACGTTGGCGGTTTTTGCATTTGCTACGAAATTTCATTTACTTCAATCGCTATCTATCTGCAAAATTCTATCTTGACAAACGAAATTTCAATGTCTTTGCCTATTTGCACCGCCTGCTTAGGAAATTCATTTTGACAGGTAAAAATCGAGCTCACTTTACCGAGATTGACTATTTATAAAATTTTGTCAAATCGTCTGAAAAACCGCTTAAAATTTCACTGCGTCTTCGATGCGCCTTAAAACGCTAAGCGAAGGGGATATCGCTTGCAAGATAGGCTCTATCGTCTAAAAAAATCAATGAAATTACGGCTCACTTGCAAAATTTCTTTAATGCAAAGGACTTAGATTTGGCATTACGCCGCTTGCTTTAGGCACCAAATTTTAACTTTCGTTCGGTTCTATATCTATGTTGCCACTTAGTTTTTAAAATATGCAGCAGCTAAATCTCATAAAATTATACATTAAATTTAGCGTAAAATTCAACGTTAAACTTTTTGTTAAATTTTATGATTTGGCTATTAGGTGTCCAAAAAAAACACCGAAAATATTATAAATTCTAAAGCGAATCTTTGAAAGCTGAATTTTAAAATTCCATAAAATTTTAAAATTTAATGCCTGCAAAATCTGTAAATTTTACAAAATTTCGTCAAAATTTAAAATTCATAGCAATCAAAGGCGGTCATTTCAGTCGAAAAATTCTTAACTTTGCACTTGCGGCTCGCGAGTTTTGCGCAAGCTCTTGCGCGTCCGCTATTATAGGGCTTTTGGTTAGGATTTTCCCTAACGAATGCCCGCCGCCGCATTCGCAGCGCATAAATTCGCTAGGGCAGACGCAATCGCGCTCCCACGCCCTAAATCGCTCCTTTACTATGCGGTCTTCAAGCGAATGAAACGAGATTATAGCGACAGTTACATTAGTTAGAATTGAATCGCGCGATTTTTGCTCAATGAGTGTGAGCAGGCGCTTTAGCTCGCCAAGCTCGTCGTTTACCTCGATGCGGATCGCCTGAAATGCTAGCGTAGCCGTGCTGATGCTGCGCCCTTTAACGGGCTTCGTTCCGATTAAATTTGCCAAAGCTTTAGCGCTTGTTAGTGGTGCGTTAGTCCGCGCAGTAGCTATTTTAGCAGCGATTGCGTTAGCGTTTGTTAGCTCGCCGTATTCGCGGAAAATGCGCGCCAGATCCGCTTGCGAGTAGTGGTTTACGACGTATGCCGCATCTAGAGCTGCGCTCTCGTCCATTCGCATATCCAGCGCATCGCTTTTGGTGGAAAAGCCGCGCGAGTTTTTATCCAGCTGAAGAGATGAAACGCCAATGTCGGCTAAGATCCCGCGAACTGCGCGGAGTTTTTGTTCGGGCAGAATTTCTAAAATTTCGCTAAATTTTGCTTTGTGGATTTCTATGCGATCTTTAAATTTACTGAGCCGCTCGCGCGAAAATTCTATCGCTTGGGCATCTCTGTCGCAAGCGATGAGTTTAAGGTGCGGATTAGCGGTCAAAATGCCCTCGCTGTGCCCTCCGTAGCCTAACGTGCAGTCGATAACGTAGCCGTCTTCAAGCTGCGAAAATGCGGCGATCGTTTGCGAAAAAAGCACCGGAATATGTGGAGCTTGCACTTAAATTTATCCTTTTGAAATTTCTAATCCTATATAATAGCGAAATTTTTTACAAAGGCGAGAGATGGACGAGTATTATTATGAAATTTTACGCAAAATTTCGCTTTCGATGTTTAGAGATAGGCTTTTTGGGATCTTTCACGGCTCGATTTCAGCAAAAATTAAAGAAAATCAGTTCTTGATCAACAAAAAAGACGCGATTTTCGATAGCCTGGATAGGGATGATTTTATAACGCTGTTTTCAAAAAAAGACTACCGCTGGCAGAATGCTAGCATCGATAGCGACATACATATAAATATCTACAAAAATATAAAAGAGGCAAAATTCGTAACCTACGCGACACCGCCGTATCTTGTCGCATATACGCTGGAGCATGATTTTATTTTGCCGCGAGATTACTTTGGGGTGAGCAAATTTAAGCGCATTGAAATTTACGATCCTAAGAGCTACGACGACTGGCACGAGCGTGCGCCGTATGAAATTTGTAACTATATGATAAATGAAAATAGCGATATAATGGTGATTCGCGGCTATGGGGTTTTTGCCCATGCAAGGAGCGCGCAGCAAATGGCGAAAAAAATAGCGATTTTAGAAATGAGTTCAAAGCTGCTTTTGCTAAGCTAAGATTAATGTATACCAAATCATTTACTAACGCGTTATAATTCGCTAAAAATGCCTATTTTTCAGCCTTACATAAGGTTTTATCTGTATAATTACTAACAAAAAATTTCTTTAGTTAGCTATTTAAGGATTTAGATGATAGAATGGATGCAAAAGCATAAGAAGTCGCTTATACCAACTATTTGGATAAGCACGATAGCCTTCGTGGGCGCAGGCTTCGTCGGCTGGGGCGCATATGATATGAACGCTAATCGTGCAGGCTCAATCGCTAGAGTAGGGCAGATTTCTATAACAAATCAAGAATTAAACACAAAATATTCCGAACTATACAACAGGCTGAGTGCTATGAGCGATGGGCAATTTACTCAAGAACAAGCCAAAAATATGCATCTAGATCAGATCGCAGTAGATCAGCTAATCGGCGAGGCGTATTTTCTAAATTTTGCTAAAGATTTAGGCGTTCAGGCTAGTGATAAAGATGTGGCGGAATTTGTACTGAACTCGCCAAATTTCCAAGAAAATGGCGCATTTAGTAAGGAACTTTACAACAACGTAGTAAAAAATTCTGGACTTACTAAAAAAGAATTTGAGCGCAATCTACAAAAGGTCCTAACTTTAGAAAAGCTTGGCAAAGCGCTAAAAATAACGCCTAGCCCTAAGATCGTAGAAGCATTTGCAGCATCGCAGCTGATGCAGGATAAGGTTTCTGCAGAGATAATCTACGCAGACGCTAACGTCACTTTTAATGACGACGAGCTAAAGAAATTTTGGGAAGGTGAGAAATCGCACTTTATGACCGAGAAAAAATATAATCTAGGGGCCTATTTCGTAGCGCCTAGCAATGCGGACATAAACGAAACCGAGCTAAGTAAATTTTACGAAGAACACAGAGGCGAGTATAGAAGCCTGGATGATAAACTATTGGATTTTGCAGAAGCCAAACCTAATGTCTTAAAAGATTACCGCATGGATCAGGTTAAAAAAGACGCTACAAAGGATTATCTGGAGATCAAAAAAGGCAAGCTCGATACTAATGAAACTATAGTTGCTACGGCTAGCAATTTTCCAATATCTGAGATTGAGGTGGCAAAGCCAGGAGATGTCATCAAGCCTTTCGAGTACAAAGGCGGATATTTGATTGCTAAACTGAACGGCGTAGAGCAGCCTAGGCAGATGAGCTTTGAAGAGGCTAAGTCTTTGGCTTCTAAAGAATTTGAAACAAAAAAACGTAAAGAGCTACTTGAAAAAAGAGCTCAAGATGCGCTTAAAAATTTCAAAGGCGAAGATTTCGGCACGCTATCTCTTAATAGTAAAAATAATACCAAGCTAAGCGATGACGAATTTTATAAATTTCTTATCGATATGTTTAATAAGCCTGCGAAAGAAGGGATAGTGATGTTTGATAACAAAGCCGTAGTGTATAAAATTTCACAGCAGAGCCTAGGAAGTAGCGAAGAGATAGATAAAGAAAAAGCGATCGTAGCCGATAGGATAACTGCGTTATTAAATTCTAATTTGCAAGATGATCTAACCAAAATGCTAGAAAAGCGCTATAAAACCGAAAGATATTTTAAAGGTAAAGACAGTGAGTGAGTATATTTTAGGTCTAGATATAGGCTCAACTAAAATTCGCGCGATAATCGCTAAAAATGATGGCATTTTTACGGTCTTAGGCGTTGGCGGAGCCGATACTTTAGGTATCAAAAAGGGTGTTATAACAAACATAGAGCAGGCCGCGGGCTCAATAAAGCAGGCGGTGAAAGCAGCAGTAAAAGGCGCTGGTAGAAGCTATGATAAAGCCATTATATCTATCTCGGGCTCATACGCCAAAAGCGTTAAATCTCGCGGTGTCATAACTATGGAAAATGAGATTGGGCTGGATGAAATAAAGCGTGCCATGCAGGTTGCCGAAGCGCAAGCAAATGTGCCTAGCGATAGTGTGATTTTACATGTGCTTCCGTATGATTTCAGAGTCGATGAGCAGGAACACATCGAAGACCCCCTCGGTATGAGCGGCACGCGCCTAGAGGTATCTACGCATATCGTCATCGCGCCAGAAAGCTCTATTAAAAATTTGAAAAAATCCGTTGAAATGGCTGGCGTGAAAGTCGATAATATTGTCCTTTCAGGCTACGCATCATCCATATCTACGCTTAGCAAGGACGAAAAAGAACTCGGCGTAGTGCTGATTGACATGGGCGGCGCTACATGCGATATAGTCATCCACCTGGGGAATTCCTTGCGTTATAACGATGTTGTGATGTTTGGCTCCAATAACGTTACTAACGATCTATCGCGCGCCCTACATACGCCGCTTCCGTATGCGGAAAACATTAAAATTACCTATAACGATCTAATTAATCAAGGCAATAGCGAAGTCGAGCTGCCTGCTTTAGGAGATAGCGAGTCAGAAAACCACATCATAAGCCTTGAGATCATCTCTCAAGTTATCCTCGCTCGCGTTAAAGAGACCTTTGATATGATAGCCGATAAGATCGAAAGAAGCGGCTATAAAGACCGCATAGGCGCAGGTATTGTAATCACGGGCGGTATGGCGAAGCTAGACGATGTGCGCGATTTAGCGGCGATAGTTTTTGATAATACTTCCGTTAGGGTTGCAAGAGCAAAAAGCGTGGGCGGCTTGCACGAGATCGCTGATGATATTTCAAATTCTTGCGCACTAGGACTTTGTATGTATGGCTTTGGCGAATTCACCCCTTACGAGATGGACTCTAACGGCAAACTCCGCTACAAAGACGAAGTTATAAACAAGGCTCCGAAACGAAATGTGAACGAATATTATGAAAAAGAGGTCAGCAAGGCGATAGAAAAAGAGGGCGTCAGAGCGGACGGCGGTGCGACTGCGGCTAAGAAGGAGGATTTGAATATCCAACTTCCCAAAAAAGACGGACAGAATTTTTTCAATAAAATTTGGTCGTCTATGAAAAATTGGTTTTAAAATTTAAGCTAAGGAGATACTCGTGAAAGGATATAGTATGGAAGAAAGAAAAGGCATCTACGGTGCCAAGATGAAGGTTATCGGCGTCGGCGGCGGCGGATGCAACATGATAAATCATATGATCCGCGAAGGATTTACCAAAACCGACGTTGAGCTTATGGTGGCTAACACCGACGCACAGGCGTTAGAAAAGTCGATCGCAAATACTAGAATTTTACTAGGCGAAAACACCACCAAAGGCCTTGGCTGCGGTATGGATCCAGCGCTTGCTAAAATGGCTGCGGAGGAGAACTACGATGATCTTAAGGACCGCTTGGACTACTCTGACATCGTTTTCGTGGGCTCCGGTCTAGGCGGCGGTACCGGTACGGGCGCTGCACCTATCGTTGCAAAAGCTGCGAAAGAGAAAAAAGCGCTAACTATCGGCGTCGTTACCTCCCCTTTCGGTTTTGAGGGTAAAAAGCGCATGCGATTAGCACAAGAGGGTCTTGAAGAGCTTAAAAAAGAGTGCGATTCCATAATCGTTATCCCAAATCAAAATTTATTAAAGATCATCGATAAAAAAACCGGCCTAAAAGATGCTTTTAAGATCGTAGATAATGTCCTATTCCAAGCCGTAAACGGTATGATCTCCGTGATCTTAGAGTCCGGCGATAGCGATATCAACGTCGATTATGCCGACGTCAAAAAGGTAATGACTCACCGCGGTTTGGCGCTTATGGGTATCGGCGTTAGCGAAGGTGATGGCGCGGCAGAAGAAGCGCTAAAAAGCGCGATTCAATCTCCGCTTTTGGATAATACCTCCATCCACGGCGCTATGGGCGTGTTAGTGCATTTTAAGATGTCGCCTGATTGCTCCTTGCTTGAGATTGAATCTGCGATGAATATCATCGAAGATACCGTGGATAAGGACGCTGACGTTACATGGGGCACTACCACAGATCCTAAGATGGAAAATAACCGCGTCGAGGTTACTCTCATCGCCACCGGCTTTGAAAGGAGCATCGAGGAAAAAAAGCAGGTCGCCAGCGATAACGTAGCAGATCGCAGGAAGGCGCTTTTAGAGAGTATGGGTCGAAATTCTATCTTTTCTAGACAAAAGGTAAGTAGCGGCGATTTTAACGGAGACGAAACCTACGACGAGCTCGACGAGCCCGCATTCCTACGCAACCAGATGGACTAAATGCGCAGACGAGATAGGCAGCTAAGCGAAGATGAGGCGTTAAAAATCATCGACGAGAGCGAATACGCTACGCTTAGCTGCATAGACGAGAGCGGCGAAATTTTTAGCGTGCCTATCTCGCCGGTGCGCGATGCAGACGTTATTTATATCCACGGCGCGCCTGCCGGCACAAAGGCGAAACTTTTTCAAAACGGACGCGCGGTAACGGCGGTTTTTGTTAGCTACAACCGCGTTCCTACCCCAAGCGATGAAGAATACCGATCGATCGCAAACGACGCTGCCGCTTTAGGCTCTAGAGTTTATACGACGGAGTACCGTAGCGCAATCGCCGTTTGCGAAGCAAGCGAAGTAGAAGATGACGAGCGTAAAATTTACGCCCTGCGGATACTATGCGAAAAATACACCCCAAACTACATGTCGCGCGTTGAGTTCGCCTCCAGAGCATCATTAAAGCGCATGAAAATTTACGAACTCAAAATAAAATCCGTAACCGCAAAGGCTAAAATTTTATAATGCATCCAAATTTGCGCTTCCTGCGCCATGCCTTACTTTGCAGGAATCTCTTCTTTTATATGTTTTGTCCTTTTTGTCGACCGCCCTACTTTACTTGCGATCGACATTCGCTTGAGTTTAGTGCGGTACCTCTTTTCAACGCCGCTATTTGATTTCAGTTATGATGGGCTTTAAAGGAGCGAGATTGAAATTTTTTATAACCGCCGTGAATACGGAGGTAGGAAAGACATTCGTTACAGCTTCGCTTCTGCGGGCGTTTTTACAAAGCGGTCGCACAGCAATCGCGCTAAAGCCCGTGCAGACGGGATGCGAGATACGTGACGGCAGGCTTGTCGCGCCGGATGTAAGCGAGTATGCTAAAGTAAGCGCAGATAGCGACATTGCGCCGATTTATGCGTTTAAATTTCCGGCTTCGCCGCATTACAGCGCGAGTTTGGAGCGCCGCGAGATCAAGACGGATGAAATTTTAAAATTTATCGACGCTCATTCGGCGCAGTGCAAAATCACGCTGATCGAAGGCGCGGGCGGTATTTTCGTGCCGCTAAACTCGCGCGAGAGCTTTTTGGACGTGATAAGAGCGGTAGATGCGCCGATCGTTTTGGTCTGTAAAAACGAGCTGGGCGCGATAAACAGCGCGCTTTGCAGCGTCTATGTCCTGCGTTCGCACGGGCTTAAAATCGCGGCACTGGTTCTAAATTTTACCGACCAAAAGGACGAAATTTGCGTATCAAACGCAGCGTATCTGAAAAGCAAGCTCAAAGACATACCCGTAATATCGCTACGCAAATTCCAAAAGGACGACTTTACAGCGGCAGCGCGCTCTTTTGAAAATTTTATCGCCTCGCTAAATTTTGACGATCCGTCGCAGATGGACGCGAGCGCGGCAAATTTAAACGAAACCACTGCGGTAGCCTTGGATGCGGCGCAAAGCGGGCAGAGGGGCGCAAATTTAAATGGAAATTCTAAAAATAGCGAGGCTCGCTGCGCTTTGGACACAGCGCAGGTCTGCGAACAAGACGGCGAAATTAAAAGCAGCCGCGTCGCGCCGCCGCTCATGAGCACTTCAAACACGGGCCCCATTGATCTAAACTTCGATGCGAAGCATCTTTGGCACCCCTACACTTCCGCGACGCACCCGCTTAAGGCGCACGGCGTGCTCCGCGCCGAAGGCAATAAAATTTACACGACGCAAGGCGCGCTGATCGACGGGATGAGCTCTTGGTGGTGCGCCGTTCAAGGATACGGCAGCGAGGCGTTAAATGCCGCGGCGACCGCGCAGATGAAGGAATTTTCTCATGTGATGTTCGGCGGGCTTACTCACGCGCCCGCGATAAATTTAGGCAAAAAGCTACTCTCGATGTTGCCGCAATTTGATCGTATCTTTTACGCGGACAGCGGCTCAGTAGCGGTCGAGGTGGCGTTGAAAGCGGCGATCTGCTATCAGCAAAACGTATCGCCTAAAAAGAATAAAATTTTAACCGTCAGAGGCGGGTATCACGGCGATACGTTCGGCGCGATGAGCGTTTGCGATCCGGTCACCGGCATGCATTCGCTATTTAGCGGTATCTTGGCGCGTCAAATTTTTGCACCGCGCCCGAGCTGCCGCTTCGACGCGCCGTTTGACCCATCTAGCACGGATGAAATTTCTAAAATTTTTAAAGAAAACAAAGATGAGATCGCGGCCATCACCATCGAGCCCGTCGTCCAGGGAGCCGGCGGGATGTGGTTTTACCATCCGAAATTTTTAGACCGTCTCCGCGAGCTGTGCGACGAAGCGGACGCGGTGCTCATCTTTGACGAGATCGCCACCGGCTTTTGGCGTACGGGCAGGGTATTTGCATACGAATACTGTGGCGCGGCGCCCGACATAATCTGCATAGGCAAGGCGCTAAGCGGCGGATTTATGAGCTTTGCGGCTGTTTTGACGAACGAAAAGATCGCGCACGGCGTGAGCAGAAACGGCGGTGTTTTGATGCACGGACCGACCTTCATGGCAAATCCTCTAGCTTGTGCCGTTTCGCTTAAAAATTTAGAAATTTTATGCGCGCAGGACACGGCGCAAAAGGTCGCGCAAATCCACTCCGACCTGCAAGAGGGCTTGAAAGAGTGCAGGAGCTTAGACGGCGTGGCGGACGTTCGCACCTTGGGCGCTATCGGCGTCGTAGAGATGAAGGAGGCGGTGGACGTAGAGGCGCTGCAGGAGTTTTTCGTAAAAAGGGGCGTTTGGATCAGACCGTTTGGCAAAAACATCTATCTCATGCCACCGTTCATCACGCCCAGAAGCGATACGCAAGCGCTTTGCGAAGCGATCCGCGATGCGGTAAAATTAAAAATTTATAAAGGATAAATATGCAAATTTTAATCGTATTTATCATATTTCTACTTTTGCTAGGCTTCTTGGAATTTCGCAAAAAGACCGCCCTTGAGGGCTTTTTGGTCGCGGACAGAAAGGCGAGCGCTTTTGAGATTGCATTTTCTATAGTAGCTACCTGCGTGGGCGGTGCAGCTACGATCGGCGTGGTATCGAATATGCAAAAGTACGGGTTTGCCGCGGTTTGGTGGCTTTTAAGCGGCGCGATCGGACTGATGATTTTAGCGATTTTTATTGCAAAAATTTTACGCGCGAGCAAAGCGCTGACATTCGCGCAGATAGCAGAAATTTTTATCGACAAAAGAGCCAGGCTCGTTAGCGCAGTCATCATTTGCGTGGCGTGGTGCGCTATCTTAGCGGCGCAGTTTAGCGCCAGCGCGCGCATACTCTCGACGTTTGATCTAAATTTTAACTCCTCGCTGCTCATCGGAGGCGTGGTCATCATCGTTTATACGATTTTGGGCGGACAAAGAGCGGTCATTAGAAGCGATGTATATCAATACGCTATCGTAATCGCGGCGTTTTTGGCAGTTTTGCTCTGGCTAAATTTTAATTCGCCGCAGGTGTTTGAAAATGTAAATTTTACGCTCAAAAATGACGCCTTCGGATACGACAAGATCGGATATTATCTGTTGGTTATCGGTACTAGCTACGTGATTGATCCGATGCTGTTTTCTAGAATTTTAAGCGCAAAGAACGAGCACGCGGCGATCCTAGGCTCTATCTTCGGTGCTTTTGGAATCGCAATCAGTAGCATAATGATCGCTTTTATAGGTTTTGGCGCGATGAGCCTTGCGGCCGACGGCACGAGCGGCGAAAATCTGCTTAACGTAAGCCTTTTTAACGCGCTGCCTGCATCGTTGGGCTCAGTTTTGATGCTGGGGCTATTGGCGGCGATCATATCCTCTGCGGACACCTGCTTGATCACGGCTTCTAGCATCTTCGCGCACGATATTTTGCGAAGCGAGGATCTAAAAATTTACCGCATCGCTACGCTAGGCTTCGGCGCGATCGCGCTACTTTTAGCAAGCTTCGGCGGCGAAATTTTAAACTATCTCTTCGCGGCGAGCAACATCTTCGTAAGCGGCGTGGCGACGGCGCTATTTTTCGCCATCATCTTTCGCGGCAAGATCGATAAGGATCTCGTTTTGTGCGCCATGTACCTAGGCGGCGCCTTGGGGCTAGCCGCGGCTATTAGCGGTATAAATGCCTTTGCCGTAGCGGGGATCATTACGGCGTGCATTTTATGCCTGGCGGCTAGGTTTAAATTTAACGTAGCCTTTTCAAAGCCCGATCCAGACTGCGTCTGCATACCCCAAGCAAGCAAGCACGAGAAAGAGTGAGCCCGCGGTGTGATAAAATTTCACGCGGGCGGATACGGCGCGTTTAATAAGATCGTTATCGCATAAGAGTGAAGTTACTAAATTTATCCCGTTTTGCATTGCAAGATCGATGGTCTCTTTATGCGCCACAAACGGGATCATCTGCGTAGCATCTAAATTTAAAAAGGGGCGAGAAATCTCCCGCCCCTGAAATTTTAAGTATAGGATTTGATTTTATAGATGTGTGAGCTAGAGCTTGCTCACCTCTTAAATTTAAAACATAATCTCAAACCCTGCATTGATAGCACCGCCTCTTGTCTTGCCTACGTAGCCCTTGCCACCTAGGCTAAGGATAAGGTTTTTGCTATCGTATTTATAGCCGGCTTCAAATACTCCGGTAGAGCCTTTTAAGCTAGGCTTAGGAGCGTCAAGCCCCATAGTAGATGCTTTAGCATCTCCGCTAAACTCATACTCGTATGCGCCTCCAAAGTATAGGTTATGCTCATCTTTTAGATTTATAGTATCTCTAAGACCCGCTCTTAGCCTATTAGATGTAACGCTATCAAAGTGATATCTCTCGCCCGAGCTTATAGTAGCATCCGCATCATCCGTGTAAGCATATAGCCATTTAGTATAAACGTCTAGTTTATTGCTTTCGCTTAGATCAAAGATCTGACCTACTCCTATATGAGTAGCCATATAGGTTGAGCTTATATCAAACTTCTCATTATGAGCTAATACTCCAGGGGCTATGGCATAGGTCCAGTCGTTACTATTGTAGTCGCTGCTTATCTTACCTACGTGAAAGCTTGCATCCAGGTAGGTACCACTAGTAAAGTTTTGCTTTAGCATCAAGCCTCCGCCTATATACTCACTATCTCCGTCTGCATGTAGGCCATTATCTAAGTAGCTATCGTAGTTTGCTCTTCCATATTCAACGAATACTCCGCTTAAGATATCTCCTGCGAAATTCTCAGTTAAGCTGGCAAGTCCTGCTGCTACTCCATAGCCTTTGGAATTTACGTGCGAACCAGTCTCATACCTTAGATCATAAGCTTCGCTTATAGCAAAAGGAAATAGCTCTAAATGCCCATCCGGTATTAGCTTATCTAGGTAGTTGGTGATTAACTCGCTTCCGCTCTTTAAGCTAGCTAAGCTTGCAGCACGGGTTTCTGCGAAGGATTTGGTATTAGAATTTACGCGCGCGCTAGGAGCCGAGGAAGCATCAAAGCCTAAATTTAGATAATTGCCGCTTTGATAAATTTTAGGGTTATAGCTTAGACTTACCCCTACATTTAGCGTTGCATGCATATTGGCTGCGTTAGGAGTTATAAGGCTGCCGCTTCCTTGCTTATTGATTAGATGAATCTCGCTGCTTGGATTAATCGGACCGCTTACTCCGCTTATATAAGCCGTGATATTGCTTACGTTGCTTAGATCGGTATTGGCAGTAGGGTCGCTTAGGGTAAGTACGCTATCGCCTGCTCTAATAGAGTTAGGAAGAAAGAAGTTTAGCCTGTCAAAACCGCTAATATTTTTAGCGCTTAAGGAATTTACTGCCGCAGGAGAGCTATTGCTAGCTCCTATGTTAAGGGTGTTGCCGCCACCGCTTGCGCTTATTGCGCCTACATTATGACCGCTGATGAAATTTAACGTATTGTTTGCGCCTGCTGCGTTGATATTTCTAGCGTTAAAATTCTTATCCTCCCCCGCTTTACCTATATCTATGTTATTTCCGTTAAGACCGCCGGCACCAAGATACTTCTGCAGCTCATCCGCATCAAAGTCTCCATTTATGCTCTCGTTAGTCTTAATAAGCTTTTGGATATAAAGTTCCTTCTCATCCTCGCTTATATGCATACCGCCTATGTTTCTGCTAAAGGTATTAGCATCCTTTATGACATAGTTTTTATTTAGCTGAGTTACGTAGCCCTTGTCTTTAAAGCGCGGATCATATCCGGTAAATTTACCGCCTCCGCTTTTATAGGCAAGTGTGTATTTCTTATTATCGTCATCTGGATAGCTTGCATTGTTTAAAGCATTAAATTCTCTTGCCGAGTTTACAAATATATCTGTACCGCTTAGATCGGTATTGCCAGAACCTGTCAAGCTTAAAGCTCTTTTGGTACTTGATGAAGCATCATTTTTAATCTCGCCAAGTGAGGCTAAGTTAAATTCCAATTTATTGAAATTTGCAAAATTCCCTGCATTTAGGCCATTGCCGGAGTTTGAAGATAGGATATTTAGGCTATTGCCCGAATTGCTAGCGTTTGCACTAGATACGCCGTATATCGTGCCTGCTACTCTGCCGCTTCTGAAATTTACTACGTTGTTGCTGCCGCTAACGGCTTCCGCTGCGTAGACGTTGCCGGCGATCTGCGTGTTGCCGTTTAAATTTACAGTGTTGGAGGAAGCAGCGCCGCTAGCCTTTCCACCATATACGCTTCCGCCTACGTTTACCGAGTTAAGAGTTATGGTGTTGGAAATCGCGCTGTTTCCCTTGCCGCCTACCGCCATTGCTCCTACGCTGCCGTTGTTTATAGTTACGATATTGGATTTAGCTTCCCCGTTGCTAGTATTGCCGCCGTAAATGCTATTGTGGATTATCGTAGCATTCGTAGTTACGCTATTATCGTGGACGTTTCCGCCGCCGCTACTGCTGTGGGTGATGCCCGCATTTACATACCCCACGTCTATTCCGCTTGCTTCGAAAGTTACGTGGTTATTATAAATTTCTTGCGAGGTAGCGGAATTTGAATATCCGCCATCGATCTCGCCTATGTTGCTTCCGCCATTGATCTTGGTGTGGTTGCCGTGGACGCTGTTGCTTCCATCGGTAGCGTCGTCTCTGCCCGAGCTTATGTTTTTACCGCCT
This sequence comes from uncultured Campylobacter sp., assembly GCF_938045205.1. Taxonomy (GTDB): domain Bacteria; phylum Campylobacterota; class Campylobacteria; order Campylobacterales; family Campylobacteraceae; genus Campylobacter_B. Next base: position 23,323 of record NZ_CALIMY010000030.1, read on the forward strand.
AGATTGCCTGTACCATCTTTTACGATTACGGTGTTGCCTTTATTACCGAATAGCTCAGTAGCGCCCGCAGCTTTGTTAGAATTTTGATTTTGCATTAGCTCGCTTTGATCGAAATTGGGGTCTATCCAAGAGCGAGTTAGAGTGCCTTTCTGCATAATTAAATTCTTACTGTTTTCGACCTCGATCGTAGTGCCGGTGATTTGATAGTGGTCTTTGTCGGTAATCGTATAAATTTGATTATCTTGCACGGTTTGTGCGGCTCTAGTAATCGTGCCGCCGCCTGAATTATGTATCAGATAGTACTTTCCTTCGCCAAGATCTGATTTTATACCCTCTATCTTTGTACCGTTTAAATTCGTATTGCCGCCAGTGGTTAGAGTAAGCGGCGCATCAGCTTCGGTAGTGGAATATAGATCGTTAAAATTTATAGAGCCGAAATTTTTAATGTCTTTAGCTTTTTTAATGCCGCCGCCGACCCAATTTTCTATATGTAAGGTATTAGTTTTATCCGTAGGCTTATTGCTGCCGTAGATTGTACCGCTTATAGTGCCGCCTCTAAAATTTACGTTGCTATTCTCGACGCTGCCGCTTGTAGCGTAGCCTGCATAGACGTCTCCTGCTATCGTCGTTCTTTCTTTATTGATATAAACGACCGCGTTTTTGACGCTTCCCGCACGTGCGCCATAGACATTGCCTCCGATATGCACGCCTTTATTAGAATCGAATGCCCCTAGAGTAACTCTATCGCCGTCCGATTCGCCTGCGATGCCGTTTGCTGCTGCAACATCGCCCTTTACGGTGCCTTTTAAAATATCAACTACGCTTCGCGAGCTTGAGGTGCCGCCCAAAGAGCCCGTGACGCTGCCTACGATCGCATCGTCGTTATTGATCTCTACGCGATTTGCGCTCATTACGCTAGCGCTATTTGCTTGGCCGCCTACTACTTGGTAATTTTGCGCTTTTAGCCTTGAGTTTATGGTTACGGAGTTTGCGCTAGAGTTTCCACTTCCGCCCGCTGCGCCCCAAATTCTACCGATTCCATTTAGAGTGATAGTATTTGTGCTGCCATAATAAGGCGCCGTTATATTGACGCTATTGTAGATGCTTTTTCCCGTGGAGGATTGAGCGCCGAATATATCGAAGTCCCCTCTAAACATGCCGCCTTTGATAGTTATTCTATTTGATACGGCATCGCCGCCGCCGCTTACTATACCGCCCACGATTACATTCGTAACGGAGCCGTTGCCGATAGTGCCTCCGTCGATCGTTACGGCGTTAGAGGAGGCTTTTTTGTCCGCTCCGCTTCTGCCGCCGATGATATTATAATGTCTATTTGAGCTACCGCCGAAGTTATCGGCATTTCCCGTAATTTCGGCGCCGTATTTTACAAAAACCTGATTTCGCGTCGCTTCGCCTTCGTTGCCCGTTTTAGACGCCGCTATGCCTTGCCCGCCCACGACTAAATTTACCTTGGAGCCGTTTTCCAAGCTCACGTAATTATCAGATACGCCCTTGGCTTCGGCGCCTATTGCGATACCCACGTAAGCGTTTGCGCCTCTAATCGTAAGTCTATTGTTGGAGGCGGAGTTTAACTCAGTAAAGCCAGCGATCCCATCGCCGCTTCCTCCGCCGTAAATCACGCTGCTGGAGTAGTCCGTTCCGCCGCTTGCAACGCCCGTAATCGTCGTAATATTGCCGTTCGGGCTGGTGCTACCGCTGCCGCTAGTATTGCCGCTAAATCCCGCCGAATAGAGGTTGTTGTGAGTATGGATAAGCGGCGGATTAGAATCTGCATTGCAAAGTGCTTGTGCGGGTGCTAGTGCGAGCACCGCTGCGAGGCTAAGCATAGAGGAGCAGATGGATTTTTTCATATATTGATCCTTTAAAATTCATAAAGTTTGCGATTATACATAAAAATAGATCAGTTTGCAATATGAAAATCACTGATCGGTTTTTGACAGAGGGGTGGCTGCATTTGTAATTTTAAGTAGTAAAAATTTACTCTTTGCGCAGAATAAATTCCTGGCTGAAAAATTTAACCTTTTTTAGTGGGGGGGTATTTAGAGTGGATTGCAAGTGGTAAAAAAACCTAACAAAGAGATTTTGAGTAAAATTTTAAATAATAAAAATCTGAGCTAAATTAATTCTGGCAATTTCAAGCTGCGATAGAATTTATGCAAGATAAATTTAAAACGAGCGAAATTTTATATAAATGCCGTTTCGCCCGCGAAAAAGCTTTTTTGAAAAATTTAAACAAGCAATATTGCGCGATAAATTTTATGTGATCCATGCTGCAAGAGCTAAAGCATAGCAAGCAGGAGATAAATTTACGCGATAAATCTTGCGTGATAAATTTTAAAATAAGCCGCAAATCCTACAAGAAGCTGTAAATTCCATCTAGCAAGAAATATCTTTTATCCGCAGCGCCGTGATAAAATGGATTAAAAGTCCCTTCGTATGCCTTTTCAAAAAAGCCTTCTTTGCTTAGCTTTATAAGCTCTGCATTGACGAAATCCAGTAGCTCTTTATTGCCCTTCTGCACGCCAATACCCATGAAATCAGGCTTACCTAGTGTTTTAAGCGGTACTTCCATCTCGCTATCGACTACTGGATATGCCATTGCGATTAGATTATCGGTCGCGTAGGCGTCCACGTCGCCGTCTTTTAGCATGCGGTAGCACTCCCTGGCGATCTTACAAAATGTAAAATTTCCAAAGCCTTCTTGTTTAAAAAATGCCTCGCCTGTACCGCCGCTTTCGAGTAAAATTCTTTTCTCTCGCAGATCGGCTAAGGATTTTATTCTATCGGCCTTGCGGGTTAAAACTCCAAGATTTACCGAAAAATACGGTGTTGAAAAATCGATCTGCTGCGCGCGTTCAGGCGTAATGGTAATCGTAGCGATGACGATATCTACGCGGTTGTTTACTAATGCTGGAATTCTATCCTCGACCTTCATCGGCACAAGTTCGATTCTGCCGCCTTTTTCGCCGAAAAGATCATTTGCTATGGCCTGTGCCATTGTAACTTCAAAGCCCTCGAAAGTCCCATCGTTTAGCTCACTAAAAGGAGGCTGTCCGTCGTAAACGCCGATGCGAACGACGCCTTTTGATCTGATCTGTTCCAAACTATCGGCAAAAGCAACGATAAATGGTAGTAACATTGCAAGAAGCAATTTCATGGCAAATCCTTAAATTTAATCTCTCTTCCGCTTTCAAACTAAGCGGGAAATTTTATTTGCTAAAATTCTAAAAGCCGGACTCAAAATTTAAAGCAAGCTCTTAGAGCATATTATAAATTCCATCTAGCAGAAAATACTTCTTATCTGCCGTACCGCGATAAAATGGATCAAAGCTCTGCTCGTAGGCCTTTTTGAAAAAGCCCTCTTTGCTTAGCTTGATGAGCTCTGCATTGACGAAATCAAGTAGTTCCTTGTTGTCTTTCTGCACGCCGATGCCGATGAAATCGCTAGGGCCTAGGTTTTTAAACGGCACTTCCAAAGTATCATCGATGACGGAATATGCAAGCACTATGAGATTGTCGTTTATATAGCCGTCCGCATCGCCATTTCGAATCATTTCGTAGCATTCCTTAGCCGAAGCGCAATGGCCTAAATTTTTAAATCCCTTGGTTTTGAAAAATCTCTCTGCTACTGTCGCGTCGCCTTCGAATACGATCTTTTTATCATGAAGCTGCGCGATATCGGTAAAAGCGTCGGCTTTGCGCGTTAATACGCCCAAATTTACGGAGAGGTAGGGGAGGGAGAAATCGATCTTTCTTTTTCGTTCGTTGGTGATGCTAAATAGACCGATCACCAAATCAAGCTTGTTTGCCTCTAAAAATGGAATTCTATCATTTACGCTTAACGGGATGAACTCGATTTTGCCCTCTTTTTTGCCGAAAATTTCTTTAGCAATAGCGTTTGCAAGATCGATTTCAAATCCTTCAAATTTGCCGCCATTAGACTCGCAAAGCGGTGGATGGGCGTCGCGCACTCCGATGCGAATGACGCCGTTTTGTCTGATTTGATCTAGGCTATCTGCAAAAAGCGCCGCACAAAATAGAGCCGCTATAAAAAGTAGTTT
>NZ_CALIMY010000031.1 GCF_938045205.1 uncultured Campylobacter sp.
TTAAATTTAATGCCCCGCGCTACGCGGTCGCGCCGTCATACATAGCGCGCCCGAAATCAGCTCGGCGCGCAAGATAAAATTTTAAAATTTAGCCCTATTTTAGGGCTAAATTTTATCTCGCGGCGGGCGGCGAGCTGATAAATAAACAAATCAATAAACGTAAAATCAGCAAAGCTAAAAATCGTCTCGCTCTCATAAAATCATCGCACGACCATCGCGACTATCGCCTCGCTCGCGCAGAAACGTATTAATCTCGCGCCTACGTAACGCGAAAATGTAAAATATAGTCGCGCAATCGTCGCAATAATCCGCACGATCGCGCAAAACTCGTCGTGCCAATTTCGGCGCCTGCGTAAAATTTAATCTCGCGAAGCTGTACGCCAGCGTAAAATGCGTAAAATTACCGCGCTAACGCCGCACTGGCGCAAAACTGCTGTCTATTTAAAAAGCTCGGTAGAAAGATACCTCTCGCCGGTATCGCAGAGGATCGTAACGATCACTTTACCCTTGTTTTCGGGCTTGGCGGCAATCTGCGCGGCAGCATAAACATTCGCGCCGCTTGAAATGCCCACGAGCAGGCCCTCTTTTTGTGCCAGCTGTCTAGCTGCCGCAAACGCATCGTCGTTCTCAACGCTCAAAAAGCCGTCGATGACGCTTCTATCAAGATTATCAGGGATAAAATTTGCGCCGATGCCCTGAATTTTATGCCCACCCGCACTGCCGCACGTAAGAAGCGGCGAGCTAGCAGGCTCCACGCCGTAGGCTTTTAGGTTTGGATTTTTAGATTTTAAAAATTTCGCCGTGCCGCTGAGCGTGCCGCCGGTACCAAATCCCGCGACTAAAATATCTACCTTGCCGCCGCTTTGCTCCCAAATTTCAGGTCCAGTGCTTTGGAAATGCGCTTTTGGATTGCTCGGGTTATCAAACTGGCTCGGGATGAAGCTATTTGGAGTGCTCGCAGCCAGCTCATTTGCTCTATCTACTGCGCCTTTCATTCCAAATTTCGGATCAGTCAGCTCGATTTTAGCACCGAATGCAGCGATGAGCTTTTGGCGCTCGATACTCATCGAGCTTGGCATCGTTAAAATTAGCTTCATACCGAGCTTCGCCGCGATCATCGCAAGCCCCACGCCCGTGTTTCCGCTGGTAGGCTCTATCAAAACGCTATTTTTGTCGATCTTGCCCGAGCTTAGCGCGTCTTTTACGATCTGCCACGCGATGCGATCCTTGACCGAGTGGCTTGGGTTTAAAAATTCCGCCTTGGCTAAGATGAGGGCATTTTTGCCAAACGTATTGATTCTAACTAACGGAGTATTGCCGATGAGCTCCGTAACATCGTTTGCTATTTTCATATTTTTCCTTTAAATGCTGAAATTTAAATACTGGACGCTTCGCGCCATCATCTCCTCATAGCTGCTTAGAGGCTCGTTAAATATCTCTGCCAGCTTAACGTCGAATTTCTCAAAAAACGCCCGCAGTCCGGGATCACTCATCTGAATGCTAGTCATCCGCAGATCCTTCTCAAGAGCGGTAAAAATTTCACCGAAAGTAATCTCGCTAGCATCTCTGGCTAGGTGATAGCCGCCGTTTTTGCCTTTGATACTACACACTAGCTTCTCGTTTCTAAGGGTATTTAGAATTTGCTCCAAATAATTCTTAGAAACTCCCGTACGCTCGGCGATCTCTTTTATACTTATCGGCGCTACTTCGCTAGCTTTGGCGATCTGCAAAATCGCAGCCAGCCCATAAACGCCCTTTGTGCTTAAAAGTGCCATTATTTCAGTGCCTCACTAAGATCATAAATCAAATCGTTCGCGTCCTCTATACCCACGCTTAGGCGGATTAGGCTCGCAGGCACGCCAGCGCGGTTTAGCTGCTCCTCGTTTAGCTGCGAATGCGTCGTGCTCGCAGGATGAGTGATGATCGACTTCGTATCGCCGATATTTGCTACGACAGAGAAAATTTTAACCTTACTAACCGCCTTTAGCGCTGTTTCTTCGCTATCTACGATGAAGCTCATCAGACTGCTTGCATAGCCGTTTTTAAATTTCGCTTTGATCGCGGCATTAAATGGCGAGCTTGCAAGCCCCGGATAATTGACCTGCTTTACCTTCGGATGATTTTGCAAAAATTCTGCTATCTTTAGCGCGTTTTGCGAGTGTTTTTGCATGCGAAGCGGCAGTGTTTCAAGCCCCTGGATGAGCTGAAACGCGTTAAACGGCGATAGTGTCGCACCAATATCGCGAAGCAGGGACAAGCGAATCCTAAGCGTATAAATGTCGAAATTATCTACTAAATCTGCATAAACTAAGCCGTGGTAGCTCTCATCGGGCTCGTTGAAATGTGCGTAACGCGGATTGCCTTTGAGTTTGGAATTTAACCCCTTGCCCGAAACGATCGCGCCCGCGATGCTAAGACCTTGCCCACTTATATATTTACTAGCGCTGTGGATTACGACGTCCGCGCCGTCATCAAGCGGATTGTAAAGCGCAGGGCTTGGGATCGTGTTATCCGCAATCGTTACTAAGCCGTGCTTATTTGCGATTGTAGCGATTTTAGCGGTATTTGCAACCGAAATTTGAGGATTTGAAAGCGTCTCAAAAAAGATCGCTCTAGTCTTATCGTCGATTAAACCTTCCAAATTATCTGCCGTTTCGGAGTCAAAAACCCTAGCTTCGATGCCAAAGCGCTTGATCGTATGCGCCAAAAGCGTAGTTGCGCCACCGTAAATTTTCTCCGCGATGATGATATTTTCGCCTGCCGCGGCTAAATTTGCCACCGCAAAAAATATCGCCGCCTGCCCACTAGAGACCGCGATTGCGGCTTTGCCGTTTTCCAGCGCCGCAAGTCGCGCCTCAAAAACATCAGTAGTAGGATTTGTCAAACGCCCATAAATCGGCCCTAGATCACGCAGCGCGAAGCGATCGGCGGCCTTTTTGCTAGAACCGAAGTTAAACGCGGTGCTTTGATAAATGGGAACAGCCATCGTGCCGTAGCCTGCGACGGAGTCGTAACCAAAATGAGTTGCGAGGGTTTCTTTTTGCATTTTTGTCCTTTGTAAAAAATTTGGCGAATAATAGCGAAATTTTAAAATAAAGTCAAGTATTTTTATATGATTTTAAAATGCCTATAATACGGGATTTTCTAAAAAAAATGTTATTAAAATATAGTTTTATAATATGCGTAATTTTGCCAAAATTTCGAATTTTGCTATAATGCCCGCTTTAATTAAGGAAAAATCATGCAAATCAAAGAAAAAGATGAGCGCGTTAAATATATCCGCGCGTTAGAACGCTTCGTAAAATCAGCCGTAGCACTGCTAAAGCGCGAGGATTTCGACGCAGAGCTTTTTGCGAAGCGAATAGCTAAAAACTACGAAATTTTATCTAAAGCGGCCGCTGTAAATCTCGATAGCCCCTACACCAAGGCGCTTGAGAGCTTTGCCAAAAACGTCCTTGATGCTAGCGAGGCAGGACAGATCAGCGATGCTGCGTTTAGATCGGCGCTACAGCATGAAGCAAACGCTCTGCAAAAGCTCAAAAACAATAAGAGTTACAAAAAAGACAAGCACAAAATCGATTTTTTAAAGGATTATTAGATGAAAACCGTGATTTTTGATATGGATGGCACGCTGCTTGACTCTTCGCGCGCGATCGAAATCAGCGTCAATAACACTCGCCGCGAGCTCTACGGTCTAGCACCGCTGCAAAAGAATTTCATCGTCCACACCATCAACGATCCGAGCAAAAACGCCTTTTTAGAATTTTACGGCAAAACCGAAGCGAGCGCCGAAGAGCTTGCGTTTTTTGAAAAAGAATTCGTAAGCAATTACCGCGATTTCGCCGTGCTTTACGAGGGTATCGAAGATCTTTTGCACTCGTGCAAAAAAGCAGGATTTTTTCTCGCAGTCGCCTCCAATGCGCCTTCCTATACCCTAAGCGCGATCTTAGAAAAAACGGGGGTGCGCAGGCTATTTGATCTGGTCGTAGGCGCAAACGAGCAGATGCCATCAAAGCCCAACCCTGCGATGCTGCTACACGTAATATCGCGCTCGCCGCACAAAAACGCGATTTTTTTAGGCGATAGCAAAAAGGATGAGTTAGCCGCGATTCGTGGCGCAGAATTTTTACAAAATTTAGAATTTCAAGGCGGCAATGACGGCGAGAGCTTAAATGCTAGCCGTGGCACTAATAAAAAGAATTTTAGCGCTAGCGAGGGCTTAAACTCTTGCGGCAAAAATCTTAACGCGGATGAAAAATTTCGCCCTAACGACACAGGTGCTGACGGGGCGGCAACGCTAAGCTTTAAAGGTGCCAAAATTTCCGCAAAAGCAGAAGCGACGGAAAGCGCACAAGCTGCAGCAGCGCGATGTTTTCAGGCAAACTTGGCAGATCTAAGAGGCACAAAACTTGAGTATTTGCAGGTATGCTGGGGGTTTGGCGAGCCTAGCGAACTAAGTCGCAATGCCCTAAGCATCACGCAAGCGCGCGAAATCATCGGCGGAATTTAAAGTAGCCTGGCTTTTGAGCATAGCTAATTAAAGTAGTATTGTAGCAGGGTAAAATCACGCTTAGGCTCTTAAAACGGA
>NZ_CALIMY010000032.1 GCF_938045205.1 uncultured Campylobacter sp.
CTCTTTGCAAAGCCGACATTCGGCGACAAGCTTGAGCTATATTTGGGTTGGGCGAGCGAAGGCGAGGAAGGTGCCGATAATATGTGGCTGTGCGGTAAATTTGCCGTGCAGACCTGCGAGCGAGATTACAAAGAGCAAAGTACCGAGGTGCGTGCGACCGCCGTAGATTTTGCCGGCGAGATCAAGACCAAAAAGCGCCGTAGCTGGGAAAATACCACGCTTTTTGCCATTGCCGGCAAGATCGCGGACGAAAATGCCCTGCGCCTCAAAACGAGCGGAGAGGATATGGCAATCAGATCGCGCCTACAAGACGGGGTGAGTGATTTGGAGTTTTTATATTCATTGGCAAAGGAGCTCGGCTATCTCGCCGCCACCAAAAACGATACTCTGATCCTAGCGCCAAAAAGCGGAGATGATGAAGCAGACGAAGCAGAGACAGAGAGCGGGCTACCGCAAATAGAATTAAATTTGATAGATCTCGCTTCTTTGAATATCACAGAGGCTAATCGTAACGCCTATAATGCAGTCGTATGCGAATGGCAAGACATCGCAAGCGGCAAGCGTAAGCAGATCAAGGTAGGCAAAGGCAAACAGACCTATAAGATGCAAATCCCAGAACCGAAAAGTGATGCTGAAGCTTATCGACTAGCGCAAAACAAGCTAAATGAGCTAAAAAAGGGCGGTATTAACGGGCGGTGCTCGTGTATGGGAGCAAATATTATAGCGGGGGCGCAAATTAAATTTAAAGGCGCTGCAGGGCTTGAGGATGTTAAATTTAGCATAAAATCGGTTTCGCATACGCTAGAGCCCACAAGTTATACCATAGAGATAGAATTTGAAGGATAAAGGAGTAAAAATGGTCTTAGAAATCTTTAGATTTAAAGAAATTGATGATATGACGCTAGGGCGTTTCGTATTGAGCGATGGCAAAAAAGTAGTGCTAATAGGCTATACCTGCGAGCCTGCGGGCCCTGATACTACACAAAGCGGTATGGATAGACGCATACCTCAAGGAAGGTATCAAATAGCCTGGCACGATAGCCCTAAATTTAGAGCAAGATTGCCTCTGCTTTGGAATAAAATAGTACCAAAAAGCCGCTGCATTCTGATCCACGCTGGCAATACCGGAAGCAATACCGAGGGTTGCGTGCTACTGGGCAACTCTTTGGGCGCGCGCGGAGTGAAAGACTCTCGTACGGCTTTGAGCGCACTACTTGCCGCCGTAAAGGGGCAAGAATTTGCAGTGAGAATTGTGAATCATATAGAAAAATAGCAGTAGGATTTTTATTACGAATTATTTAGGCGTTAAGGACCTTTTAAACGGCTTTTAACGCCTAAATTTTTCGATGAGTGCTAAAAGCTCGTCTAGCGCCCTAGCTTTCTCGTAGTTTTGCATCCAACTATCTATCCAATCGGGAACGGGGCGCTTTTCATCATTGAAGCTTCGCACGGACGCAGGATGAAGCCCCACCATCTCCGCAAAATCGGCAACGGACAAATTGAGATCTTTTAGCTTCGATACAAATTCTTGTTTTGTCATATCTATTCCTATCCAAATTTCCATAATTATAGCAAAATAAAACAAAATATTTTATTTTCTCATAAAAATAATGCAAAAAGTTTTAATAACTCTTGACATTTGAAACAAAATGTATTATAATACGCTCAATTTAAAACAAAATGTTTTACAAGGAGTAAAAAATGAAAAGGCTATTTTGGGAGCAAGGTGTCGAAGCGGTACGGCTTTTGAATGGCGAAGAGTTTAGTTTAGGTCATAATCCGGCTGGAATAATCATTTATGATGAAAACGGCGAAATCACAGGATTACAGAGCTACGATAACGCAATATTTTATCCCGCCAATATCATCAAAGATGTTTTGGGAGCCGAGGGGCAAGCATGGTCGAGCCTTGATGAGTTTCAACGTGATTGCTGCTTCGACTTTGACAATGAATTTAGCGGCTGGGATAATACTACATACACGAAAGAAATTTTATAAAATGCCCTATGTGCAGGCATAGTCCTAAAGGAGAAAAAGATGAAAACATCAGGATTTATGTTTCCATGCACCAAAATGTTTTTGGTGGAAACAAATAACGGCGAAATACTTTTCACCGAAATTCTAAAGGCTGAAAGAGCTTCCTGGAAAAAAGAAGAGCTCATAAAAACAACCGATGACGCCATCATAGCCGCCGAATTGAAGGGCGGCTATTCAAAAGAAATATTGCAAGCCTCAACGGCTGCAATAGCCCTAATAGATGGCTTCGTAGGCGTTGTAGGAAACAAAAACACCTACGAAATAAACAATATGTTGAAAGCCTGCGGGTTTTCTTGGGATTCAAAAAACAAAAAATGGGCCAAGGCTTCCGTTGCCACTATCGCCACAAAATATGGCGATAAAATTTAAAGGATAAAAAATGAAAAACATAAAGATCATCGAAGCTTCTTTTAGCGGAAGTAAAGACAGAGTTTATAGTTGGGCTATAGATGAGAGCGTAGAAGTTCACGAAGGCGATGCAGCTGTTGTGCAAAACAGAGATGGCATAGCGATCGTTTCCGTTGTCGGTGTCGCTCCATATGATGAAGATGAACATGGATGCACAAAATATCTCAAAAAGGTATTGAGCGTCGTTCCCGCCTCTCAAGTAGGCGATACTTTTGCTGTTGTTCCATCAAAGCAGCTTGATTTAATCTCACCTAGTAGAGGTGTACCATACACTATTATGGACGCCCTAGAAAAAGGACGCAAGAGGAGCAATGTTTACGCCTTAAGAATTTGGGTAAAGAAGGTGGATGAAAATTCCACCTACGGCGACGCAGACTATATCATAGGATTGGTTGATTTTCGCTGCAGCGAAAGCGTATGGAGCGAGAGCGTGAGTTTCGTTTTCCCTGAAATCTACGTGAAGGCTCACGTGAAAAACGGAACTGACGCTCCGCAACTTGAGCTTGGGGGTTGGGGCACTGGCGGAGAAATTCCCTTCGAAGAGAGAAAATATGCAGGACTCTTCGATGAGGGAGAGGCAATATCCTTCTCCTCCTGCAAGATATATGTAGGCGAAGAGTCCAATAGCGCATACGCGCAGGGAGAAAAGCATACTCATGTGTATTTCAAAGATTTTTCGGATAAAGAAAAGGAGCTCATTTTCGAGATGGTGAAAGAGCACTTGCTTAGCGAAATGTTTATTCGCAGGTGGTACGACAGGAGCCTATGATGACCCTCGCCTCTATCGCCCGAGACTATCTCGAAGCTCTCGGGCAGATAAATTTTGAACAGGACCGCAAGCAAAAGTTCGCGTTCTCACATACGAAATATCTGCCGAAAGATGCCGCCTGCATCAAGAAAGTGGATATTCAAAAGTGGCTGGCGGGGCTTGAGGAAGGTCTAGCCCCGAGCACTATCAAGCGCGTCGTGCTGTGCTGGCGCCGCGCCTGCGAGCAAGCAGTAGAAGCCGGAAAACTTGCAAAAAACCCGTTTGTGGGCGCAAAATATCCAAAGATCCCGCGCAGCAAAACCGATCCGTTTTCGGCAGAGGAAGTGGAGCTGATGCTCTCAAAGGCGAGCGGGCGGCTTGAGAGCTTTCTTGCTTTTGCGTTTTATACGGGAGCGAGGTGTTGCGAAATTTTGGCTCTGCGCTGGGAAGATATCGATAGGGAGGCTATGAGTATATCGATCAGCAAGAGCCTCACGGACGGGCTTGTTAAACCTCGCACCAAAACCGGAGAGGATAGGATCGTGCCGATATTTACGTCGCTTTTGCCATACATCGCCCGGCTTGAAAAGGATCGGGATAGCGAGTGGGTCTTTTCGGAAAGAGGCGATCATCTTTTCGGCTCTACGTCGCTTTTCGGCAACGGCAGGTGGCGAAAATTCCTTGATGAATGCGGTATCCCATACCGAAGCGCCAGACATACCCGCCACACGTTCGCAACCCACATGGTCGAGCGCGCGGTAAGGGGCGAAATCCCACTGAAATGGGTATCTCAAATCCTCGGCCACGCGAATTTGGATATGACAATCAAGGTGTATGCCCGGTTTCTACAAAACGAGCATATGAAAATCGATCGCTCAATAAATCTCTACTAAATTCTTTTTTAAACTCAAATATATGTTTCAATTCCCAACGGGATGGAATTCTACGGGTTACGGGATGTGGATCGGGATCGATTACCGCAGGTTTCAATTCCCAACGGGATGGAAT
>NZ_CALIMY010000033.1 GCF_938045205.1 uncultured Campylobacter sp.
CACGCAGTTGCTCTTCGTAAGCGCGGCGATCTGCCACGCGATTTTTAGATCATCAAGCTCGCTCTGGCTCGCCGCGCGCTTAGTGACGCAGCGGGCGTTTGCGACCTCGCTCGCGCCCACGTAGTCGCGCTGCTGATATACGAAGCCGCCGTCAATGAATTTAAAATCATACTTGTCGTTTTCGCGAATTAAAAACTCCCCGCCTTGCTCGAAAATTTTAATACGCTTTTTCTTTTCAAATACCGCAAGCGCCGCGGGCGTGATGCGGGCGGCGAGGATAACTTCGACAAAAATTTCATTGATCTTATGCGCTAACTCCTCGTCCAAAACGCCGTTTATCGCCACGACGCCGCCGTATGCCGAAACGGGATCGCATTTTAGCGCCTCGGTGTAGCTTTCAAGCAGGCTTCCCTTTACGGCGAAGCCGCACGGATTGGCATGCTTGCAGATCGCCACCGCAGGCGCCTCCCCGAAGCTGCTAGCGAGCATCAGCGCGCCGTGCATATCGGTCATATTGTTAAAGCTCGCCTCGCCCTTTAGGCTCTTAAAGTGCTTGCTAAAAAAGTCCTCGAACTCGTACAGAGCGCCCTTTTGATGCGGATTTTCGCCATAGCGGGTGTCGAATACCTTGCTACCCGTGATAAATTTTTTCGCGCCGAAGCCGCCGTTAAAGCGCTCGTTCATATAGTTTGCGATCATCGCGTCGTAGGCTGCGGTGTGCTCATAAGCTTTTATCATTAAATTTTGCCTAAATTTCAGCTTCTCGCTCTCGTCCGCGCCGCTTAAATTTTGCAAAACCGCGTCGTAATCAAGCGGGCTCGTAACGACATAGACGCTTGCGAAATTTTTAGCTGCGCTTCGAACCATCGCGGGGCCGCCGATGTCGATATTTTCGATAATCTCGGAAAAATCGTCGGTGCGGGCTACGGTCGCTTTAAAAGGATATAAATTTACGCACACGAGATCGATGCCGCCGATGCCGTGCTGCGCGGCTTGGCTTACGTGATTTGCGTCGTTTCGCTTATACAAGATTCCGCCGTGGATCTTTGGATGCAGGGTCTTAACCCGCCCCTCAAACATCTCGGGCGAACCCGAGTATTCGCTAACCTCGAGCACCGCAACACCATTTTCGCGCAAAAGCTTAAACGTGCCGCCCGTGCTTAAAATTTCAAATCCGAGCTGCTCAAGCCCTTTGGCAAACTCTACGACGCCCTCTTTATCGCTGACGCTGATTAACGCTCTCATCTTTTCTCCTTTTAATTTATTCGCATAGTTTTTTAAAAATCAGCTCGCGCGCGTCGTTTGCGTTAAGCTGAAAATACAAAATCGCCTCGCGGCGAGCCTTTTGATACTCGCGCCTCGTCTTTTCATCTGCCGCGCCGAGCTTTGCGCCGTTAAATTTCGCCATGCGCGCCGAAGCCAGCTCTTTTAGCTTCTCATTATCGCGAGAGATGCCGCCGCTATAATTAAACCACTCTTTGCTTTGAAAAATATTAAATAAAATTTGAAAATCTACGAAATTTCCCCTATTGTACTCGGCGCAGACCCCGTTTTTGTGGCTTACGGCGTAGATCGCGCCGTATCTGCGCTCGAAAAAATATAGTTTTATGAGCTTCGCGTTTTTATCTAAATTTGCGCCGCCGCCTAAAATCGCAAGCTTCGCATCGCCTCGCGTTTCATAAGGACCTAAAATCGCGCCGTTTTCGTAGAGATTTCCGCCGTAAAAAGCGTATTTCGTATCTCCAAGCTCGCTTGAAAGAACGTAGGTTTTATCGCTTGCAGGCGAGTTTTTGCCAGCGCAGCCGAGCAGCGACAGAGCCAAAAATAGAGACGAGATAAAAAATTTCATCGCAAAAATCCTTTAAATTTTAAAATTTTGCCTGATTTATGAAGCGGAATCGGCAAAGTGAAATTTACTAAATTTACCGCATTTACCGCGCGTAAATTTTAAATTTGCTTCTTAAATATCGCCGCCATGCTCGTGCGAACGTAAATTTTAAAATTCTGCGCCGCTTGCAAAGGCTAAATTAAAAGCCGCGACGCAAAACGTAAATTTAAACCGCAGCGCAAATTTAGCCGCAAGGACCTGCGCAAACCGACTAAATTTAAAATTTCGCGGCGCAGCTTTTATCGCCAAGCTAGGTTGGCGCCTCCTCTTGCCGCTTTTAAAATTTTAAATTTACCTGCACATTTTGTTTTCCAGCTCATCCATAATCGCGGCTATGTCATCATCAATCGCACCTTGCCGCTGCTGCTCGTTTAAATTTTACAAGCCGCAAATTTAAAGCGGCGCGAAATCCAAACCGCACTAAATATAATAGATGCTGTTTTTGATATTTTTGCCGTCGAGTTCGTTTTTGCGCCACGAGCTCTCGTCGTTTAGCACGATCCAGCGCTTCTCCTCCTCGCGATAAAACCAATCCTTGTCGATCTGATAGTAGATCTGGCATCCCAAAATTTCGATGATATTGGCGATATTGTTGTCGTGATAGTTGTTCTCATCAAAGTCGGTGAAGGTGCGCTGCCCCATCTCGGCGTAGAGCTCGTTTAAAATTTGAAGCATCTCGCTTAGGCGCGTATCCATCTTCTCGACCTGAAGCCCAAGCTCGTTAGCCTCTCTGAATAAGATCGGATAGTCGTGCGACGGATAGCCGCTGTTTAGCTTGTCGCTGATAAAGGCGATCTTTTGCTCATCTTCGAAGTGGTAGCGCAGAATTTCGCGGCAAATTTTAAGCGACAGGCTGCTTGCGCGATCGACGGCGCCGAAAACGAGCGGATGGATATATTTATAAAGCTCCTTGTACGGGTTCTCGTCGTTTGGGCGCTCGTTATTTTTCCAAAGCTTCACCACGCGGCTTAGCTCGTCCATCGAGACGTTGGCCTGGTCGTTGGTGTTCGTAACCGGCGAAAGCTCGTGTCGCAGCGAAGTATCGACCGACGTGAGATAACCTAGCGGCCCCATTAAAATTTTATTCGCCCCAAGCGCCATCATCGTAGCCGCCGAAGCGCAGTTTGCCGGCACCAGCGCGATCAGCTCGTCGCAGTGGTTGCGCAGGATCGAGACGATCTTAAGCGATGCGATACCGCTGCCGCCGTCAGATTTGATGTAAAGGTAGAGCTTTTCGAAATGCTTGCCCTTTAGGTGGTCGTTGATACTGATCGCGTCGTTACCGCAGACGCTACCTGCGCCCGAATTGAAGTAAGTAAGCAGCGGCGCGCCCAGATATTTCTCGATATTGGTGATCACCTCTTGCGTTTGTTTCATCAAGATCGGCGGTTGCTTCGCCGCCTTTTTAGCGCCCTGCTTCTGCGGCTCTTCGTCTTTGGATAAAAATCCCATGTTTTTCCTTTCGTGTTGGTTTGGTTTTTAAAATTTTATCTTACAAATATCGCGCAATTTGTCCCGGTGCCACTCGATGCTCTCTTTAACCGTATTGCCTAGAGCCGTATGCGGGCTTTGCAAGAATGCCCTACTATTTTTTAGTATTGAGCTCACGTATTCGTAGCGTGAGATCACGTTTGCGCTGGAGCTTTGCGACACCGAAGCCGAAAACGAGTATGAATAAAGCGGCGCGGAGGAAGCGTAGCCGCTAAAGTGCTCTGTCAGGTTTACGAATTTGCCCTCCGCAAATGCCTTGCAAACGCTGCCGCTCGCGGAATACTCAGCGATTCGTAGCTCTTTATTGGGCGTAAAAACGTAGATCGTAAATTTATTTAGACCTCGTTGCGAAATTTGATCCTTAGCCGTGCCGACTCCTCTTTCGTCCGTAAATAGATAGAGATTGGAGCCCTCCTCTTCATATCTTCCTAAGATTGCGTCATCTTTTAAAAGCACGCCGCCTGAAATTTTATACTCGGTGACGGTCTGCCCGTCGTAGCTCATCATCACGGAATTTTCCGGATGTAGCTCGGCTTGCGAATACTTTACCTTCATACAGCCAGTAAGCAGCACGACCGCCGTAAACAGCGCTAAAATTTTAATTTTATCCATAACTCCCTCGAAGTTTATCTGCAAAAATCGTCTAAAATCATGGTTTTAAGACCCTCGGTCGCCTTTTTGAAAAATCCAGCCACAGCCAAGTCCTCCGCGATATATTTCGTATCTTTGCGATCGATCGCTTTTTCAAAATTCATATTTTTATATGCGCTCAACGTTTTTGAACTCATATTTTGCACCGAGCTCTCGCTTTTTGAAATTCTACCGTCCGCGTAAAGCCAATCGCCGTCTTTAAACATATTTGAAGTATAGTCGAAATTTACGTATCTGCCTGCATTATAGACGCTGCAAATCCCATCTTTGTGCCAAATGCTAAATACCATTGCCCTTTCGTCGTTAAAAAGATAAAATTTCATCCGCTTGGCATTCAGCGCAGACTTGTAGTTATTGCCGTAAGACTTACCCGCTTCATCGAGCACAAGCGTCCTAAGCTCGCCCCTATCCATAGAATACGCGCCTAAATTTCTGCCATTTTCATACAGATCCTCGCCCGCAAATTTATAGATCACGGTTTTGTTGCCGTCGTAAAATTTAAACTCCTTGTCGCTCTTAGCGGGGCGCAATATCCCGCATCCCCCAAGTAGTGCCGCCAAAACGGCAAAAATTATAAAATTTTTCATTTATCACTCCTCAAATTTAATCCAACCTTTTAGACTTTTCTCTACAAAGCAGACCAAGAAGCGTAGCGCCGCTAAGTACGACGGATTTTTTCACATGATCTGCTACTGTCGAATTTAGTTTTTCTAAAATTTTTTTATCCACATAAGATAATTTTTCATTAGCGAAATCATACCTGGATGAAATTTTCCCCATTCCTTTTCTTGACATCAAAACATCATAACTATATGCCACGATCGGCTCACCTCGTGAATACATAGTAATATACTCCTTTATATGTACATATTTTCCTGCGGACAATGCTTTACAAACGCCGTCATTATGGCTAAAAGAGATTACTTTAAGAAATTCGTTCGGAACAAATATTATCTCCGTAATTTTTTTAGAATTATGTTCTTTTATCGCGCTGGGATCTATATAACCATTTTCCATTTCATCCGTATAAATCTGCATACCAAGTCCCGGTGCCGTAAGATATTTGCCTAACACTTTGCCATTTTTATAGAGTTTTCCGTTATGGGCTCGGTATCTGGTGGAAATATTTTTGTCAAAGCTTAACATTACGATATCTTCCGAGTCGGCAATTCCATTTTGATCCTTTTTGCTCGCGCATCCTCCAAGTAGTGCCGCCAAAACGACAAAAACTATAAAATTTCTCATTTATCACTCCTTAAATTATAATCTTTCGCCGCACCTTGCACTTTACCGCCGTCTCGCTATCCTATTTTAAAATTTCAAGACGCTCTGCGCCCTCAAATTTTAAAATTTGCTCGCCCTACTTCTCGCCGAAGCGCTCCTTTAAAATTTTATACGCCTCGTTGATCTCCTGAAGCTTCTTCGTGCCCTCCTGGATGATCTCCTCGTCCGCGCCCTTGCCCATCAGGATGTCGGGATGGTATTTTTTCACGAGCTCGCGATATTTTTTCTTGATCTCGCTAAACGTAGCGTCTTTGGGAAGCCCCAAAATTTCATACGGATCTCTT
>NZ_CALIMY010000034.1 GCF_938045205.1 uncultured Campylobacter sp.
CGGCAAGCTCGAAGCCGAGGGCGAGTTTGAGCGTGGCAGGCTCGTGCGCACCAAAAAATACGACGAAAGCGGCAAGCTAATCAGCGACAAATCCGATAAAAACGGGCTAGCAAGGGAGTAAAGCGGGCTAAATTTTAAAACTTCGCGTCCAAAAAAGCATATTCAAAAAGAAAATCCACGCTTTGCCGAGAGTTTTTAAAAACCCTTTAAATTTGCTTTTTAGATAAAAAAGTTGTATAATCGCAACCTCTTAAAATCATCAAAAAGGATCAAAAATGAAAAAAGATATACATCCGAACTTTGTCGAAACGACCGTTACCTGCGCTTGCGGAAACACTTTTAAAACGCGCTCGAACAAGCCAGAGATCCGCGTCGATATCTGCTCCAATTGCCATCCGTTTTTCACGGGCAGCGAGAAGATCGTAGATAGCGCGGGCCGCGTCGAGAAATTTAAGCAAAAATACGGAATGAAATAGTTGCTATATCTCATTCCTACGCCGATAGGAAATCTAAGCGATATCTCGAGCCGCGCGCTTGAGGTATTGCAAAGCTGCGAAATCCTAATCTGCGAGGATACGAGGGTTTCAAAAAAACTTCTAAACTTATTATCCGATAAATTTCAAATTTCATTTAAAATTTCACAGTTTTACTCGCTGCACACGCACAACGAAGCGGAATTTTTCGCAAGCTTTGATGCAGCGCTTCTGCGCGAAAAAGTTTGCGCATACGTAAGCGACGCCGGCATGCCCTGCATCAGCGATCCGGGAATTGCGCTCGTTAAATTTGCGCAGCGAAGCGACGTGCCTTACGAGGTGCTTAGCGGCGCAAACGCTCTGCTACTCGCAGCCGCCGCAAGCGGGCTAGTGGAGAAAGAATTTAGCTTTTTAGGCTTTTTGAATAATGACGGCGCGCAGCGCAAAGCTCAGATTCTAAATTTAATGCAAAGCCCCTATCCGTGCGTGCTATATGAATCCCCAAAGCGCGTGGTAAAACTGATAGAACAGATCGCTGGGATCGACACGCAGCGCAAAATTTTTGCGATCAAAGAAGCTACGAAAAAATTTGAAACCAAATTTTTCGGTAGCGCCGCAGAGGTTCTATCCAGCCTAAACGGCGCAAATTTAAACGGCGAGTGGTGCGTCGTGATTGACGGTGCAGGCGAGAAAAGCTTTGAAAAAATCACGCAGGAAGATATTTTGTCGCTTGAGATCGCGCCGAAAATAAAAGCGAAACTGCTCTCAAAAATAAACGGCGAACCCGCCAAAGAAATATATAAAAATTTGATACGCTAAGTCATATTTTAACCGTTTTTTGCTAAAATCTCAAAATGATTATTTACGGCAAGCAGCTGTTTTTGCACCTTTTAAATCGGCATCCGCAGAAATTTATCCGCATCATCCTTGCAAAGGAGTGCGAGAAAGAAA
This sequence comes from uncultured Campylobacter sp., assembly GCF_938045205.1. Lineage (GTDB taxonomy): Bacteria > Campylobacterota > Campylobacteria > Campylobacterales > Campylobacteraceae > Campylobacter_B. The sequence continues at coordinate 1,425 of NZ_CALIMY010000034.1, forward strand.
TTTTTAAAAAGATCGCCGCGACCGGCGTAAAAATCGAGCGCGCCGATGCGAAAAAAGCTCAAGCCCTCGCTCGCGGCGGCAACCATCAAGGCTTCTTGGCCGAGGTGGAGGATTTTAGCTTCGGCGATCTGGCTAGCGTCAAAGACGATAAATTCGTGCCGATCTTTTATGGGCTTACCGACGTCGGAAACATCGGCGCGATAATGCGCAGCGCCTATGCTTTGGGCGCGGACAGCGTGATCGTCGTCGCAAATAATCTAAATATGGCGGGCGTAGTGCGCGCAAGCTCGGGCGCGGCGTATGAGCTAAACGTCGTTAAGGCCGCAGACGGGCTTAGCGTGCTAAACGAGCTTAAACAAAGCGGCTTTGAAATTTACGCCGCGAGTGCGGGCGGGACGAACTTTAAGGAGTTAAAGCTCGGCGCGAAAAACGCACTCGTAATGGGGAACGAAGAAGAGGGGATACCTGCTAGAGCGCTTAAAAAATGCGACTGCGCGGTATCGATAAAGATGCGCGAAGGCTGGGATTCGCTTAATGTAAGCGCGGCATTTGCGATACTATGCGATGGAATTTTAAATGGAAGAAATAGAAGAGAAGTTAAATAATACGGACGAGAAGGCGGAACAAACCGAGAAGCCGGAGCAAACACAGCAGCCAAAAAATAGCGATCTGGATAAATTAAAGTCCATGGATCTGATAGAGATAGCGCGCACGACGCGCATCGACGCGCAAAATTTAGAATACATCATCAATAAAGATTTCGAGAAGCTAGCAAATTTTAACGTGAAGGGCTACATTAAAATTTTAGAGCGCGAGTTCGGGCTGGATCTATCGGACTGGCTTAGCGAGTTTGAGAGCGCCAAAGCGAGCTTTGTGCCCGTTAAAAAAGCTAAAGTCGAGCAGGTCTATGGTCAAAGAGTTAGCCCTAACAAAAGCGGCAGCGGCTGGCTTATGTGGCTGCTTGTGATGGTGTTAATTATAGGTGCGATCTTTTATTTCGGACTTTATAAAAGCTTCGGCGAATTTTTGGGCTCGCTTTTATGGGAACAAAACAAAACCACCTACTCGGACGCTCCAATCGTAAATAACACTCAAAAAAAGCTTGAAAACATCGGTATCGACGTCGTTTCGCACAACGCTACAGATGAAAAATTCGCACTAAAGTCAGATGCCAATGCAGCCGCTGTTGCGGATGAAAATTTAAGCTCGCTAAACGCGCTGGACCGCTCTATTAGAATTGAGCGTGCGAGCATTAAGACTGAGGAAAATTCTACCGACGGAAACGCTACTCAAAGCGCGCCCGCACCCAGCAAAGATATCGTGCTTAGCCCGCGCGGTAAGATGTGGATCGGCATCATCAATCTAAAAAGCGGCAAGAAGCGTGAGATGGTCATAAATACCCCTTACGTCGTCGCTTCGCAAGGAGATGAGGAACTGCTAATCTCTACCGGTCACGGGATGTTTGAGCTCGGCAAAGCCGATGGCAACGTAACTTTCAGCGAAAGAAACACTCAAAAATTCCACGTCAAAGATGGTAATATCACTAAAATTTCAGCAGATGAGTTTCTGCGCCTAAACAAGGGCAAAAAGTAGTAAAATCCTCGCTCTCGCGCGTGGCTCTTCGCTCGTAGGACTGCGCCGCCGCCGAGGATAGAATTTCGGCTCTCTGCGGCGAGTGCGACTTAAAATAAACCCACGAGCGTAAATTTAGAAGGTTTTGAACCGCGCCGCCTTAGATAGAATTTTAAGCGGCGCAGGCAAAATTTAACGGTGCGATAAAATTTCAAACGGTGCGGGCGGCTTGCTGTAGCGCGGCAAATTTAAAGGGCATCGTTCGAGGACGCGGCGTAAAAACGGCAGCTTTAATCGTTATCGTTTTGATCGGACGTAAATTTAAACAGCGCCGCAAAGGGTCGTGATGCTCTAAATTTAAACAATCAATGCCTCCGCGGTTTTAAAATTTTAGCGAGGTAAAAGTTTAAATTGCTCGAGCAATATAAAAAGCGCCGCCGCATCGACGCTAAGGCTTGAAATTTTAGCCTCCGTGCGGCGCGAGCAGATCGCGGCGCTTAAGGCGCGAAATTTTAAATATGGTTTGAAAATTACTTTAAGATAAGAGGTTTGAGATGTTTGACGAAATTCGTTTTTCAAAAATCGAGCGTTTGCCCAATTACGTTTTTGCCGAGGTCAATGCCATAAAAATGGCGGCGCGCAGATCCGGTGAAGATATAATCGATTTTTCAATGGGCAATCCCGACGGCAGGACGCCGCAGCATATAATAGACAAGCTTTGCGAAAGCGCGCAAAAGGACAAGACGCACGGCTACTCCGTAAGTCAGGGCATCTACAAGCTGCGACTTGCCTGCGCGAATTGGTACAAGCGCAAATACGGCGTGATCTTGGACCCAGAAAGTGAGATCGTCGCCGTGATGGGCTCTAAAGAGGGCTTCGTGCATCTAACTAGCGCGATCGTAAATCCGGGCGATGTCGCGGTGGTGCCCGATCCTGCGTATCCGATCCACACCCAAGCCTTCATCATCGCGGGCGGCAACGTCGTTAAAATCCCGCTTGCCTATGATGAAAATTTAAATTTTAACGAGAATAAATTTTTCATCGATCTGCAAAAGACCTTCGACGAGAGCATTCCGCGTCCAAAATACGTCGTCGTAAATTTCCCGCATAACCCTACGACGGTCGTCGTGCAAAAGAGCTTCTACGAGCGGCTTGTGGCGATGGCGCGACAGGAGCGGTTTTATATCATCAGTGACATCGCTTACGCAGAGATCGCTTTTGATGATTACAAAACGCCGTCCATTTTTGAGGTTCAGGGCGCAAAGGACGTCGCAGTCGAGGCGTACACTCTCTCTAAAAGCTACAATATGGCGGGTTGGCGCGTAGGTTTCGTATGCGGCAACAAAAAGCTAGTCGCCGCGCTTAAAAAGATCAAATCGTGGTTTGATTACGGTATGTTTACGCCGATCCAAGTAGCCGCCACGATCGCGCTGGACGGGCCGCAAGAGTGCGTAGAGGAGATCCGCGCGAGCTATGAGAAGCGTAGGAATTTTTTGATAGACGCTTTTGCGGACGCGGGCTGGCAGATCGCTAAACCTAGCGCGTCGATGTTTGCGTGGGCGAAATTGCCGCCGGCTGCGGCTCATCTAAGGAGCATGGAGTTTTCCAAGCAGCTTCTTACCAAGGCGTGCGTCGCCGTAAGCCCGGGCGTTGGCTTTGGCGCAGCGGGAGACGATTACGTGCGGATCGCCTTTATCGAAAACGAAAACAGGATCCGTCAAGCCGCTAGAAATATAAAAAAATATTTGAAAGAGATCTGATGAAAGTAGCTATTTTAGGCGTCGGCACCGTAGGTAGCGAAGTTGCAAACATTTTGATTAAAAATAAAGATATCATCCTTGCGCGCGCGGGCGTTAGCATAGAGCCAGTAATCGGACTCGTGCGCGATACGAGCAAAAAAAGGGGCGTGCAAATTCCGCTTAGCAGCGACGCTGGGAGTATCATCGAGCGCGACGATATTGACGTTTTTATAGAGCTTATGGGCGGGGTAGAAAAGCCATATGAGATCGTAAGTGAAATTTTAAAGCGCAAAAAGGCGGTTGTTACCGCAAATAAGGCGCTTTTGGCTTATCATCGCTACAAACTTCAGGCTTTGGCGGGCGATACGCCTTTTGGCTTTGAAGCGAGCGTAGCGGGCGGAATTCCGATCATAAAAACCCTGCGCGAAGGGCTAAGCGCCAATCGTATCGAAAAGATAATCGGCATCGTAAACGGCACGAGCAACTTCATCCTTACGAATATGATGCAAAAAAATGAGAAATTTGAAGACGCGCTAAAGCGAGCTCAAGAGCTCGGTTACGCCGAAGCCGATCCTAGCTTCGACATTGGCGGGTTTGATGCGGCGCATAAGCTCTTGATCCTAGCTAGCATCGCATACGGCGTGCACGGAGATCCTGAAGATATCCTAATCGAAGGGATCGAGGAGATCACGCAGGAGGATATCTATTTTGCGCGCGAATTTGATTTTATAATCAAGCTGCTTGCGGTAGCTAAGCGCGCGTGCGATAACAAAGTCGAGCTGCGCGTCCATCCTGCGCTCATTTCAAAGGATCAAATGCTCTCAAAAGTCGATGGCGTGATGAATGGCGTGAGCATCTACGGAGACTGCGTCGGCGAGAGTATGTATTATGGCCCGGGCGCGGGCGGTAGCGCTACGGCAAGTGCGGTTATAAGCGATCTCATCGACATTGCGCGCGATAACAAAAATCCGATGCTCGGCTATAAAATTTTGCCGAGCGAAAATTTTATGCAAATTTTGCCGAACGAGCAGATCCGCACGAAATATTATTTCAGGCTGCGCGTGCGCGACGAAAAGGGCGTGCTCGCGAAGCTTACGAACATTATGAGCTTAAACGATCTTTCGATCGATAGCTTTTTGCAAAAGCCGAAGCTCAAAACGGACGAGGAGGTGACGCTGTTTTTCACGACGCATACGTGCTGCGAGAAGAATATCAAGCGCGCAATAAGCGTGATCGGCGGCGAAAATTTCATCACGCAAAAGCCTTTTATGATCAGGATCGAAAGCTAAGTTGAGCTTAAAAGAATATCTTTTCGGCTTTGCCTGCGAGGACCGTGCGGCGGAATTTTTACGCGGCGAAGGGTTTGAAATTTTAAAGCGAAATTTTCGCTGCCGCTTCGGCGAGATCGATATAATCGCGCATAAGGGCGGAATTTTGCACTTTGTAGAAGTAAAGGCCACGAGCGGCGATTACGACGCCGCAGAGCGCGTGACTGGCGCCAAGATGGCTAAAATTTTAAAAGCGGCGGAATTTTATCTGATGAGCTGCGATACGGACGAGCCGTGGCAGATCGACGTAGTGGAAGTTTATCCAAAGCAGATAAAATTTATCGCCAACATATCTTTTTAAATTAGAATTTTTATTATTTATTTAAGATAATGAACTATAATCCGCGGAATTTTAACACAAGGAGAACATTATGGGAAAGTATATAGAGCTTACTTCGGAGAATTTCGACGTTACTAAAGAGGGTGTCGCATTAGTCGATTTTTGGGCGCCTTGGTGCGGGCCGTGCCGTATGATCGCCCCGATCATCGAGGAGCTTGCGAACGATTACGAGGGCAAGGCTAAAATTTGTAAAGTGAATACCGACGAAGCGCAGGATTTGGCGGTGCAGTTCGGCGTCCGCTCGATCCCTACGATTCTATTTTTCAAAGACGGCGAGCTAAAAGCTCAGCTCATCGGCGCGCAATCTAAGCAGATCATAGCCGACAAACTAAACTCGCTTCTGTAAATTTTAAAAGGGCGGCTTTCGCCCTTTTCCCTTCTACTCATCGTTTTATTAATTAAATTCGTAAATTTAACGCCCGCGACTTTACTTAATAAAATAATTAAGGAGAAAAAATGTTAGATTTAGCAATTATCGGCGGCGGTCCTGCGGGGCTAGCGGCGGGGCTTTATGCTACAAGAGGCGGTTTAAAGGACGTCGTGATGTTTGAGATGGGGATGCCCGGCGGGCAGATCACCTCAAGCTCCGAGATGGAAAACTACCCCGGTGTCGCCGCGGTGACCGACGGGATGAGCTTTATGGCGCCTTGGCAGGAGCAGTGCTTCCGCTTTGGCTTAAAGCATGAGATGGTGCGCGTGCTGCGCGTCTCAAAAGACGGCGATGGAAATTTTACGATCTATCTCGAGGGCGATCAAACACGACGCGCGCGTGCCGTTATCGTCGCTACGGGCTCTACTCCGCGCCGCGCGGGGATTGAGGGCGAGGATGAGTTCTTCGGTCGCGGCGTCAGTACCTGCGCGACCTGCGACGGGTTTTTTTACAAGGGCAAAGAGGTTGCCGTCCTCGGCGGCGGCGATACGGCGCTAGAGGAGGCTCTGTATCTAGCTAAAATTTGCTCTAAAGTCTATCTGATCCACCGCCGAGACGAGTTTCGCGCAGCGCCTTCGACAGTGCAAAAGGTGCGCGAAAGTGAGAATATTGAGCTCATTACAAGCGCGCTCGTAGAGCAGATCAAAGGTGATGCAAGCGGCGTAACGGGCGTCGTCGTCAAGGATAAAACCAGCGGCGCCACGCGCGAGCTGCAGCTGCCTGGGATCTTCGTATTCGTGGGGCTTGACGTGCGAAACGAGGTGCTAAAGGGCGATGATGGCAAGTTCATCTGCGACATCACGCCTGGCGGACAGGTCGCGGTAAATTTAAAGATGCAAACAAGCGTGCACGGGCTATTTGCGGCGGGCGATATGAGACAGGATGCGCCTAAACAGGTCGTCTGCGCGGCAGGCGACGGCGCGGTTGCCGCACTTAGCGCGATTGCGTATCTGCAAGGACACGATAAATAAGCTTGTATTCGGCGGAAAATTTCACGGCGCGGCAGGCGAAATTGATTCCGCCGCGCTTTAAATTTAAAACTTCACATAAAATTTTGAATGAAATTTTGATATAAAAAGGCGGCTAAATTTTAAAATTTCATCAAATTTAGCCGCGAGATGAGGCGCTTATTGCCTTTCGTAGAAGCCTGCTATGACATCTTTTGACTTCATTTTATTCACGGGATCTTCTTTGCCATTCGTGATAAGTTTAAATTTATCAGACAGATTTACGCTTTTACCCTCATTTACGATAAAATTTAGCTCGATAGCAAGCTTTGATGATCCGCCTTCTTTATGTCCGAAGCTCGCGTCCAATTGTTCTGCGGTTATTTGCGAGTAATAAATGGCTGCTTTTAAGCACTCCATAATAGAGTCTATGTAGATTTCGGTATTGCTTTCTTTTAGTATCTCCCCTTTTAGTTTGTCGTCGCAATCGACCGACTTCCATTCTTCTTCAAATTCTATTTTGCCTTTGGTTTTAAGCGTTTCTTGGAATTTGGCTTCGTTTAGCTTGCAGTATTCTTTTGCCAGCTTAAACAAGCCTTGCGCGTCGTAAGCCTTGCCCTCATAAAAAGTCATAACTCTTTTTAAAGATGAGTCCAACATCTCTTGTTTATATGATTTAAGTCTCTGCTCTACATCCACGTCGCAGACCATCTTAACCGTCTTTAATCCGCCGTTTTCCTCTTTGCTCCACGTGATATTTTTGCAGATTTTCGAGCCCTCGATCGCCGTGCCAATACTCATCGACTTGAAATCAGGCAAAGTATAGTTTTTCACAAGCCCCACATCGTCATCGCCACATCCTGCAAAAATAAATGCCGCAAGCGCAGCACCTAATGCGTATTTTATACGCGCTCCTTCAAGAAAAGTTAACGAGCAATGCTATCCATCTCTGTTTAATAACGGATAAATTTAGAGCCGAAATTTGATATAAATTCGCGAAGTACGTGGCTAAAAGCGTGAAAGATAAAATTTAAAGATAGAATTTTAAAAGAATTCGGCGAGAGAGGGAGGGAATCGAACCCCCCGGAAAACGGTCAACCGCCCTCCTATCGGATTTGAAGTCCGCAGACGCCACCAGGTCGCCATCCTCTCCAAATGCGGGAATTATAGCGAGATAAAATTTATTTAGCTTTAAAGAGGCTAAATTTTAAGCCCTTTCGGCTCATTATTAGCGACGGCAGGATTATGAGCGCACCCAAAAGAAGCAGGCTCATCACCAGACATATTAACATCCCAAAGTAGATCGTAGGCCAGAAATTACTCATCATCATCACACTAAAGCCCAAAATGATCGCAAACGACGTATAATACATCGCGTATCCGATACTTGCGTGGCTCGCGCGGATTGCCGCGGCCTCGTCGCCCAGGCGCGCAAACTCCCGCTTGTAGCGATAGATATAGTGGATGACGTCGTCAACGCCGATACCGATGCTAATCGCCGCTATCGTGATACTCATGATATCTAGTGGAATGCTCGCAACCCCCATAATGCCGAAGCAGGCGCAAAGCGGAATTAAATTTACGACGATCGCGATAAGTGCGTATGAAAACGAGCGAAAGATGATCACGAAAAGCACGAAAAGCACGAGCACGGTAATACCCAGAGTGCCTATCTGCGAGCTCATCAGGCTTTGAAGCATATTGTTATAAAGCACCATTATGCCGCTGATCTGCACCGTGACGTTATCCTTAGCGAGTAGAGAGTCCAGATCGCGCTTAAGATCGGCTAGGAATTGCGCCCTGCGGAGATTCGGATCGCTATCTATCGTGCGGACGCTAAAGTGCGCCTCGTTCGCTTCGATATTTACAAAAGGTGAAAGCACCATCTCGCGGTAGTTTTCCGGCATTTCAGAGTAGATTAGAGCAAGGCTTAGATCGTCCAGATCGCGCCCCTGATTAATCTGCTTGCCGAGCTTTAAAAGCGATGCGAGCGAGCTTACGTTGCCAATAAACTCGTGTCCCGTGACGTTTTTGTCCTTCAAAAAATCATCTATTTTGCCGATGATACGCATCTTTTCGGAGGTGAACCAATACTGCGGCTTGTTTTCGTTGGCGGCGTATTCGGCTTCGAAATCGCCAAAATCGTCGCTCGCGGTGGAATTATGCTCTAAATTTGCGGCATCGGTTTGATCTGAATTTACGGCTTCGCTTGGTTGTGTTGCCGCAGCGGAACCTTGGGGCATAGAATTTTCTGCAATAGAATTTTGCGCCGCGGTGGTAGAATTCTGAGTAGCGGAATTTTGTGCGATAGAATTTTGCCGAGTAGAATTTGCCGCAAAATTTCGCCCCGAGGGATTGGAATTTTCGCCGTTTTTAGAATTTGCGCTGCCGATTGCGGAATTTTCACTCCCGCTAGCAGAATTTGCGCCGCCTGCGCTTTTAAATTTAACGACGATATCAAGCGGGATAGTTCCGCCCAGATTTGTATCGATGACCTCCATGCCCGCGCGGATATCGGTACTTTTTTTGAAGTAGCCGATGAAGCTGTTTTCGACGCGCAGCTGCGAGATGCCGTATAGTCCAAAGATCACCGCCGCAGCGCAAACGCCGTAAACCGCGCCTCTGCTACGTAGCGCCGTTTCGGCGCACCAAAGCGTAAATTTAAAGTGCTGCTCGAAGCTGCGGTTATTGTGCGTGCGTGGCAGAAGCGACATAACCGCGCCGAATACTCCAAATGCCGTAACTAGCGAGATGCTGATGCCTACGCTCATCATAATTCCCAGAGAAATTACGGGTTTTATATCGCAAAAAATTAGCGACATAAAGCCGATAACGGTCGTAAAGATCGCGAAAAAGCAGGGTCTTGCGCGCTCGCGCAGCACCGCATAAACGAGCTGGCGCTGCGAAAATGCGTGAAAGCGCGCGCTAAACTCGCGGTAGGCGACGATTAGGTGGATACAGACCGAAACCGTGATGATGAGCTGAAGCGCTATGAAATTTGAGCTAATCACCGTAACCTCAAAGCTCAAAAAGCCGAATAATCCCGCTGCGAGCACGACCGAATACGCGCAGATGATAAGCGGCAGCAGGATAAATTTCGCCTGTCTAAAAAAGAGCCAAAAGCACGCTAACAGAAGCACCAAGGCGCCGAGTCCGTAGGTCGTTAGATCCGAGCGGACGTAGCCTACCATATCGTCGGCGATCATATTCAGTCCGCCCAAAAACAGTCTATCGCCCGCAAATTCCTTCTCAAAACCCGCGATCAACGCGCGCAAAGCCACAATGTCGCGGTGATCTTTTTCGCGAAGCTCGTCGCGATAGGATTTGAAATTTTGCTCCGAAGCTTTAAGCGCATCTTTGAGCTGTGAAATTTGAGCTTTGGAACTATTGCCCTCATGCTCCGCTTGCTTTAGAGCGCTTTTGGCTCCGTCTCTTAGGCGCAAAAGCTCCTCGTAGCGGGTCTGCGGTTTTAAATTTATTAAAATTGCGGTAGTGCGAAGATCGGCGCTTACTAAATTTGACGCATAAAAGGGGCTCGTAGAAAGCTCGCGCCTAGCCGCGGTTAAATTTACGTCCGCGTCGGTAAGAGTGGGTATGTGCTTAAGCAGCTCGCTCATACCGCTACCTTTGTTTAGCAAAAGCGGCACATTCGTGATGTCCGTGACGCCGGCGACGAAATCCAGCTTAGAAAAAGCGGCATCCATCTGCGCTATCTTGCGGATCGTCTCGGGCGCTAAAAGATCGCCTGCGGGAGTGTAGGCGACGACTAAGAAATTCGGCGTTTCGTAGCGCTTGGATACTTCGCGCCAAATTTGAAGATCCTCGTCGTTATCAAGCAGTAGCGTCTGGGTCGAAGCGTCGATTTCGAGCTTTGTGGAGTAGTAGCCGAAAAACAGCGCCAGCGCCGTAAACAGCGCGAGCGTGATTTTCGGAAACGCGACGATTAGGCGAAAAATTTTTTTCAAATACCGCTCTTTTGGGCGTGCCGCTATTCGCCGCTATTGATGACGGTGGAATTTAGCCGCTTTATGAGCTCGTCAAAGCCCAAATTTTGCGTTACGTCGCCTAGCTGCGAGCGATAGGTTTGGATTAGGCTAACGCCCACGATATCGACATCGTAGATGCGCCAATCAGAGCCGTTAGGATAAAATTTAAAATCTATGTCGTAGTTTTTCTGCTCGCCGATGACCTGCGTTTTTAGCACGCGGCGCTTATCGCTCGGGCTTTGTTTGCTTAGCACCTTCATATCCTGATCGGTATAAAGCGAAAGTTTTTCGATAAACGAGCGCTTTAGATGCGCTTCAAAGGCCTTATTAAATTCCGCGATCTGCGCGGGGCTAAGGCTAGCGTAATGCTTCGCAAGGGAGAGCTTCGCCATCATCTTATAATCAAAATAGCCGTCGAAAAGCGCAAAGATTTTCGCTGGCTTTGCGTCTTTGGGCGCGCTGCTTCGCATAATGCCTACGGCCTCGGAGACCTTTTGGCTCATCACGGGCTCGATATCCGCATCGCTAATAGCGTGCGCTGAAATCAAAAGCGCTCCGCAAAGCGCTAGAACTTTTAAAATTTTCATTGTTATTCCTTTATTAGTTTCTCGCGATTTTGCTCGTAAGCATCGCGTAAAAATGGATACAGATCCACCGCATCTTTGGTCATTTTTTCATAAAATTCCGGATCGCGCGAGTAGTCATTAAATATTCTAAATCCGTTGACGGAGTTTCGCACCGTGCCATCTTTAATATAATTTATCGGGTTTGAAAAATAATCTCCTACAAGTCCAGCTGTATCGCGTAGATTGCTCTGTCCTAAGATCGGCCAGACGATGTGAGGACCTGCCGGCACGCCCCAATATCCGAGCGTTTGCCCGAAATCCTCGTCGTGGCGCGGAATCCCGTAGTATTTGCCTGCCATATCGTTAAGTCCGCCGAAGCCGACGGTCGAATTGATCAAAAACCGCTTCGTCTCGTCCCAAGAATTTTCAAATTTACCCTGCAGCAGGTTGTTTACGAGCCTCATCGGATATAAAATATTATAGAAAAAATTTGAAAACGCGCCCTGGATCGGATCGGGCATTACATAGTCGTAACCGCTGGCTACGGGGGTTAGTATATATGAGTAAAATACGTCGTTGAAGCTCGTCATAACGCGGTTGTAGCCGCTAAGTGGATCGAAAACCTCGCGCTTGGCGAACTCCTCATCAAAACCATCTGTGTCGCTAGGCGCTACTATTTCTTGCTTTTGCGAGCAACCACAAAGTGCCAATGCCGCGGCTAAGAATAGAATTTTTATAAATTTCAAATGTGACCCTTCTTTATAAATCAAAGTGGCGATTTTACAAGTTTAAAGAAATTTTGTCAATAAGGGTAAAATTTCGTATAGAATTTCCCTCTTTATATCGCAGAATAAAGCCTGTAGCTCTTTAAGAAATATATCAGAGGATATATTATAAAATCACGTGAAAGTAAATAAGAAAGGATGAAAATGGACGCAAAATTTGCTTTGGAATTCCTGCTTGGCAACAAAGCATCGCTTTTAGCCAAGCACATTAAGTTGCTTAAGGCCGTAGATGAGACTAAAAGTATTACAAAGGCCGCAGAGATCGTAGGAGTGTCGTATAAAAACGGCTGGGACGCGCTAAATTTAATCAACAACGCGAGCAAAAAACCCCTCATCGTCCGCACTCAAGGCACAAAGAAAAATAGCGGCTCCGAGCTTACCCCTTACGCTCACAAGCTGATTCGCGCTTATGATGCTATCAGCCACGCAGGTGAGACATTTTTGAGTGAAATTTTAAAGCTTGACGAGATCACCGAAGAGAGTCTTTTAAGCTTAGAGAAGATCGGTATGAAGCTTTCTGCGCGCAATCAGCTAAGTGTTGAGATTACGGATGTTCAAACAGGCGCTGTAAATTCTCAAATCACGGCTAAACTCGCAGGTGGCGAAATTTTATGCGCGACGGTAACCGTAGAGAGCGAAAAAAATTTAGGGCTAAAGGTGGGCAAGGATGTGCTGTTTTTATTTAAGGCTCCAAGCGTCATCATCGCTAAAGGAGCCTCGGAGAAGCTAAAACTTAGTACGGCGAATCAAATCAAGGGCACGATTAGCGAGGTCAAAATCGGCGCGGTAAACGCAGAGATCTGTCTAGGCACAAGCTCGCATCAAAACATCACCGCGATCATCACGCGAGAATCTGCCACCGCGATGGCTCTAGGAGTAGGAGATGAAGTAACGGCGATCATCGAGCCTAGCGAGATCATTATTGGCGCGTAATAGGGTGAAATTGGGTGCGCAAAATTTTAAAATTTAAGGCGTAAATTTAAAATTTTAGATACAATTCAATTCTCGGTGAGAGCCGAAACGAAAGGCATAAAATGAAGTTGAAAGCGGTGCTTTTAGGAATTTTAACCGCAGGCGTGCTAAGCGCCGGAGAGGTCAGCGTAGCAGCCGCTGCGAACACGACGTATGCGTTTGACGAGATTAAGGCGGAATTTGCCAAGTTACATCCGCAAACTACGCTAAATGTGAGCTTGGGTGCGAGCGGTGCGCTTAGCACGCAGATCAAAAACGGCGCGCCGTTTGATATTTTTATGGCGGCTGATATGAAATTTGCAGACGACCTGCATAAAGAGGGCTTTGCGACGGCGCCTGCCAAAACCTACGCAAAGGGCAAGGTCGCGATGTTTAGCGTGCGCGGCGTAGATCTTAGCAAGGGGCTTGAAATTTTAAAAGACCCTAGCGTTAAAACGATTTCCATAGCAAATCCAAAGACCGCTCCTTACGGCACCGCAATCGTACAGGCCTTCCAAAAAGCGGGAGTTTACGATGAGATCAAAGGCAAAATCGTAGAAGCAAAATCGATCGGCGAGGCACTTTCGCAAGCGCTCAAAGCTTCCGACGTCGGCTTTATCGCGGCTAGCGCGATGTATGCGCCTAAGATGGCAAAGGACGGCTGCAACGACAAGCCTTGCAAGCAGGGCAAAAATTTCGTCTTAGTCGATACCAAGCTCTACGAGCCGATAGCTCAAGGCATGGTTGTGCTAAACCGCGCCAAAGACAATGCCGAAGCCAAGGCATTTTATGATTTTATTCTAAGCGATAAGGGCAGGGCGATCTTTGCTAAATACGGATACGAGTTTTAATGATTAGAGCGAGAATCAACGAAATTTTACAAAAAGACGGCATCCATTCTGTAGGATTTATCGCGGGCGGCATCAAGCTACGTGGCGTATTTCTGCAGCTAAGTAGCGAGCTTAAGGTGGGCAGTGAAGTTTACGTGGGCTTTAAAAGTACTGATGTGCTTTTATCTCGCGAAGCCCTAAGTGGTGTATCTAGCGAAAATGAAATTCACGGCAAGATTATGAGCCTAAGCTTAGGTGAAATTCTATGCACGCTCAGGTTTGAAGGCAAGATAAGCTTTGATGTGCTCATTAGCGCGCATTCTGCGCAGGAGCTTGCTTTACGCGAGGGCGACGAGGTTTTCGCATACATTAGCGCCACTGCGATATATATAGAAAAATATGATAACGATTGATTGTAAGAAAAAAATCAGTGATGATTTCTCGATTGATGCTCGCTTAGAGATTAACAAAGGCTCGTTTGTGTGCCTATATGGGCGCAGCGGCAGCGGTAAGACTACACTGCTGCGCATTTTGGCTGGATTTTTGCGCGCAGATAGTGGTAGCATAAAAGACGGCGATCGTGTGCTGCAAGAAGGCAATGAATTCTTAAGTGCGGGCAAGCGCAGGATCGGCTTTTTATTTCAAGACTACGCACTTTTTGAGAATATGAGCGTGACGGGCAATCTACTTTTTGCCAGAAACGATCCGCAAAAAGCCGCAATGCTGCTTGAAATTTTAGAGCTTAGCGAGTTTGCGAAATCCGGCGTCGAGGGTCTTAGCGGCGGACAGAAGCAGCGCGTAGCACTTGCTCGCGCACTGATGCAAGAGCCTGAAATTTTGCTACTTGACGAGCCGCTTTCGGCGCTTGATTTTACGATGCGCGAAAAAATCCAAGAGTATCTGCTAAAAATCCACGAGCAGTTTCATCAGACCGTGATTTTGGTAAGCCACGACGTAAGCGAGATTTATAGACTTTGCAAGCGGGTTTATGAGATGAAGGACGGCAGGATCGTCCGCACCGGTACGCCGGAGGAAATTTTTCTTAAAACTAGCGGCTCACAGAAGTTTTCTTTCGCGGGCAAGATTGTCGATTTGCAAGCACGCGACGGGGTCAAAGTAGCCGTCGTAGCGATCGGCAGCCAGCTGTGCGAAGTGGTGCTAAGCAATGCAGAAGCCGATGGCTTGCAAGTAGGCGATGAGGTCAAAACAGGCGCCAAAGCCTTTAATATCACTCTGCGTAAAATTTAAACTTGCAGGCAAGCTTGGGCGCGCATAAGTGAGAAATTTCAACTAGATTAGAGATTTAAATGCAGACTCTTATGGAATTTTGCGCGGAATTTAGACGAGGAATTTTGCAAAATTTTAGCTAGATTTGCCCGCAAAATACGGCGAGATTTTAAAATTTCATTCGCATCGCGCTTAGAGTTTTATGAAACACAAAATTTAAACGCAGGCTAGAGCAAAATTACAATGCGAGACTAGATAGCGTGCGAAAATTAAGCTTTAAATTTTAGATTTTACGCAGACAGGCGCCGTTAAATTCCTTCTTTGAATTTATTAATTGGCGTGGTGGGTTTATTTTTAAATTTGGCGGCTTTTAGCTTACTTTTTTGGCAGGAGTTGCGCGAATTCTATCATGCGATCTTGGTAAAAATTTAATGTAAAGCTTCGCAAAAACTTAAATTTTTAGATTTGGAATTTTGCCTGGATTTTGTGGCTTTGAAATTTTAAAAGCTTTAACGGCTCAAAGCTTGCGTGCTAAACTCGCTTAATTTGCAAGCTGTGGCAAGGTTTTATTAACCCGGTTTTTTAGGTTTATGCGAAATTTTAAAATTTTGTTTTGTCGGGCTCAATCTAATTCCGCCAAGTTGTTCGGAGGGCGTAGTTTAGCCATATTTTTCGTGAAATTTACGCTCAGATAAATCCTGCCCGCTCAAGTTTTAAAGCTAAGCTAAGCTTTTTGAAATTTAGCTCAGCAAAATTCGTGACCTTAAAAATTTGCCGGCTTGGGTAGAGCTTAAAAGCTCAGCAGGATTTGCGCGCTTGAAGGAATTTATTAGCCAAGCACTTTTATAAATTCCGCTCGCTTTAGCTTGCGCGAAATTTTTAAAATTTCATTTCGCTAAAGCTCTTGCGCAGCTAGGTCTGCGCAGAAATTTTTAAAATTTCATTTTGCAAAGCCTTATGACTATGAGGTTTGCGTAAATTCTATCTAGCTTTGCCTCTAAATTTTAAAGTAGGGCTAGGCTTTTAAGATTTTATAGTTTGGGCCCAGCGGCTCGGCTCGGAGGATAAATGTTTGAAATTCTAAAGGGGCTCGATTACACGCCGTTTCTCGTCTCATTAAAACTTGCGAGCTTAACGACATTTGCGTTGTTTATCATCTGCGTGCCGCTCGCGTTTTTTATGGCGAGAAAAAATTTCCGAGGCAAAAGCGTGATCGAATCGATCATCTCGCTTCCGCTCGTGCTTCCGCCTTCGGTGCTAGGCTTTTACCTGCTCGTTTTTCTATCGCCGTATTCGGTGCTAGGGGAGTTTTTTGACAAACACTTCGGGCTTCGGCTCGTATTTAATTTCAGCGGGCTCGTGATCGCGAGCTGTATCTACTCGCTGCCGTTTATGTTTTCGCCGCTGGTTTCGGGCTTTCGCTCGCTTCCGCGCTCGCTTTTTTGGGCGTGCGACTCGCTCGGCAAGGGCTATTTTTCCAAGCTTTTTCGAGTCGCGTTGCCCGCGATACGCCACTCCCTGCTTAGCGCCTTGGTGATCTGCTTTGCGCATACGATGGGCGAGTTTGGCGTCGTGCTGATGATCGGCGGCAGCGTGAGCGAGCAGACTAAGGTTGCCTCCATCGCAATCTACGAAGCAACCGAAACGCTCGATTTTGCGCAGGCTCACGCATATTCGGCGCTGATGCTGCTCTTTAGCTTCGCCGTGCTTTTGATTATGCATTTTTTGGGCGCAAAGGGCGCGAAAATACAAGCTTAAATCGGCTTTAAAACGAAATTTGCTAAAATCCCGCAAAATTTGGAATTTGGCATGAAAAACAAAAAAGACTTCGTTACCGAAAGATTTAACGCCGCCTTGATTCTAGGCGCTGCGCTGCTTACGCTTGTAGTAGTTTGCGAGATTAGCTTTTTGCGCACTAGGATCGCTACGCAGCTTGATTTGCGGACGCGCACGGCGATTACTTTACTTAAAAATACCGACGAGTCGCTTTTTAGCGAGCTTGAAATTCTAAAAGAAAATATCCTTTCTTTGGATGCAAGGCATGAGGCTGCGCAAAGCGAGCTTTACGCGGATTTGATCCGCAACGTCGTAAAATCTTCTCATAGATTTTACGCTATTTTTTATCTGCGCGCCCACGGCGCGGAACAGGAGAGCTTGGCGCATTTTTCATCGGATGCGCGTATTTCGGATCTTGGCGAGATACGGCTTGCGGATATCGCAAGCGAGCTAAAAAAGGATGAATGGGTATCGCGCTATATGATGATGGACGGGGCTTGGCGGTATTTTTTGATCAAGCGCGTAAACGCTGATTCATATCTGCTAGGCTTTGCCAACACTACTAGGCCGATTGCCAGGCTCTCTTCGCTGGGAGATATTTTGGTCTTTAACGCCGAAGGCAAATTCTTTAACGCTCCTGGCAGCGTAACCGATCTATTGGGGCAGGATTTTGATTTTTCGCGTCTAGGCGAAGTGGTGAGCTTCGAAGACGAATCGGGGCTAAGCTTTGCATATCTTGCGAAATTTGGAGATAATTTCGTAATGGCTCGCGAACGAGCCGGCTATTTTTTAGGCGTGGACGATTTTATCGTCGTAGCGCTAGCAGCGGTAATTTTAGCTTATTTAATCCTTCTAATTTCAAATTTTACGTTTTTAAAAAAGCGCGTTTTTATCCCGCTAGCGGCAGTTCAAAACGCGCTGCGCCAAGGGGATTATCACTCCAAAATTCGCGATATAGAAGCGCTAAATCCGCTAAGCTCCGTCTTAGAAATTTCTAAATCCATAGATGAGGTTTTGAAGTCTAATTTGCGCCACGGCGATTTTAGCCTCAGCTTTAAAGATGCGCTAAAATACAGCTCTCTTTCGGTGCTTAGCATCGATAACGTCGCAGGCACGATCGAAAGCGCTAGCAACGGTGCGCGCGAGCTTTATGGCGATGACGTCGTAGGACGGAATATATTCGCGCTGCAAGCAGGCTCGTTTTACGATCACGCCTATCAAACCCAGCGTGCAAACTATGTCAAAGAAAACTATGTCGTAACCCGCCAAGAGACCAAAAATGGCGTCAAAGACCTTTATGTTAAAAAATCTTATATCCGCGACGGAAGTAAAATTTCAACCCTTTTCGTGGTGCTTGACGCGTCGAAATATCGCAGATTTTACGATGAAACTAAGCAAAAATATGAGTATTTAAATCACGCGCCTATCGTTACACTCGTGTTTGACTACACTTCGGGCAAGATCGTAGATGCTAGTAAAAATATAAAAGAGCTTTGGGGTTACGAAGCGGCGCAGTTTTTAAGCGGCGAGATAAGGCTATGGGATTTGCTGGATGAAAAGGATGCGAATGAGGCTAAAAATGAAATTTTAAACCGCTTAGCCGATATGCCCGCAGAAGAGCTAAGCTTTTCTCAAAGCTATAAAATTCGCCATAATGACAATATCCGCTATAGCTACGAAGTGAGCATCTATGTCAAAAAGTCCGCCGCCAGGGCTGCGTTTTATTTTCAAAATATTGATGACGATGTTAAGGCGATCCGCGGCTTGCAGGAGGATTTGGACTTTTACCGCACCGTAATCGAGACTAGGAATTTTTGCACCTGCTTAATCGATCTTGATGCGCAGACGCTGTCGTTTGATAAAAATTACTTTAAAATTTTAAAATATCGCGGCAAAAGGCTAAACACTGCGATGAGCTTCGGGGAGTTCAGTTATGAAATTTACTTCGCGGATTTAGAGAATTTCAATAAAATGATCCGCGAATGCACCGCCGGGCTTAGGAGCGATTTTAGCTGCGAATTCCGTCTGCGAAATGCCGCTAATGCCTATACTTGGATCAGTATGCAAGGCTACGTCACCGAAAAGCAGGGCTCTCGCTCGCGCCTTGTAAAAACTACGCTCGAAGATATCAGCTCGCGCAAACAGACGGAGCTGGAGTTAAATTTAAACGCCAACGTCTTTTCGCGCTCGCTAGAGGCGATCTTAATCACAGATGAGAGCGGTCGCGTGCTGCGCGCTAATAACGCCTTTTATGAAATCACCGGCTATAGCGAAAGCCAAACTATCGGCAAAATTCCAAATTTCTTCGCTCCTACGGAGGGCGGAGCAGACGTGATGGAGAGGATTAGAAAAAATCTCGTTGGCAAACAGACCTCCTATAAAGATGAAATTTACGGACTAAAAAAAGGTGGTGGCACCTTTCCTGCGTTATTTACGGCAATTGCGATAAAGGATGATTTTTCGCTTACTTCAAATTTCATTCTGATGTTTACCGAAATTTCGCAGATTAAGCAAAAAGAGAGCGAGCTAGCCAAGATCGCCCATCACGACGCGCTTACCGGGCTTCCAAATAGAGTGTATTTTATGAAAGCTGCGCAGAGATTTACGGCAAACTCGGGCGAAAATTCCAAGCTTATGGCGGTGCTTTTCATCGATTTTGACGGCTTTAAAGCGATCAACGACACCTACGGGCACGAGGTCGGCGATATGTTTTTACAAGCGATCTCAAAAGCGATGAGCGGGCTACTGCGTAAAGGCGATATTTTAGCGCGCCTTGGTGGCGATGAGTTCGGCGCCATTATCGGCGATCTGCAAAGCAAGAACGCCGCGCATGTGCTATTAGATCGCCTGCTTGGAATTTCAAAGATTAAATTTAACCTCAAAGGCAATGAGATTAGCGCAAGTATCAGCGTTGGCGCAGCGTTTTACGACGGCAGCGAAAAGATCGATTTTCCAGGACTTTTATCGCGCGCGGATAGGGCGATGTATCGCGCCAAAACGAGCGGCAAAAACCGCTACTGCATCTTTGAGCGCGCCGAAGCAGACGGACCTAGCGAGGAAGGGATTGCTGCGGCGATCGAAGAGGGGGAGTTTTTCGTGCTCTATCAGCCGATCATTAGCGGAGCGCAGATTTACGGATATGAGCTGCTTTTACGCTGGGATCGCGGAAAGCGCGGAATTCTTGCCCCACAGGATTTTGCGCAGATATTAAGCGAGCCGCGATTTGAGTTGCCGATCTCAAAATTTGCGTTTTCAAAGATGATGGAATTTAACGCTCAAACGGGCGCAAACTGCTCTATAAACGTAAGTTTAGCCGTGCTTACAAACGACGAATTTTACGATTTCGTAGCTCACAGCTTGCGAGACAGAGCTAATGCAAAAGGCGAGTTGATGTTTGAGATAACCGATTTTAGCGAGCAAAATTTTAAGGAATTCGCCCCTGCGCGTGGGCGTTATGCAGATCTTGGGGTTAAATTTGCTCTTAATAGCGCAAATAAAAATAATATCCCATTCCTGAATGCCCAGCCTTTCGATATCGTTAAAATTGACCGCGAGCTCTGCCTGGACATAGGCAAGAAAAAAAATGCTATCCGAACGATGGTGGAGATCACAGGCAAGCTAAAGCGCGAGTTCGGATTCGCAGTAGGTGCTCAAGGCGTCGAAAATGCGCTATCTCTGCGGCTTTTAAACAATTTGAAATTTAACTATCTGCAGGGAAATTTTATCGCAAAAGCGCTTGATCGCAGGGAGATAGACGCTTTCATCGCGCGATTTAAAGATACGCCCAAGCTTGCAGCCATCGACAAAGATGAGTTTATCAGCTTCTTAAACGCGCTTGATTACAAAGAGCTTGCTTTAAGCTTCATTTCGCGCGCCGATGCAGGCGATCTGAGCCCCGGAGAGTTTGAAGGCTTTAGAGCAAAATTCGGCGAAATTTTAAACAAAACTCAAAGCGCGGGCAGCGAAAAATTTGCGCTAACTACAGAAATACGTAAGCAAATTTTAGATATTCTTTCGCTTGATTACCGCGTTTTGGCAAGCTTCATTCAGAGCTTTAAAACGCGGCTGAATCAGTTCATAAGCGATTTGGAGGCAGCATGATAGATAGCGTTAGCGCCGATTTTGATCACGAGATACCCAACGGCTCGAGGCTTTATTTCGGAAAGAGCGCGCAGCTCAAGCGCGAGCTGGAAAATAAAGCGAGCGAAATCCTCGTTAAAAACGGCTTTAGCGAAATTTTAACGCCATATTTTTCATATCATCAACACCTAAGCGTCGCGCCGCAAAAGCTTCTTAAGCTCTCCGATCCCACGAACCACGAGCTCGCGCTTCGCGCAGACAGCACCGTGGACGTCGTGCGTATCGTGCGCAAACGGCTGAAAGACGATAAGCTAAGGCGGCTATTTTACGTTCAGCCGACCTTCAAATACCCAAGCGACGAGTTTTATCAGATCGGCGCGGAGCTAATCGGGGAGAAAAATCTGCCGCTTGCGATCAAAATCGCGCAGGAATTTTTTAAAGAATTTGATCTTGTGCCCGCGCTTCAGCTAAGCAATATCGAAATTCCTAAAAAAATTTGCGAAATTTTAAACCTGCCGCTTGAAATTTTTGAAAAGGGCAAGATTGAGACGCTGCTTGAGCAAAATTTGCCTTGGCTGGACGCTACGGCTCGCGCCACGTCGCTAAAGGACGTGCAGGATCTGCGCGCGCAGGTGCCTGAAGAGCTAAAGCCGTGTTTAGATGAAATTTTAAATTTAGGCGTAGATTACGACAATATACGTGTTTCGCTGCTATATTACTCTAAAATGCGCTATTACGATGCGCTATTTTTTAGATTTTTAGACGCGGGCGCGGTGTATTGTAACGGCGGAAATTACGAGATTGACGGGCTAAAATCCAGCGGCTTTGCGCTGCTAGTAGATGCTTTGATAGAAAAAATTATGCAAAAGGATGAAAAATGAGCAAAGTTGACGTAGTCATCGGCGCCCAGTGGGGCGATGAGGGCAAGGGCAAGATCGTAGATATGATAAGCGCGAATTACGATTTCGTATGTCGCAGCAGCGGCGGGCACAACGCAGGCCACACCATCGTTATAAACGGCGAGAAATTTGCGCTGCATCTGGTGCCTAGCGGCGTGCTTCATAAAAATATCATCAACATCATCGGAAACGGCGTCGTGATCAATCCCGACGTGCTGATTACCGAGATGGCGCAATTTGAAAATTTAAAGGGCAGATTTTTCATAAGCGAGAAGGCGTTTTTAAATTTACAGTACCACTCGCTGATCGATCAGGCGCGCGAAAAAAGCAAGGGCGAGCTTGCGATCGGCACCACCGGCAAGGGCATAGGGCCTGCGTATGCCGATAAGATCGCGCGCACGGGACACCGCGTAGCGGAGCTTTTGGAGCCCGAAAGGCTCGCCGAGGCGCTATCGCGCGATTTTGCTTCGCATGAGAGCGTTTTTGAAAAAGCGGGGGTTAAAATCCCTAGCAAGCTTGAAATTTACGATGAACTAAAGCGCTATAAAAGCGCGCTCGAGCCATACATCGCCGATACCACGCATATGCTGTGGAAGGCGCTTGATTACGATAAGCGCGTACTCGTAGAGGGCGCGCAAGGAAGCTTGCTTGATATCGATCACGGCACCTATCCTTACGTCACGAGCTCGACGACTATCGCGGGCGGGGCTTGCAGCGGACTCGGGCTCGCGCCGAAAGATATCGGCACGGTGATGGGGATTTTAAAAGCCTACACCACTCGCGTGGGCAACGGCGCGTTTCCTACCGAGGATAAGGGTCCGCAAGGCGAGGCGATGCGCGAGATCGGCAAAGAGTATGGCACCACGACGGGCAGGGCGCGCCGCTGCGGCTGGTTCGACGGAGTGGCTACGAAATACGCCGTGCGCCTTAGCGGCATCGACAAGCTCGCGCTGATGAAGCTTGACGTCTTAGACGGCTTTGAGAGCATTAAAATTTGCCGAGCATATCGCTATAAGGGGGAGGAGATCGATTATTTTCCGATCGATTTGGAAGCTGCCGAGCCGGTTTATGAGCAGATGCAGGGCTGGGACAGCGTCAAAGGAATTTCAAAATTTGAGGATCTGCCGCAAAACGCGCAAAATTATATCCGCAAAATAGAGGAGCTAAGCGGCGCGAAAGTGGGCTTTATCTCTACCAGTCCCGAAAGAAGCGACACGATAATTTTATAAAATCGGGCGGAATTTTAAGAATTTTAAAATTCCGCCGTTTGCAAACGCGGGCGGCGCGACCGCTCATAGAACTGAATTTAAAGGAACGATCATGCGAATACGACTACCACACGTGCCATATATCGCGCATAAAATAGCGCTGGATCTGCTAAACTCGGGCTGCGTTACGCTCGGTGCGGGCATAGAACCCGTCGCCAAGGAAGCGGACGAGATCATAAGGACCGATCTGCAAAAAGAAAGAGCGATAGACGAGCGCGCAAACGAGCTGATAGATGAGCGCATAAGCGAGCTAGATGAGATGAGCGTGAATAAAAAAGATATGTTTTGGCTCATCAAGCGCCACATCGCAAACGATGAGAATTTCGAGCTAAATTTCGAGGATCGCTACGGCACCATATCGCATAAAATTTTAGAAACCGTTTGGAAGAAAAATTTGATCGATTACAAAGTCTCGGAAAACAGGCTAAAGACGATAATTTATAACGCGATCGAGGAGTATTTGAAAAGCTACCAAAAGATCGAAGACGAGGTCTATGAAAAGATCGAGGGCTACAAGCAAAAATTGATCCCGGGTACCGAAGAATACGAGCTTGTGTTTGAAAAGCTCTACGAAGAGGAGCTAAGAAAACGGGGTATGCTGTAATGAACGCGTATATCTACATAGAAAACGGCATCTACCTGCAAGCCAAGGCGTTCGGCAAGGGCGGCAGCGCATTCGGCGAGCTCGTGTTTAACACCTCCACCACCGGCTACGAGGAGATCATCTCAGATCCAAGCTACGCGGGGCAGTTCATTATCTTTACGATGCCCGAAATCGGCATCGTAGGGATCAACGAAAACGACAAGGAAAGCTCCAAAATCCATGCCAGCGGAATTTTCGTAAGAAATTTTAATAACGAGCCTTCAAATTTCCGCTCGCAGATGAGCCTAGAAGATTATTTTCTGCAAAACGGGAAATTCGGCGTTTACGACATCGACACTAGATTTTTAACCAAGATGCTGCGCGATCAGGGCAGCCTGCGCGCCTTCGTTTCGACCGAGATCAGCGATAAGGCGGCTCTTAAAAAGGCGCTTAGCGAGTCTGCGCGTATAGAGGAGATCAACTACGTAAGCATCGTAAGCACGAAGGCGCCGTATAAGCACACCTCCGGGCGCTGGGATGCCGAGCGCGGAAGCTACGCTCAGCCCGCAAGCCGCGGCAAAAAGATAGCCGTGATCGATTACGGCGTCAAGCGAAATATCCTAAACGAGCTTTGCGATCTGGGGCTCGGCGTCGAGGTTTTTCCGCACGACGTTAAAGCGGAGGTGCTGATCGCCAAATTTAAAGAGGGGCAGATCGACGGCGTGTTTTTATCAAACGGCCCGGGCGAGCCTCGCATGCTTAAAGAGGAGATCGCGCAGATCAAAAAGATGGTTGAGGCGCGCGTGCCGATTTTTGGAATTTGCCTAGGTCATCAGCTGTTAAGCAACGCGATGGGATATGAGACCTACAAGCTGAAATTCGGCCAGCACGGCGCAAACCACCCCGTGCAAAATCTGCGCACTAAATCGATCGAGATCACTGCGCAAAACCACAACTACAACGTCCCAGAGACGATCGCGCAGATCTGCGAGATCACGCACCGAAATCTTTTCGACGGCACGATTGAGGGCGTGCGCTACAGGGAGTATCCCGTATTTTCGGTGCAGCACCACCCCGAAGCCAGCGCAGGGCCTACCGAGAGCAAATATATATTCAAAGAATTTCTTGAAATTTTATGATTTTTAAAATTTTGCCCACATGAAATTTTACCGCGATCGCGCGGTAAAATTTTAAATTTACGGCAAGCTTTAAATTCTAACGCGGTCTTTGAGTCGTAAATTTAAAGCTCGTCGCAGCCTGGATAATTGCAGGCTAGAGTAGCGTGTAAAGCGCACTTTTGCGGGCTGAGGATTACCGCGGTGATTTTGAATTAAGCAGCTTTTTGGATGAAACGAATCTGTGCTAGTCGCGGTTTTAAATTTAAACCGGCTGCGCGCCGTAACTTTTCATTTGCGCGATTTTGCTTCCACATAGCTTTTAAGCGCACGCGCGGCTAAATTTCATGCGTTTTAAATTTAAAAGTTGGCTTGACGCACTTAGCCCTTTCAAAACAGATCCTGCGGTACATTTCGCCCAGTCTCAAGCCGTTTAAATTTGAGAAGTCGTCTTGTTGCTGTCAAAAGTTTCGCTAGCAAGCTGCCTTGCCGTCCGTAAAATTTTATCTAACGCCGTTTGCCTACTAAAACCTTATCGGCGCCGTTTCATTTCCCTCTAAAAGCCATTTGCCTAAAATAAAATTCCGCTCCGCCGCGTAGTGAAATTTTACCTGCGCCAGCTTTGGAATTTTACTTTCAGCCGCTCTTAAATCTTTTTCGCACTGATAAGATTTAGCTCGCGTTACTTTAAATTTTTGCTCCATTCCTAGGCTGCGGTTTTTATCCATGCTTCTTTTTTAATCCCGCCCATATTTGCACCTAAAATAAGAGTTGTGTTACTTTATGAAATTAAATTTTTAACTTAACATTATTTTAAGCTCAATAAAAGAGAAAATTTGAAAGAATTTCGTTTGAAATTTCGCCTTGAGGGGTCTGCTATGAGCTGCGCTTTAAAAGAG
Organism: uncultured Campylobacter sp.; assembly: GCF_938045205.1. Classification (GTDB taxonomy): domain Bacteria; phylum Campylobacterota; class Campylobacteria; order Campylobacterales; family Campylobacteraceae; genus Campylobacter_B. The sequence goes on from NZ_CALIMY010000034.1 coordinate 26,746, forward strand.
CTGGACGTCTTGCTAGTCGAGGATGATACTAAATTACTAGCCTCGCTGCATAAGGCGTTTGAGGGTATTTTTAACAACGTTTACAATGCCCAAAACGGGCTTGAAGGTGTGAAAAAATTCAAAAAATTTAGCCCTAATCTCGTCATTACCGATATTTTGATGCCGATCGAAGATGGGCTAGCGATGATACGTCAGATCAAACAGATCTTTCCACATGCCCCAATCGTGGTGCTTAGCGGCTTCAGTAGGGAGGAGCAGCTAAAAGGCGTTATGGAGATTGGCGTCGAGCGGTATTACTTTAAGCCGGTAGATATCGCCGCATTCGTGCTAGAGATAAGTGCGCTGATGAAGTCTAAGCTGGACTCTGTACGAGTCGTAAATATGGGTGCGGGCTACGTATTTGATGGGCTTCGTCGTATTTTACTGAAGGATGGCGAGCAGATCGTGCTTACTAAAAAGGAGCTTTCTTTTGTTTCGCTGCTAGCCAGTCGCGTGGGCGAGCTGGTACTTTACGAGGAGATCAAGCGTTATGTTTGGACCGAAGGAGCCGTGAGTGATACGGCGCTTCGCACCTTCGTCAAGCGTATCCGCGATAAAGTGGGTGGTGAAATCATAAAAAACGTCCCGAGCCTGGGATACAAAATCGAGCTTGAGCCTGCTTAAATTTGATCGCGTTTTTGCCGCTTTGTAATTTATGGAATTGCACTCGTAAAATTTTACGTTTAAATATGCCGCGATTAATGCGGAGCGAGGTAGAATTCCGCGCTCAAAGCGCCACAGATTAAAATTTTATGCTCGTCCAACTTACTAAATTTGACTTGATAAAATTTAACCTCTCAAGCTTTTCAAAAACTTCTTTGCTTAAAAGCCCAAACTAAAAATTTCTTGCTAAAATATCGCAAAATTCCGCGTTCTGCGAATCGTTCTAAAGGATTTGTTTTGAAAAATTTGCCCTCTAAAAATCTCTTTGTCTACACTAGCTCGCGTGCGCTACGTGCGGCGCTGCAAAACGAGAGCGGCGGCGTGCTGGCGCCTAGGATTACTTTGGCGGAATTCTACGAAAAGGCGCTTTTTGTACCGGATCTTGTCGCTTGCGGCGAGATAGACCGCGCGCTTTTTATGAAGCAGGCGGTGAGCGAGAGCAAGCGCGCGGACGAGAGGCTTAAATTCCCTAACGAGCTTTACGAGTTTATGCGTAACCGCGAGTATCTTTTTGGTTTTTTCAAGGAGCTTGCGACGGAGCGCGTAAGTATCGATGCGCTCGATCTTAGCGACACCTATGCGTGGTATGCCGAGCATTTTGAAATTCTGCGAAAGCTAGCGGGGGCATATGCAAGGATTTTGCGTGAGCATGGATTTTACGACGAGATCACGCTGCCCGCGCTTTATGAACTAAACGAATCCTATCTGCGCGGATTTGAGCGGATAGAAATCAACATCGACGGCAATCCTAGCGCATTTGAGTTCGAGGTTTTTAAGCGCGCTGCGGAGCTGAGCGAGGTCGTACTGAGCTTTAGAGCCACGACTTTAAATTCCAAGCCCGTGCGCGCGGTGGAGGAGCTTTGCGGCATAAGCCTAGAGCCAGGTTTTACCTACCGCGTAAATCTTGGTACGGGTGAAATTTTAAGCCGCAAGCCGCTAAGCGTGGGCGGAGCGGTTGTGTGTAGAGGCTTTGAGCTGCGAAGCTTGCAGGCGAGCTACGTTTTTGAAAAAATTTCATCCTTCGTGCGCGCGGGCATCGCGCCGGAGAGCATCGCGGTGATTTTGCCCGACGAGAGCTTTGCCGGCACGCTGCGGCTTTACGACGAGCGCATCGCAAGGGCTCGCGGCTCGCACCGCATGCTAAATTTCGCGATGGGCGAGAAGCTTAAAGATAGCCTATTTTACGTAACGCTAGAGAAAATTTCGCAGTGCTTAAAAGAAGCGCGCATGCCGAAATTTGGCGTAGATTACCACGCATTCAAAAGTCCGGATGGAGGATTTTTGAATGCGGAGGATTCCGCGGTACAGCAAAATTTAGCGCTAGGGAATTTCGCTTCGGAGAATTCTATTTCGCAAAATTTCGCACAGCAAAATTCCGCGTTTGATTGCGAAATTTTTTCAAATTCTAAAACGGATTTAAATTTTATATCTGCGGAGGCATTTGAAAATACGGAAAATTTTGAAATTCTGCACGAAATTTCGGCGGAACGCGCGAATAGCGCGGAAGAGCAAAGCTTTTCGGCAGAGTTTGCAGAGTTGCAAGAGCCCTTGGAGCATGTGCAGCAGCGCGATTATTCGGTTAGTGCAAAACGGCAGGAGCCTTCAAGGAAGCAGCAAGGGAGCCTACGAGACTCTATGCAGCGGGAGCATATAGAGCTTGAGGAAGAAGATGGGTATTCAAAAAGCCCTGAGCAGCGCGATCGTTTTAGGCACTCTAAAATGCGCGAGGACGCAGATGAATATCCGCAGCGCCCAAACCCACAGGAGCTTGATCTGTTTTTTGCGAGTGTGGGCGTGGATGAGGCGTTTTTTGGCGAGTTTGCGCGCGATTTTGCAAAGCAAGTAAGCTTCGAGCATTTTGAGGCACTAATTGCCAAGCTCGCCTGTTTACCTAAAATTAGCGATGCGCTGCTGCAAGAAAAGCTAAAAGAGCCGCTATATCTAATTAAAATTTTGCTTCGAAAATTTAAGGACGAAAACCTAAGCTTGGGCAATCTAATCGATCTTTTTTTGTTAGAAATTTCGCGCATCAAGCTCGACGATGTTCGTGGCGGAAAGGTCACGGTAATGGGGCTTTTAGAGAGCCGTGGGCTACAATTTGACGGCGTGATAATCCCCGATTTTAACGATGATCTGGTGCCAAAGCGCAGTAGCGGAGAGATGTTTTTAAACTCTGCTTTGCGCGCTAGAGCAGGGCTCATCAGCCACGCAGATCGCGAAAATTTACAAAGATTTTACTACGACGGCTTGCTAAGAGGCGCTAAAAAAAGCGCGATTTGCTATCTGCAAAGCGTCGAGAAACTACCTTCGCGGTTTTTGAAAAGCTTTGAAGTGCGACAAGACGCGGAATTTTCGCAGGAGGATTATTTGCGGCTTTTTGGGCGAGAGGAATTTAAGCCCACCTTATGCGGACAAGAAGATCCCGTGGCTCGCCATGATTTTTTTGCCGAGGAGCTATCGTTTTCGCGGCTGGATACGTTTTTAGAATGCAAGAGAAAGTATTATTACCGCTACGTTTTCGGGCTGAAGGAGGGGCTAAAATTTGGCGAGGATAATGCGCTTTTGGGCAAAATTTTACATACGAGTTTTCAGCGTTTATATGAGCGAGCGGGGATGAAATTTAGCATGGAAAAATTTCGCCCTATTTATTCGCAGCTTGCGCGAGAAGCGGGCATCGCGCGCTTTGATGCGGAGCTTGAGCTAAAATCGGTAGAAAAGCTAGCTAAGCTTTTAGAAGAGCATGAGCAAATTTGGAGCTTTAGCGGTAGTGAAATACCACTAAAAGGCGAGCTTGACGGAGTGCGGCTGAGCGGGCGGATCGACCGCATCGACGAAGATAAGGCAGGACGGAAGTTCATCATCGATTACAAACGTGGTTCAGCTAAAAAGCATATGGAAAAATTTCAGCTTACGTTTTATCGCGCGCTTTTAGCCCAGGAATGCGAATGCGCCTATCTGTCGCTAAAAGATTGCGCGTTTGCGGCTCCTGGCGACAAAACGCCTAGCTTAGAAAATCTGCGCGAGACGCTAAGCTCTATCGGCAAGGAATTTGCAAGCGAGGTTGCTTTTACGCGTACGGAGGCGGTGCAAAGCTGCGAATACTGCGATTATAAAATCATTTGCAAGGGGCAGATCGATGGCAAAATTTGAAAATTATCTGGCGCTTGAAGCAAGCGCGGGCAGCGGCAAGACCTTCAATCTCGCAGTGAGGTTCATCGAGCTGGTTCTAAAAGGCGAGCCGATCAATGAAATTTTAGCGCTTACCTTCACCAAAAAAGCTGCTGCTGAGATGAAAACGCGCATCGTGGAGAAATTTCAAAATTTGTTGCTTTTGCAGGATGGCTCGCTAAAGCCTAGCGCCGAGCTGGAGCAAATTTGCGCTGATTTGGGACTAAGCGCGGATGAGATTTTGGCAGCGCAGCAGCGCCTACTGCCTAAATTTTTAAGCGAGAGCCTAAATGTCTTTACTTTCGATGCGTTTTTTGCAAAGGCTCTGCGCTCCTTTGCGCTAAATAGCGGCATCGATCCAGGCTTTGAAAACGATGAAAGCATACTAGGCGTGCAGCAGGCGGCGTTTTTAGGCGCGATTTGCAAAAAAGAAGCGCTATTAAGAGAGGTCGTGGATTATGTAAGCGACTCAGGAATGACAAAGAGCGAGTTTTTAAATAGCTTGCAAAGCATTTGGAGAGGCGATATAAGCATAAATCCGCCCACGCTTCCCGCAAACTCCGCACTGGCAGAGATAAATGAAATTTTATCTCGCTTGCAAAAAGCGGCGAGAGATGCGGGCGTAAGTGCTGGAGCCGTAAATGGGCTAAGCCCTGTTAGCGATTTGTCAAAATTATCTTCGGGCTTCATTCTTTCGGCTCTTGCCAACGGCAGTTTCGATTATCCGCGCTCACAGCTTAAAAAAATTTCGTATCTTGACGGCGAGTTAGCAAGGCTAAAAGACGCCGTAGCTCGCGAAATAGCGTGGATGGATGCGACATATGCGGTTAAGCTGGCAGGACTAATTAGAATTTATGCCGAAGCGCTTAAATCGGTGCAGCGCAAAAGCGGCAAGCTTACGTTCGGCGATGTCACCGCAGCCGTGCACTCGCTGCTAAATCCGAGCGCAGAGGCGTTGCAGGGCAACCGCGAGCTTTTGTATTTCAGGCTCGATTCTAAAATCACGCATATTTTAATAGACGAATTCCAAGATACCGACATTTGCCAGTATGAAATTATGCTGCCGCTAATCTCTGAAGCGCTTGCTGGCAAAGGGGCGGAAGAGCGCTGTGGCAGCTTTTTTTACGTAGGCGATAAAAAACAGAGCATCTATAAATTTCGCGGTGCAGAGAGAAAAATTTTTGATATTTTGCGCGAGCAGTTTAGTCAAATCAAAACGCAGAGCTTGCCGCGCAATTATCGCAGCTTAAAACTCATTGTAAAATTTGTAAATGAGATCTTGCGCGATAAATTTGCGTCTTATGAAGATCAAATCGCAGCAAATAAGCTAGATAGCGATCTGCCCGCTTCGGTGCTGCAAAAAATCAAGGACTATCCGCTTTCCCATCCGCAAATGCCGCTATTTGAGGTACAAAGCGACGATTACGGCTACGTAGCGGCATTTTCATACGACGACGTGCTAAAGGGGGCTGCGGAGCAAGCGCGCAGGCTTGTTGAGGAGTGCGGCGTGAGAGCTGATGATATTGCGATTTTATGCTGGAAAAACGAGCATGTAAGCGCGCTAAAAGAGATGCTATCGGAATTCTGCGAGGTTTGCAGCGGCTCAAATAAGGCTCTGCGTTGCAGCGAGCAGGTAAATGCCGTAATTCAATACGCGAAATTTTGCGTAGGTGGCGATGAAATTTATCTGCGAAACGCCGAAGCGATTTTAGGGAGGCGGCTTAAAAAGATAGCGGTCGATCTGCATAAAAACGCGCAAAAAACGGCAGAATTTATAGCTAGCTCGCTGAAATTAAATTTCGTCGATCCAGATCTGCTACTGTTTTTTGAGACGCTGGCAAAATTTAATAGTTTTAGCGAGTATCTGTTTGCAAACGACGAAACGGAGGTATTTGCCAAGGAACAAAGTGGCATTAAAATTATGACCGTGCATAAGTCCAAGGGGCTTCAGTTCCCGCACGTAATCGTTTGCGACCGCATCGGAGGAAAAGACCGGGGCGAGAGCTCAAAGCTCGCGACGGACTATGATTTTGCCACGCATAAGTGGAGAATTTTTTATAAATTTGCGAGCAGAAAGAGCCTGGATACGGAATTTGCAGCATTAATGGACGAAAACGATCGCTCTGCACACGAAGAGGATATAAACAAACTCTATGTGGCATTTACACGCGCCGAACGCTCGCTCATCATCGTAAAACGCTTCGAGGCAAAAATAGATCAATACAATTATAGCTTTTTTTCGCCTTACGCCAAAAAGACCAAGGGCGCGGGCGTCGTGGAGTGGCTGGATATCCCGGATTTTCAATACGGCTATGTAATCCCAAGCTTCGTAAAATCAGAAGAGCAGTCGTCGCGAAAAAAGATCGCGCTCGTAGCAGGCGAGTCTCAAGGCGCGCAAGAAAAAGCTAGCGGAGGCGAAGCTGAGGCGCTAAGCGCGATATATTTCGGCGAGGCGCTGCACTATGCTCTGGAGATGAGCGAAGGCTTTACGGCGGATGAAATTTTGCGAGGAGTAAGTCTGGCAAGAGGTTGCTACGCTAAATTTTTAAACGATGCGGATTTTGAAAACATCGCGGCACGGGCGCTTGGCCTAAGCAAAAACGAGGAATTTTTAGCTCTGATAAAGGGCGCTCAAGCTTATAAAGAGATGCCGATCAAAAGCGCGGAGGGGGATCTTTTGCGCGTGGATCTGGCGTGCTTTGGGCAGGATGAAATTTTGCTTTTTGATTACAAAAGCTCCGAAAAATACCTCGCGCAAAACAAAGCTCAAGTGGCGCGGTATAAAAGCGTGATCCGCGAGTTTTATCCGCATGCGCGAGTGCGCGCCTTCGTGCTGGTTCTCGAAGCTGCGGGCGCTAATCTGATCGAAGTAAATGAGGAGGGATAAAATTTTAAAATTTAAATAAAATTTGAGCGTAGATAGATTAAAGATAGCTTAAATTAAGCTATACGTAAGGATATTTCTATATAATCACAGCTCAAATTTTAATAAGGCGGAAACCATGACAGAAATTACAAAGCCTAGCGAAGTTAAGCGCGACTGGGTCGTTATCGATGCGACCGACAAAAGATTCGGTAGGATGCTTACCGAAGTTGCGGTATTGCTACGCGGCAAACACAAACCAAGCTATACTCCAAATGTAGATTGCGGAGACTACGTCGTTATCATCAACGCTTCAAAAGCCGTATTTACCGGCAATAACAAAGGCGACGACAAACTTTATCACAGCTACTCGGGCTATTTCGGAAGCGTAAAGAGCGTAAAATTTCAAGACCTGCTTAAAAACAATCCCGCAAAGCTCTACAGACTTGCGGTTCGCGGCATGCTTCCTAAGACGAAGCTTGGCAAGGCGATGATCAAAAAGCTATTCGTATATGAAGGCGGTGAGCATCCTCATACTGCGCAAACAACTAAAAAAGGAAAATAATCATGGCGACAATTTATGCAACCGGAAAGAGAAAAACTGCCGTAGCTAAGGTTTGGGTAAAACCGGGAAGCGGCAAGATCGTAGTAAACGGCATGGATCTAAACACCTGGCTAGGCGGTCACGAGGCGATCAAACTAAGGGTCGTTCAGCCGCTTTTAGCGACCAAGCAAGAGACCTCGATGGATATTACCGCGCAGACTTTGGGCGGTGGATATTCGGCTCAAGCGGATGCGCTAAAGCACGGAATTTCAAAAGCGCTTGCCGCGATGGATAAGGATTTTAGAGCGGCTCTTAAGCCAAAAGGTCTGTTAACTCGCGATAGCCGCGTGGTCGAGCGAAAGAAATTCGGTCGCCGCAAAGCGCGTAGAAGTCCGCAGTTTTCTAAGAGATAATGTTTTTTACAAATTTGTGACGAAATTGTCACGAATTTGTAAATTCTTTAAAAATTTTATGGTAATATCGAATTACAACTTTATTTGAAAGGATGTTTAATGAAGAAAGTTCTACTTGCATTAAGCTTATGTGCATCCGGCGCATTGTTCGCTAGCGATGCTGATTATCACTGGGAGATCACCCCTACTATTGGTGGAATGACTCATGAAGGCAATATGGATTTGGATTCGAATTTTATGTTCGGTCTACGTCTTGCCAAAAATCTACAAGATTCGTTTATCGATCAAGTAGAGGTTGGTTTTGATTACTCTCGCAATATCGGCGTAGAGGATTTAGCTCACAGAGTAGGCAACGATAAGCCTGACGCTAAATATTATCACATCAATGCTGTAAAAGACTTGGTAAATTTCACCGATAATTTCAAATTATACGGCTTGCTAGGTCTTGGATATATGGATTACACTAAAGACGTTTACAACGATGGCGATCAAGATAGCGGCTTCGGTCAATACGGCTTGGGTCTAAAATACTACATTACCGACAACTTCGCTACAAAACTTGAAGCACGCGATGCTATCAGATTTGACGACGGCAACCACGTATTATTCTATACTCTAGGCTTTGCAGTTGATTTTGGCAAGAGATATGCTGATGCAGCTCCAGCTGCCGTTCCGGCTCCTACAGGTTGCAAAGATGCAGATAACGACGGCGTATGCGATAATGTCGATAGGTGCCCAGGCACACCTGCCGGCGTAGTTGTTGATGAATACGGCTGCGAGAAGGTTATTAGATTAAATTTGGGCGTAAATTTCGCTACAGATAGCTCAAAAATTTCCCCTGAGTTTATGAACCAGATCAAAAACGTAAGCGACGTGCTAGTGGCTCACCCTGATTACAAAGTAATTCTAGAGGGTCACACCGATAGCACCGGTTCGAATGCATATAATCAAAAGCTTTCCGAGCGCAGAGCTGCTGCAGTTGGAGGTGCGCTTAAGAGCTTCGGCGTAGATGCCAGCAGAATCACCACTGTAGGATACGGCGAAACTAAGCCTATCGCTACAAACGCTACTAAAGCAGGCCGCGCTCAAAATAGACGCGTTGATGCTAAATTTAGAAAATAATCTTTTCTAGATCCACATAAGCGGAGCTTCGGCTCCGCTTTTTTTATATCCAAATTAAATTTTAAAATGCCAAATTTCCAAACCACTCTGCTTTTTGATCTCGATGGTACACTCATAGATTCCACGCCCGCGATATTAGATGGTTTTCATTATGCATTTGCGCATTTGGGCGCCGTAGACCCTAGCGATGAAGCGATTAAAAAGCTTATCGGACATCCGTTAGAGGTAATGTTTGAGCGTCTAGGTGTGACGCGCGATGTGCAGAATTTCGTGTTCGCCTACAAACAGCGATACGCGCAGACTTTTTTGGATCAGACCGTTCTGCTAAGCGGTGCGTTCGAGACGGTTCGTGCGGCGAGCGAGTTTGCAAATTTAGGCGTCGTGACGACCAAGACGTCGAAATTTTCTAAAATTTTATTGCAGCATCTTGGTATTGCGAAATTTTTTGGCACCATCGTCGGGCGAGAGGACGTGCAAACTCCCAAACCAAGCGCCGAGCCGATCTTAAAGGCGCTTGAAAATTTAGGAATTTACAGCGCGACCGCTAGCCAAAGCCCGCATGCGGCTCGCGGTAAAACTCACGACGCGACTGATGATGAAAATACAAGCGCTGCTAGCAGGAGCGTGATTTTGAGTAAAATTTTAACGCCTGATTTAAAGAGCCTTCCTGCGCTTGATCCTGATCCTAGCAAAGTTTGCGAGCAAAATTTAAGCAGCATCGCGAGTCAAAATTCTGATAGAATTTCGTTTAAAGATTTAAGCGAAGTAAAGAGCGATAGACATGAGGTTGGCGACAAGGGCCAAAAGAGCGGTATCGGCATCGAGGGCGAGAGCTATAAAAGCGGAGCGCGCGGCGGTAAAATTTATGATGCACATGAGCTAAATTCCACTCCTTGTTATGACAAAATTTGCAGTGACGAAATTCTGCCTTCTGTAAGCCAAAATATCTTTATGATCGGCGATACGTCGCTTGACGCCATCGCGGCAAAGTCGGCAGCGGTGCGAAGCGTGGGCGTAAGCTGCGGCTACGGCAGCGCCTCGGAGTTACGGGCGCATTTTGAGTTCGTATGTGCGGACGCAAAAGAGGCGGTTGAGCTGATACGCGAAATTTCATCAAAATTTAGGCGCGACGGAGCGAAATTTTTCTAGCTTCGATGCACTATTTTTGCAAATACTATAAGCGAACCCGTGCCCGAAATTTAAAATTTGAAATTCCAATTAATTTTTGCGTTTTAAACAGCGCGCGATATAAAATTTGTCCGCGCTATTTAGCTGGAGAGCAAGACGCTTTCTAGGTGTTCAAACGATAGGCGGAGTTAAATTTCGCATATTTCTACTCTGGTCTAGCAATAGCCTGTGCCGAACTAACAATGTACGGGAATATTTCACTTTGTCCATAGTGCTTGATCTGATTCGTCAATGTTCGGTATTAACGACATATGGAAAAATTTTGCTACCTCGAGTAATTGTGTTCTATTCACTTTCGGTTTGTATTAACACAATGTATGAGAAAATTTTACCGCAGTCAAATTTTATGCAATTTTACAATGTCTTTTGAGCCTGCAAAGGGTTTTTGCAAGAAATTTTATGTAAGTTTCGCGCTCAAATTTTGGCTTTGATTTTAGTTTATACTCCACCTTATCGTGATAAATTCTATGTCCCGCTTGAGGCAAGTATTTGGTAGGACTTTTTTGTGCGATCTTTGCCGCAAGTCTATTTGATGCTTATTTAGGCGCCGTATTCGGGTTTTGTCGCAATTATGTTCGCTGCGGATTTTCGGTGCGATTTATATCATTTAAGGCCGCGCCCGCGCCCAGCGAGCACTAAACATATATGTTTTGAAGACAGGCTATATGCTAAAAATTTCATCCCGGAATAAATAAGCTCGCAAAGGCGTAAATATAGGATAAACTAGCCAAATTTTAAAATTTAGCTCCGCGGCGAGCTAAATTTTTTTATCGGAGCCTGTGAAAACAGCGTTAGCTTTTGCGTTTTAATTTTATCGTTTAGGCGCAGCAGAGCTTTAAATTTAATCTAAAATTTTGCAAAATTTTAAAATTCCACCCGCTCTTATGCTTTTTTAAAGCAAAATTCTATAAAATACCGCTTCCGCAATGGGCTATCGTCTAATGGCAGGACAACAAACTCTGGATTTGTGAATATAGGTTCGACCCCTATTAGCCCATCCATTCAAATTTTAACTCCATTTATTATAGCTATCCTAAAATTATTTTAGTAGGCGCCTGTTTGTGCATAAAAACGAAACGCTTAATGTCAGAAAGAAAATGGCGAAGCCAAATCCGTCAATCGATTAAATTTTGATGATTATAGGATGATTTACCGCTTTAAAGCGGCAAATCATTTGATTTTTTCTTTGCCTTTGTAAGTGGCGATGCTTTGATACGAGCCATCCTTTTTAAACGCTACCACATCATAGACCTCGGGCTGAGAGCCCTGCTCCATACCTGGCGCTTCTAGTGGCATGCCAGGTACTGCTATGCCGATGACGTCTTTAGGCTTATTTTTTAATAACGTGCGGATCTCACTTGCTGGCATATGCCCTTCGACTACATATCCGTCTATGATCGCGGTGTGGCAGCTAGCGAGCTCCAGCGGAAGCCCAAGCTCATTCTCCTTCTGAATAAGCGGCTCATCGGCCAGTGAAATCATCTCGACTTCAAATCCGTTTTGCTCCATGTATTTTGCCCAGTTGTGACAACAGCCGCAGCTCTCGCCGTGATAGACCTTGATGTGTTCACCCGCCGCCGCATAGCTACCTAATGCCGCTAAAAGCGCACCTGCAAATAAAATTTTCTTCATATTTTGCTCCAGTGATTGAAAGTCCTCGATTATACAATACGAATAGTAAATTTTTAAGAGCGAACCATATAATTCTAGGATTAAATTTGACGAAGCAGACCCGCTCGTAAGCCGAAATTTTAAGAAATTTTAAAATTTCGGTGTCGCGGATAAGTTGGTTATAGACACTGAGACAGTGCTGATTTGATAGCAGATTTTGATACGTAGCCTTCCGAGTCGCTGGTAAGCGATACGTCGCAGCCTGGCTTATAGTTTTTCCAGGTGTAGATGTTGCCATTGTCTTCGGTTGTTTTGATGGAGTCTGGCTGTTTATTCCACGCAGAAATTACTTGATTGATATGAAATGCATCGCTGCGATCTTTCGGCGCATTAGTCATACCTGTGCTATCGGGCAAGGTCGTTTCGACCATATCAGTGGTGCCTGCGGTGGAGACCTCTTGGACTTTATCATTTACGCCGCCGATATTTGTTTTGCTGCTTTGGGATTTTGTTTGATTGCGTACTCCGCTTGGTTCGTTGGATATATTCCAGTTGGAACAACCGATAAAAAATACCGCTGCTACGAGCGCAGCTATTAAATTTCTCATAAAATTCTCCTTCAAAAATTTCGTTGCGATAGTAGCACATTTATCTTTAGTTTAAAATAAATCCGAGCCCTTGAAATTTGAAATTTCGCAGGAATTTTGCGAGGCATTTCAGTAGGAATTTATAAAATTTGAGATAATATTGCAACCTTTCATACCAAACGGGCTTTTAAATTTTGCACGGCAAATGCCTTTTTGGCTACCAAATTTTAAAGGATTTTTGATGTATGCTATCATCAAACACGGCGGCAAGCAGTATAAGGTCGAAGAGGGCAACTACCTAAATTTAGACCATTTTAATGCTGAGCCGAAAGCAAAGCTCGAGCTTAGCGAAGTTTTAGCGCTAAACGACGGCGAGTTAAAGGTAGGAGCACCGTTCGTAAAGGGTGCCAAGGTGGTTTTGGAAGTCGTTTGCGAAGGCAAGGATAAAAAAGTCGTTATCTTTAAAAAACGCAGACGCAAAGATTCAAAAGTAAAACGCGGCTTCAGACGCCAATACACCCGCGTCAAAGTCGTTTCGATTAACGCATAAAGGATAGGAAATGGCACACAAAAAAGGTCAAGGCTCAACCCAAAATAATAGAGATAGTATCGGACGCCGCTTGGGCGTCAAAAAATTCGGCGGCGAGTTCGTTCGCGCGGGCAACATCATCATCCGCCAGCGCGGCACCGCGACGCACCCGGGCTGCAACGTAGGCATGGGCAGCGATCACACGATTTTCGCGCTGATCGACGGCGTCGTAAAATTTGAGCGAAAAGATAAAAATCGCAAAAAAGTATCGGTTTATCCGGCTGCGTAAGCATCGCTAAAATCTTCGGGGGCGCAAGCCCCTCTTTTAAAATTTCATCCGTTTAAAAATTATCTTCAACTCATTTGGCTATAATTGCCGTTTTAAATTTAAGGATAGCTATGTTCATAGACAGCGTAAAATTTAGCGTTAAATCTGGTAATGGCGGCGCAGGTTGCGTCAGCTTCCGCCGCGAAAAATTCGTCATCTCAGGCGGTCCCGACGGTGGCGACGGCGGCGACGGCGGCGACGTGTATTTTAGGGTAGATAAAAACTCCCACACCCTCTCATCCTACAAGGGTAAGCGTGAGTTTAAAGCGCAAAACGGCGCGCCCGGCGAGGGTCGCAAAAAGACGGGTAAAAGCGGCGAGGATCTCTATCTCATCGTCCCTCCGGGCACCAGCGTTTACGACGAGGATAGCGGCGAGCTGGTGCTTGATATGCTAAACGACGGCGAGACGAGGCTGTTTTTAAAAGGCGGCAAGGGCGGGCTTGGCAACGTGCATTTTAAAAGCTCGATCAATCAAGCCCCCGAATACGCGCAAAAAGGCCTTGAGGGCGAGACGCGCGAAGTGCGGTTGGAGCTTAAGCTCATCGCCGACGTGGGGCTCGTGGGCTTTCCAAACGTTGGTAAAAGCACGCTGATTTCGACCGTCTCAAACGCCAAACCCCAGATCGCAAACTACGAGTTTACCACGCTTACGCCAAAGCTCGGACTCGTCGAGGTGGACGAATACAGCGGCTTTGTCATGGCCGATATCCCGGGCATTATCGAGGGCGCAAGCGAAGGGCGCGGGCTTGGCGTGCAGTTTTTAAAACACGTCGAACGCACGAAAATTTTACTTTTTATGCTCGATCTTGCGAACTACCGCAGCCTTGAGGAGCAGTTTGACGCGCTGAGGGCCGAGACGGCGAAATTTTCAGAGGGACTTGCAAAAAGAGACTACGCGATCGCTCTAACTCGCGCGGACGCGGCAGAAAATTTGCAGGAAAAATTTGACGCGTTTTTGTCGCATTTGGGGCTCGCGGGCACGGCGGGCGAGATGAAATTTAAACAAGATATTTATGAGTTTGACGCCGCTAAGCCGTTTTTCGTGATGCCGATATCTTCGGCTACGGGACAAAATATAAACGAGCTAAAATTTAACCTGCTTGAGCTGCTTAAAAAGGAGCTGTAGGCTGCGGTAAAAGTCGCGCCGCAGAGGGCTTTTGCGAACGCAGGCCTTAAGCAGCCCGTATATGCGGATAAATTTTATGTTTATCGCTCGCAAACGCCGCAAAAAGATAAAATTTAAGAAGGCGAAATGAATAAAATTTTTATTCTAGTATTTTTATGCTTCGGCGCATACGGTTGTGATCCCGCCGATCCGGTGCCGAATTTTATGGAGTTTAACGACAAGGATCACGACGGCGCGTTGAGCTTGCAGGAGTGGACGGCGAGCGAGGTGCCGTCTGGGCTGAGAGTAAAGCTAAGTCTGCGCTCAGGCTCTGAATTTAAGAGGCTCGATGCTAATCGTGACGGCAAGATTAGCCTTGATGAGCTGGGAGCGAAACCGTCTGCAAAGATTTATTGGTCCGAAGATCCGTGCGCTTTTTGGCCTTGGTCGGACGGATCCGAGGATAAAAATCAATCCGCCGTTAAATAAGGCGCACGAGCGTGAACCCGTGTTTGCACTGCGGTATGCGTAAAATTTATTGCGAGCACGATTGCGCCCGCGCGATCGCTAGCGCCGTGATATGGCTAAATTTAAAGGAAAAGAATGGATATAGTTTTTATGGGTACGCCCGAGTATGCGGCTAAAATTTTGCGCGCTCTTGCGGAGGCGAAATTTAAGATTGCGGCCGTCTTTACGCAGCCCGATAAGCCCGTCGGCAGGAAGCAAATTTTAACTCCTAGCGAGGTGAAAACTTACGCGCAGCAGCATCTGCCTACTGTGCCGATCTTTCAGCCTGCGATACTCAAAGACGAGGCGGCCCGAGCGCAGATAAAAGAGTTAAAGCCTGATTTTATCGTGGTTGCCGCATACGGTAAAATTTTGCCGCAAAGCGTGCTTGATATCGCGCCTTGCATAAATCTGCACGCTTCGATCCTGCCTAAATACCGCGGCGCAAGCCCCATTCAAAGCGCGATCTTGGCGGGCGAAAAGCAGACGGGCGTGACGGCGATGCTGATGGACGTGGGGCTTGACACGGGCGATATGCTTGATTTTGCCTACACGCCTTGCGAGGACAAGACGGCGGCGCAGCTGTTTGACGAACTGGGCGATCTAGCGGGCGAGCTGATCGTGCGAGTGCTGCGAAATTTTGCAAATTTGACGCCGCTTAAGCAAGATGACGCGCAGGCTACGCACTGCAAAAAAATAAGCAAATCTGACGGGCTTTTTGGCTTTGATGAAAAAGCAGAGCAAATTTATAATAAATTTCGCGCGCTAACGCCATGGCCCGGGATCTATCTAGCTAGCGGGTTAAAAATTTTAGAACTAGAGCTTTTGCGCGAATCTTGCGGGCGTAAATTTGAACGCTCGGGCGAAATTCTGCACATTGATAAGCCCAGTTTTTGCGTCGCATGCGGCGAAGGCGCGGTTAAGATCATGAAGGTGCAAGAGCCGGGCAAAAAGCCCGTGGATGCTAGCGCGTATCTAAACGGCAAGCGGCTAAAGATCGGCGATCTGCTATGCTAAGCGGGATTCTAAATTCTCGCGTTTTATGCCGCACTTTCGGGGTCGCGGCGAAATTTTGTTCCAGGTTCGGTCGTGAAGTAAAATTTTACTGTGCGGAATTTCGAAGCGAAGCTCCAAAATCAAGGCTTTATAAAATTTTAAAACCTCGCTTCTATGCTCTAAAATTTTACGCTCACAGGAACTTTAAATTTCGCTTTGGCGGTTGCGAATCTTGCGACGTCGCACCGAACTCGCACCATTTAAAATTCTATGATCGTGCCGCAGAATTTTTGCGAGATAAAGCTTTAAAATTTTATCGCGGTGCCGCTAGGAAAATCCGCGTTACCGAAAAATTTAGCAAGAGCGTAAAATTTCATCGCACAAAATTTCACTATGTCGTAAAATTTAATCATGCTAAATTTTATCTTGTCGCAAAATTCTATCGCTACGCGGAATTTAAAGGCTTGCAATATTTCAAGGCGAGCCCTTCGTCTTACGCAAGGAGCGGGTTTTGCAAGTAGAATTTGTAGAGCAAATGCCCTCCACGCAGGAGTTTTTGGTGGGCGCCGTGCGCGAAGGCAGGATAACGCCGCCTTTTGCGATCGCCGCAAATCGCCAAAGCGCCGGTATCGGCTCGCGGGGCAATGATTGGGAGGGCGCGAGCGGCAATCTCGCATTTTCGTTCTGTGTCGCGCAGAGCGATCTGCCCGCAGATGTGCCGCCTCAGTCTGCGAGTATATATTTTGCGATGATTATGCAGGAGCTTCTCGCATCGCTCGGTTCGCAGCTTTGGCTTAAATGGCCCAACGATTTTTATCTGGGCGAGCGCAAAATCGGTGGGACAATGACGAATAAGATCAAAAATACCCTCGTCTGCGGCATTGGCATGAACCTACTCGATGCGCCCGAATATGCGGGAATTTTAGATATAAAAATCAGCGCAAAAGACGCTATAGAGGGCTTTTTTGCGCTATATGAAAATAAAATCTCGTGGAAGCAAATTTTTAGAAATTTTTCGTTACAATTCCAAAAATCGCAAAAATTTAGCGTTCATCTAGGCGGTGAAAAAATTTCGCTTGCGCAGGCTAAACTTTGCGAAGACGGATCGATCATAATAAACGAAGAAAGGGTTTATGCTTTAAGATGAGTGAAGTAATTACGATTGCCAATCAAAAAGGCGGCGTCGGAAAGACGACCACAGCGGTTAATCTCGCTGCGTCGCTAGCGATAAAGAAAAAGCGGGTCCTACTGATTGACGTAGACCCTCAGGCGAACGCTACGACCGGACTTGGCTTTAACCGCAGCGACTTTGAATTTAACATTTATCACGTCCTAACGGGGCGTAAGAGCATGTCCGAAGTGATCCAAAAGACCGAACTTGAGTTTATGGATTTAGTGCCGTCAAATATCGGACTTGTAGGCATCGAGCGCGAAGTAAGTGAAGAGAAAGACTTCAAACTGATGCTAAAAAATAAAATTTCCGAGGTTAAGGATAGATACGATTTCATCATCATCGATTCGCCGCCGACGCTCGGTAGCATTACGGTAAATGCCTTGGTTGCAAGTGATAGCGTCATCATCCCGATTCAGTGCGAATTCTATGCGCTTGAAGGTGTCGCGCTGATCCTAAATACCGTAAAAGTCGTCAAGCAAACGCTCAATAAAAATTTAAAAATTCGCGGATTTTTACCTACGATGTATAGTTTGCAAAACAATCTAGCCAAAGAAACGGTCGCGAATTTACGCGAGTATTTTGATGATAAGCTCTTTCGTATCGGCAAGAGTGATGATCTAGTCATCATCCCGCGCAATATTAAGCTAGCCGAAAGCCCAAGTTTTGGCAAGCCGGTGGTTTTATACGATATAAAATCCGCCGGCTCCATCGCCTATCAAGACCTCGCTAAATCCATAATGGAGCAAAAATGGGCAAGGTAAAAAGAGCGCTCGGGCGTGGGCTCGGTGCGATTTTAGACGACGTAGAAAGCTCCTATAACAGAGAGCTAGAAAGCGGAAATGCCGATAGCTTAGTTATCGAAATCGATGTCGATAAAATCGAGCCAAATCCATATCAACCGCGGCAGAGCTTCGATGAGGAGGCACTTAGGCAGCTAAGCGAAAGCATCGCCCGTCACGGGCTTATCCAGCCCATCATTGTTATTCAAAAAGATGATTCTTACGTCCTTATCGCCGGCGAGCGACGCCTAAGAGCGACGAAGCTTTTGGGCGAGAGTAAAATCAAAGCCGTAGTTGCAGACATAAAATCTCAAAATTTAAGAGAGCTTGCCCTCATCGAAAATATACAGCGCGAGGATCTGAATCCTATCGAGCTTGCCAAGTCCTATAAGGAGCTTATCGGTGAATATAGGATCACGCAAGAGGAGTTAGCCGACATCATCAAAAAGTCCCGCACGCAGATTACTAACACGCTAAGGCTTTTAAATTTATGCTCCGAAGTGCAAGACGCCATAAGCACAGATAAAATTTCGCAAGGGCACGCCAAGATAATGGTTGGACTTGAAAAAGAGGATCAAATTTTAGCTCTAAATACGATTTTAGGACAGCGCCTAAGCGTAAGAGATACCGAAAATTTAGTAAAAAAGCTCAAAGATAAAACCGTTCCGAAAGAGAAAAAGTCTGGCGTGGAATTTCAAAGCTTCAAGCCTGAACTTTTAAAGCTAAAGGCCAAGCTTGATCAATTTGGTAAAATAAGTATCAAAGAGCGTAAAATTTCGATCGAATTTAGCGAAATTTTACAAATTTCCGAGTTTTTAAAGAAAATCGGATGATTTTTTATAGTGTATTTTAATTTTTCATATTGTAAAATACACATTTTGTTTAAAACTAACCTAGAGGAGGTGCGATGCTAGACGTAAGTTTGACCGCCATGATAACGACCATCGTCGTATTTTTAGCTTTGATTTACTTCTTAAATATCAAGCTTTATAGACCGCTACTTTTGCATATGGAAAAGCGAGAAGCTATTATTAAAGAAGATGAGGCAAATGCGATGAAAAATGCACAGGATGCAGATGCCGATAAAGCAGAGATCGTAAGGATCATGGATGCTGCGAAGTTGCAAGCTGTTAAAATAAAGCAAGAGGCGATGGATAGCGCGAAGCAGGCTGCCGCCAGAGAAATAGCCGAGAAAAAAGCCGCTATGGAGGAAGATTTCGATCAATTCTTAGGCGGTTTGGATGAGCAAAAGCGCAACCTAAAAAATGATTTGCAAGCCAAAATTCCGGAATTTAAAAATGCTCTAAGCAGCGCTGTAGCTAAAGTATGAGGATTTCAGTATGAAAAAATATCTATTTTTATTTATCGTTCCGGCGTTTGTTTTAGCAAGCGGTGGGCACGATGGAGTCAAAGACTACGACGTGCTGTGGCGAAGCATAAATTTCATTTTATTTTTCGGAATTTTGTTTTATCTTTTAAAAGGTCCTGCAAAAGCAGCATATCAAGGTAGGATTGACGGCATCGCATCTAGACTTGAGGCTAATCAGAAAATTTTAAAAGAGTCCGCAGCTCGCAAGGAGCAAGCTAAAAAAGATCTGCAAGATGCCAAGGTCCAAGGCGCAGCTTTAATCGAAACCGCTAAAAAAGAGATCGTGTTCGCTGCCGAAAAGATAAAAAATGCAACCGAGCAAGAGATTACGAATTTGCAAAAATCTTTCGATGAGCAGAAGAGCTTTGAGGCGCGCAAGATCAAAAAAGAGGTCGTAAGCGAGATACTGGATGACGTTTTTGCATCGGATGACATTAAATTCGGTCAAGACAAACTGGTTAAAATCGTAGAGAAAAAGGTCGGATGATGATAAATAACACCTCAAAAAGATATGTAAACGCCCTGATACTGAGCTATAAAAAAGATGAACTAGGCTCTGTTTTGCAGACGCTCGAGAGCGTCGCGAGCGCATTTAGAATTCCAAAATTCCAAGATATTGTAAAATCTCCGACGCTAAAAGAGGAATCCAAAGTGGAACTTATTGCGTCGTTTATAAAAAATCCAAGCGAAAAAATCGTAAATTTTATTAAACTCCTAGCTAAAAATAGGCGTATTGCGCTAATTCCACAGATAGTCGAGGAACTGCGCAAGAATATTGCGGCGCTGGATAATAAATATTTGGGCAAAATTTATTCCGCTACCGAAATAGACGCCGCGAAAATAAAAGAGCTAGAGACTAAAATTTCAAAGAAATTTAATGCAGATATTACCCTACAACCCGTTAAAAGTGAGCTTGAGGGTATTAAAATTGAAGTAGAGGATCTTGGATTTGAGATTAGTTTTTCAGTTGATAGATTGAAACAAAAAATGAGCGAATATATTTTAAAAGCAATTTAAAGGAGTAAAGCGTGGGTGCGAAAATTAAGGCAGACGAAATCAGCAGCATAATCAAAGAGCGAATCGAAAATTTCGATCTTAGCGTTGATATCGAAGAAACCGGCAAGGTCGTTTCGGTCGCAGACGGTGTTGCTAATGTTTACGGCTTAAAAAACGTAATGGCTAACGAGATGGTCGAATTCGAAAACGGAGCTCGTGGTATCGCGTTAAATTTAGAGGAGAGCAGTGTCGGCATCGTTATTTTAGGCGATACTAGCGGTATTAACGAAAGTAGTAGCGTTAAAAGACTGGGTAAGCTTTTGCGCGTTCCGGTAGGTGATGCCCTAATAGGTCGCGTGGTAAACGCTCTAGGCGAACCGATCGACGGCAAAGGCGCGATAGAGACCAGCGATACTAGATTTGTCGAAGAAAAGGCTAAAGGCATCATGGCTCGTAAATCCGTTCACGAGCCACTTCAAACCGGCCTTAAGGCGATCGACGCGCTAGTGCCGATCGGTCGCGGACAGCGCGAGCTCATCATCGGCGACCGCCAAACAGGAAAAACCACCGTTGCTGTTGATACCATCATCAATCAAAAGGGCCAAGACGTCATCTGCATATATGTAGCAATCGGTCAGAAACAATCCACCGTCGCACAAGTCGTTAAAAAGCTTGAAGAGTACGGTGCGATGGATTATACGATCGTAGTTGCAGCCGGTGCTAGCGAGGCAGCCGCGCTTCAGTATTTGGCTCCGTATTCGGGCTGCACGATGGGTGAGTATTTCAGAGATAACTCCCGCCACGCGCTTATCATCTACGATGATTTGAGCAAGCATGCGGTTGCGTATCGCGAGATGTCACTTATTTTACGCCGTCCACCTGGGCGTGAGGCGTATCCTGGCGACGTATTTTACCTGCACTCCCGCCTGCTTGAGCGTGCTAGTAAGCTAAGCGACGCACTCGGCGCAGGCAGCCTAACGGCGCTTCCTATTATCGAGACGCAAGCAGGTGATGTTTCGGCATATATCCCTACAAATGTTATTTCTATCACTGACGGTCAAATTTTCTTGGAGTCGGGTCTGTTTAACTCAGGAATTCGTCCTGCGATCAACGTGGGTCTTTCGGTTAGCCGCGTCGGCGGTTCTGCACAGATTAAAGCGATCAAAAAGGTCTCAGGAACCTTGCGCCTAGATCTCGCTCAATACCGTGAGCTTCAGGCGTTTGCGCAGTTTGCGAGCGATTTGGACGAGAGCAGCCGTAAGCAGCTGGATCGCGGACAAAGAATGGTCGAAATTTTAAAACAGCCTCCTTATTCGCCGCTTCCGGTCGAAAATCAAGTGGTCATCATCTTTGCAGGAAGCCGCGGATTTTTAGACGACGTGCCTACGAGCTCAATTGGTAAATTCGAAGCTGAGCTCTATCCGTATATCGAGGCAAAATATCCTGAAATTTTTGAAGAAATTAGAAGTAAAAAGACCATCGAGAAGGATTTGGAAGAAAATTTAATCAAGGCTCTAAATGACTTTAAAGCGACCTTTGCCGCTTAAAAAGGCTAAATTATGGCAAATTTAAAGGATATAAAGCTTCAAATCAAAAGCGTCAGAAATACAGAGAAGACTACCAAAGCTATGAAGCTGGTCTCCAACGTCAAGCTTAAAAATACTAAAGAGGCGGCGATGCGCTCGCGTGCTTATGCGGTGAAGATTAACGAGGTCTTGGGTGAGATTTCTGCGCGCGTTAAAAATTACGTAGGCAATAATTCAGGCAACGACGAAAAACTTAGAATTTTTGATACCACGCGGGAAGTAAAGGTGGTTGATCTGCTGTTTATCACCGCAGATAAAGGACTTTGCGGCGGTTTTAATATCAACACCATCAAAAAGATCAAAGCTTTGATCGAGGGGCTTAAGGCTAAAAAGATCAAGGTTCGCCTTCGCGCCGTCGGCAAAAAGGGGATAGAGTATTTTGATTTTCAGGGCATTGAGCTTTTGGAGCGATATATCGGCGTGAGCTCATCTCCATCGTCCGAGAAAGCTAACGAAATCGTCCAAGCCGCAGTTAAGGATTTTAACGAAGGCAAAACCGACGAGGTCATACTCGTCCACAACGGCTATTTGAATATGATTACCCAAGAGATGCGGGTAAATACGCTGGTGCCGATCGGTGAACCTGCGATTAATGAGGACGCTTTAAAAACATCTACATTGGAAGTAGAGGTTGAAAGCCCTGAGGATGAAGAAACATTGATGTTAAATTTAATCCAGAGCTATCTTAGCTACAGTATGTATTACGCGCTGATCGACTCTTTGGCCGCGGAGCACTGCTCGAGAATGAATGCGATGGAGAATGCGACAAATAACGCCAAGGAGCGGGTATCGCAGTTAAATTTAGCATACAACAAAGCCAGACAAGGCTCTATCACGACTGAGCTTATCGAGATCATAAGCGGCGTCGAATCAATGAAATGAAAGGAAAACGGATGAAAGGAATAATTTCTCAGGTAATGGGTCCCGTGGTCGATGTCGATTTCAAGGACTACTTGCCGAAGATTAATGAAGCTATCGAGGTTAAATTTGACGTCGAGGGCGCTCATCGTAGGCTGATCCTAGAGGTAGCCGCGCACCTTGGAGACAACCGCGTCCGCACGATTGCTATGGATATGAGCGACGGACTGAGGCGAGGACTTGAGGCTATGGCTCTTGGCGCGCCTATTACGGTGCCAGTGGGCGAGAAGGTCTTGGGTAGAATTTTTAACGTCACGGGCGATCTGATCGACGAAGGCGAGGATGAAAAATTTGAAACCCGCTGGTCGATCCACAGAGATCCGCCTAGCTTTGAAAATCAAAGCACGAAGAGTGAAATTTTTGAAACCGGCATTAAGGTAGTCGATCTGCTAGCCCCTTACGCAAAGGGCGGTAAGGTAGGATTATTCGGCGGTGCTGGTGTCGGCAAGACCGTCATCATCATGGAGCTAATCCACAACGTCGCTTTCAAACACAGCGGTTACTCCGTATTTGCGGGCGTCGGCGAACGAACGAGAGAGGGAAACGACCTTTATAACGAGATGAAAGAATCGGGCGTTTTGGATAAAGTCGCCTTAACCTACGGTCAGATGAACGAGCCACCGGGGGCGAGAAATCGTATCGCGCTAACCGGTCTTACGATGGCCGAGTATTTCCGCGACGAGCTTGGGCTTGACGTTTTGATGTTTATTGACAATATCTTCCGCTTTTCGCAGTCGGGTTCGGAGATGTCCGCGCTTTTAGGACGAATTCCATCTGCGGTCGGCTATCAGCCTACACTTGCTAGCGAAATGGGTAAACTGCAAGAGCGCATTACTTCTACTAAGAAGGGTTCTATCACCTCCGTTCAGGCCGTTTATGTGCCTGCGGACGACCTTACCGACCCTGCGCCGGCGACCGTTTTTGCGCACCTTGATGCGACGACCGTTCTAAACAGAGCGATCGCCGAAAAAGGAATTTATCCTGCCGTCGATCCGCTTGATTCGACCTCAAGAATGCTCGATCCGCAAATCATCGGCGAGGAGCATTATAAAGTCGCTCGCGGAGTCCAAGCGGTACTTCAAAAATACAAAGATTTGCAGGATATCATCGCGATTTTAGGTATGGATGAGCTTAGCGAAGAGGATAAACTCGTAGTCGAGCGCGCTAGAAAGATCGAACGCTACCTATCTCAGCCGTTTTTCGTAGCCGAGGTATTTACTGGAAGTCCGGGTAAATATATCTCGCTAGAGGAAACTATTGCTGGCTTTAAGGGAATTTTAGAGGGCAAATACGACGATCTGCCGGAGAATGCCTTTTATATGGTAGGAAACATCGACGAGGTAGTGGCAAAAGCTGAAAAGATGAAAGCATAGGAATTTTAAGATGAAAGAATTTTTGCTTTTAGATATCGTTACGCCCGAAGGGATGGTCTTTTCGGGCGAAGTTAAATCCGTCCAACTCCCCGGCATTACTGGCGAAATGGGTATTTTGCCGGGGCATGCGAGCTTGCTAACGGGGCTTAAAGATAAAAGTGAAGGCGGCGTCGTAGAGATCGTGGATAAAGATGGCAAAAAGCAGCTTGTCTTGGTAAATGACGGATTTTTGGAAGTTACAGAAGAAAAAACTACTATCCTAGCCACTCAAGCCGTAGCTATCGGAGGCGATAGCGAAAGCGCCGTAGCGAAGTCTTTGCAGCGCGCCAAAGATATGCTTGCGTCCATTAGCTCCGATGCGGCAAATTCCGCAGCGATCATGGCTAGAGTCGACGAATTCGCAAGGCAAAGTTAAATATGTTAGATCTGATTTTAAGTTATTTTTCAAGAAGCACGTTTATTACGATATTCGTGCTTTCTTGGTTATCCATTTATTTTATCGTCACTTTTACGATTTTGATCTCCAGATTTGTAGGGCTTAGTGCGTGGCAACACCGCGAAGCAAAGGCGCTCGAATCCTTGCTGATGGGCGGTAGGATTTCGCTTTCGGGCTCTATTTTTCAAAAAGTAAATACCGATAAAATTTCAAAAGAAGCCTTGGAAATTTATAAAGGCAAGGCCGAACGCGACTCCACTAGCGGACTTACTTGGCTATCTATCGTCGCCTCTACTTCGCCGTTTATCGGGCTGTTCGGTACAGTTGTTAGCATACTTCACACATTTTCCAAGCTCGGCGGTGGAAATTCCGGCATTGATACTATCGCTCCTGCGATTAGCGAGGCCCTGGTTGCCACAGGATGTGGAATTTTTGTAGCGATACCCGCATACACCTTTAGCTTACTTATAAAACGCAAAGCATACGAAGTTATGAGCATCATAAATCGTACGGCAGATATTTTGCTATTTAAAGCAAACACTGGAAAAGCTATTTAATGTATAATTTCGACGAAAATCCAGAGCTAAATATCACTCCGCTCGTCGATATTATGCTTGTTTTGCTAGCGATTTTAATGGTCGCGCAAACGGCGATTATCTACGATGAGAAGATCGAACTGCCTAGTGGCTCAAAAGCACAGGTTTCGGAAAATACCGCGGAATTCTTGCTTGTGCGTATCGGCGAAGATCGCAAGGTTTATATCGACAAAAGCTCGATGAGTCTGGCAGAATTCCCGGATAATCTCGTACTGCTTAAAGGCACCGGCAAGTATAGCTTGGAAAAACCTGTCTATATCCAAGCCGATAAAAGACTCGTTTACGACGATGTAATGTTTGTTTTAAAGAGCCTAAAGCAGGCGGGTTTTACAAAAGTTGCACTTCAAACAAATGGCTAATTATTCAAATTTTACGGGGGTTAAATACGATAATTTTAAATCGTTTTTAATCGCCCTTTTTGCCTATCTACTGGTGATTTTCGTTCTTTTATATCAAATTTCAAAGCCGCAGGAAAAATTTAAAAAATATACCGACAATCCCAACGATTATATGGATGTTACTTTTGATTTCGAAATAGATGATAAACTTCCGTCCGCGCCTGAAATCGCTAAAGAAACGAAGCAAGGCGAGTTTGAAAATAAGAATGTGAAGGACGTGCCGGAGGATAAAATTAAGACTACGGCGCAAGTAGTTCCGCCGCCTCCGGTGCAGGCGAAACCGAAAGAGCCCGAAAAGCCGAAGGAAGAGCCGAAGCCGGAACCTAAAAAGGACGAGCCTAAAGCTGAGCCCAAAAAAGAGGAGCCCAAGCCTGAGCCTAAGTTGGAAGATAAACCTTCCGAAAAAGTAGTAGAGAAAAAAGAGGAAACTAAGCCGGAGCCAAAAAAAGAGGAAAAACCGAGCTTGAGCGATCTTTTTTCGGATACGACTAAGGACAATAAGAAGCTTGAGGAGAGCGCTAAAGCTAGCGACGCCGTTCAGAGTAACAAAAAGTCCGATAAAGAAACCGCCACCTCTAGTGCTAAGGATAAAGCGGCATCTAAAAATGCTGTCGTCAAATCCGATAAGCTTGGCGGCAGGACGCAAAGGACGGGCGAGTATAACGCTTATTACGGCGCTATCGAGAAGAAGCTTCAAGTTCTATGGAGCAGATATGTGGCGACCGCGAAGGACGACGCAAGGATTAAGATAGTCTTTAGCGCAGATGGGCGAGTAGCGGATTATACTATTATAGAGCTGGGGCGAGAGACGGAATTTAACCAGAAGTTGCGAGATTTCTTGGATAATCTATCGACTCAGAGTTTCCCGAAATCTCCCGACGGGGCGTCGCACGAGATTGATACTAGGATGTCCGACGTAATGAAGACAAATTAGAATTTGTAAGGAAAAAAGTGAAGAGACTTTTTTGTATTTTTGGCTTTTGCTGTATGCTTTTTGCAGAAGATGTGGATTCTGCTAAAAATTCTACCTCTTCAAATTTAAACACCGAAATTCAAAATTCCTATAAAATTAAAATTTATTATAATGATGTTAAAAAGCAGCTGGGTTATTTGTGGTGGGCGCAAAAAATGACTCCTGCTGAAGGCAGCGTGCTACTCAACGTAAGCTTAAGTGCTGATGGGAAAGTTATTGATTATAGCACAGATTATTTGGAGGGGGATGAAATATTCCGCAAAAAACTTAAGAACTTTTTGGTGAGGCTTTCGGAACAACGCTTTGTAAAAGCGCCAGACAATAAGCCTCGTAAATTTGCGATTTTTTTAAAATATAATGTTAAATCAGATCAAATTAAGGAGAAAAGATGAAGAAACTACTTTTGATTCTTGCATTTTGTAGTAGCATTTTCGCGGCAGATGCGACTATGTCTATCGTAAACGAAGGGGTAAATCTACCTAAAATCGTTGTTCAGGATGCATCGAACCTTGCAAATTCAGAATTTGGCAACAAATTCTTTAAACTTATGGTGGGCGATCTAAAGGTCGGCGCGACTTTTGAAGTCAGCGACGAGTATCTACAAAGCAGCTATGATGCGGGCGCTTCCAACAATCTAGGCTCTAGCGGTGCCGCTCTTATCGTGCGCTACGCGGTAAGTGATAAAAGCTCGCCGATGAGCCTAAAAGCCAAAGTGCTCGAAGCAAACAGCGGTAGGGTGATGTACGAGAAGAGCTTTACGCTTTCAAATGCCGAAAAGTATCCGTTTTTAGCACATATGGCGGTATCTGAAATCGTCAAGCAGCTAGGGTATTCAAACGTCGATTGGATGAAGGAGATGATTTTGCTCTCTCGCTACACTTCGACGCGCGAGAGCGAGATTATGGTGGCTGACTATACGCTTACTTACCAGCAGGTTGTGCTTCGTGGCGGATTAAATATCTTCCCTAAATGGGCAAGCGCAGCGCAGAACGAATTTTATTATACCTACTATGTCAATAAAAATACGCCCGCTATCTATAAATTTAATCTATCCAACGGTAGCAAGAGTAAAATTTTTACCGGTCATGGCATGACGATAGCTTCAGATGTAAGCGCCGACGGCAGAAAGCTTCTAATCACCAATGCGCCTAAAGATCAACCCGATATTTATTTATATGATATAGCTTCGGGCAGCGCTAAGCAAATTACTGATTATGCAGGCATTGATGTAAATGGAAATTTTATTGACGGCGATTCGCGCGTGGCTTTTGTGAGCGATCGTCTGGGCTATCCGAACGTATTTGCCACTAGCATAAACGGCGGCAACGTTCAGCAGCTCGTCTATCACGGCAAAAATAATAACTCCATCAGCACAAATGGTAATTACGTTACTTACTCTAGTCGCGACGGCGGGGGCGGATTTAATATATATTTAATCTCTACTCAAACCGATATGATTCGCCAGTTAACGGCTAGTGGCAAAAATATGTTTCCTAGATTTTCTAGCGATGGCGGCAGCATTATGTTTATCAAGCAAGACGGCAGCGGAAGCTCGGTAGGTATTATCAGAGTTAACGAGAATAAAAGTTTCCAATTTCCGTTAAGAGTGGGTAAAATTCAATCGGTTGATTGGTAAAATATTAAAAAATCTCGTGATATAATGACTTCAATTTTTTTTGAAAGGATAGAAAATGAAACATTTAGTTTTATCTTCGATAGCAGTTGCTGCTCTATTATTGAGCGGTTGTTCTAAAAAGACCCCAGAGGCCGATACTACAAGCACAAGTAATGCAGATAGACTAGCTGCTTTGGCATCTCAGATCCAAAGTGAAGTTGGTACTGTTTATTTCGACTTTGATAAATTTAATATTAGAGCCGATCAACAAGGCACAATCAATAATAACGCAGCTTTATTCAACCAAGCAGGCGCAGAGTCTCTAACCGTTAAAGTTGAAGGTAACTGCGACGAGTGGGGTTCTGATGAGTACAACTATGCTCTTGGTCTAAAGAGAGCTACTGCAGCTAAAGACGCATTGGTTGCTCAAGGCGTAAATGAGAGCAGAATTTCCGTAGTAAGCTACGGCGAGAGCAATATGGCTTGCACAGAGCATTCTAAAGAGTGCGACGCTCAAAACAGACGCGACGAATTCAAAGTTGGATTCTAATTTGAAATTTAAAAATTTCACGGTGGCGGCTCTTTTGGGAGCTGCCACTTTTTTAAATGCAGAAACTTCTGCATTTGATGCTGGCAATATTGATTCAGGCAGCTCTTACGGACTAACTGAAAACGAGCAAGTATTGCGCGACAATCGCAAGCGCATAAGCGAGATGCAAACTAGTGTAGATAATACACGCGAGAGTGTCGAAGGTTTGCAAAGCGTCCTTGAAGGAACAAATTCTAAAATTTCGAACCTGGAAAACAGGGTGGCAGATCTAGAAATTCGCGCTACCGGCAAAAGCCAAGGCAACAGTGAGCTAGATCAGATGAAACGAGATATCGCAACTATAAAAGCCCAAATTGCTGAAATCAATAAAAAATTAGGCAGCGGTGGCAGCGTAAAAAAAAACGCTGAATTAGACGCAGGTATTGCTTCAGTCCCTGCTAGTACAAAATCAGACTCCGATTTTAAATCAAAAGATCAAGCTTCAGTATTGAAAGAGGCTGACGCTTTATATGCCAAAAAAGACTATTCCGGCGCAAAAGAGCGCTACAATTATTTAGTATCTAAAAATTACAAGCCCGCTAAGGCAAATTACATGCTGGGCGAAATTTCATATTTCTCCGGCTCATACGCAGAAGCGATAAACTATTATAAAAAGAGTATCTCGCACAACGAGAGCCAAGACTACACCCCAAAACTTCTTTATCACACGGCGATCAGCTTCGATAAGATCGGCGATAAAGACAGCGCAGATAAATTCTACAAAGCGCTAAAGGCTTCATACCCGGACTCCAAAGAAGCTAAAGCCGCGCCCGCTAGATAACTTAAATTTAAATATAAACTCAAAAATAAAATTTTAAATAGGAGAAAACTATGGCTAACAACCGAGTTATAAAGATGCATTATGAGCTAAAAGACGGCAAAACCGGTGAAATTTTAGAGTCAAATTTAAACTCCGACCCGATTGCTTTTCTTAGCGGCAAAGATCAAATCATCCAAAAGCTGGAGGATGAAATTTTAAATTTACAAGCGGGCGAGAGCAAAACTGTTCGCATAAGCCCGAGCGACGGGGTCGGCGAGTATAAGCAGGACGCCGTGCAGATCCTGCCTAAAGAGCAGTTTGCGGGCATCGATCTGGTCGTCGGTATGGAGCTTTTCGGCCAGGCGGAGGATGGCGCGACTACCCGTGTGAGCGTCAAAGCTATCGGCGAGCAGGACGTTACCATCGATTTCAACCACCCATTCGCGGGCAAGGAGCTGGAATTTAACGTAAAAATCGTCGAGAACCGCGAAGCGACGGCAGACGAAATTCTTACCGGCCAGCCGGAGGGTGCGCACAGCTGCGGCTGCGGACATAATCATCACGAGGGGCACGAGTGCTGCGGCGGACACGGACACGATCACGCAGAAGATCACGAGTGTTGCGGAGGCCATGGGCATGCAGACAGTCATGAATGCTGCGGAGGCCACGATCACGGGAAAGATCACGAGTGCTGCGGCGGGCACCATCACGAGCATTAGGACTTTTTTATGAAATTTGCTTTTATCTTCCCTGGACAGGGCTGCCAAAGCGTAGGCATGGGCAGGGAGTTTTACGAAAACTCCGCTTCTGCGTGCGCGCTTTTGGATGAGGCTTCAGACTTTACGGGTATCGATTTTAAAAATTTGCTGTTTGAACCCAACGACAAGCTCGACGTTTCGGAATTTACGCAGCCTGCTATCGCGCTAAATTCTATGATGGCGCTTGCAGCGCTGCAAGAAAGAGCGGATCAAGAAAAGCTTAGCATCGCTCCGCAGTTTTTGCTTGGCCATTCGCTGGGCGAGTTTAGCGCGCTAAGCGCTGCGGGAGGCATGGAGCCGAAGCAGATGCTAAAGCTCGTAAATATTCGCGGCAGGCTTATGCAGAGCGCCTGCGAGGGCAAAGGCGCCGGAATGATGGTGATCTTGGCTCTTGCCGACGAGGCGGTCGAGAAAATTTGCGCGGATGCGACGAGCGCGGGCAAGCAGGTTTGGGCGGCGAATTATAACTGCGACGGGCAGATCGTAGTCGCGGGCAAAAAAGATGATCTCGCAGCACTCGAGGGCGAGTTTAAAGCCGCGGGCGCAAAGCGCGCAATGCTACTGAATATGAGCGTCGCGAGCCACTGCCCTATGCTACAAAGCGCCAGCGACGAGCTTTTGGAATTTTTGCGCCCCGCGTTAAAAGAGAGCTTTGCCCCCGTCATCGCTAACGCCACGGCGCGCGCATACACGACGAAATCCGAAGCGCTAGAGCTGCTGAAAGCCCAGCTTGTCGGCCCCGTGCTTTACAAGCAAAGCATCAAAAATTACGAGAGCGAGGCGGACTGCTTCATCGAGTTCGGCGCGGCGGTTTTAAAAGGTATAAACAAAAAGATCACGCAAAAGCCGACCTTTAGCATCACGGATCTTGCGAGCTTAGACGAGTTTGTAAAATTTGCAAAGGAGAATGGATGAAAGTAGCGATCTTAGGCGCTATGCCCGAAGAGATCGAGCCGCTGCTATCTGCGCTGCGCGAGCGGGGTGTGAGCGTGGAGGCTGTAGAGCACGCGAATAATAAATTCTACGCCGCTAAGCTTAACGGCCACGATCTAGTGATCGCGTATTCGAAGATCGGCAAGGTAAATTCCGCCCTGACGGCTACGGTTATGATCGAGAAATTCGGCGCGCGCTCGCTTATCTTTACGGGCGTCGCGGGGGCTTTGAAGCACGGCATCAAGATCGGCGAAATTTTATACGCCACCGCGCTCGTGCAGCACGATCTGGACATCACGGCGTTTGGACATCCGCACGGATTCGTGCCGGGAAGTAAAATTTCGGTTCAAACCGACGCGAAGTTAAATTCTATCGCGCAAAGCGTCGCTGAGCAGCTTGGTATCACGCTAAAATCGGGCGTCATCGCTAGTGGTGATCAGTTTGTGGGCGATGAGGAGCGCAAGAGTTGGATCGAGCGGACGTTTGATGCGAGCGCGGTCGAGATGGAGGGAGCGAGCGTAGCGCAGGTGTGCGACGCGCTGGGCGTGCCGTTTTGCATACTGCGCGCGATAAGCGACGAGGCGGGACACAAAGCCGAGTTTGACTTTGACGAGTTTATGGTAAAAAGCGCGCAGACGAGCGCAAATTTCGTCCTAAAAATGATCGAAAGGTTATGATAAGCCTCTCCAAAAAACTACTTCGCCGCGTCGGACAAACCAACGCCAAATACAAGATGTTCGAGCGCGGCGATAAAATTTTACTAGCTCTTAGCGGCGGTAAGGACAGCATGAGCTTGGCGCACGTGCTGAAGCACTTCCAAAGCGTAAGCCCGCTAGATTGGGAGTTTCGAGCCGTCACCGTTACTTACGGTATCGGCGAGGATCTGCGCGAGATAAGCGCGCATTTTAAAGAGCACGAGATCCCCTACGAGATAATCGATACTAAAATTTTTGAATTCGGCAAGGAAAAGATCCGCGCAAACACCACGTTTTGCAGCTTTTGCTCGCGTATGAGGCGCGGATACATCTACTCCTACGCGCTCGAACACGGCTTTAATAAGATCGCCATCGCCCACCACCTCGACGATGCCGCGGAGAGCTTTTTTATGAATTTCACTTTCAACGGCGCGCTTCGCACCCTCGCTCCGCGCTACGTCGCCGAAAACGGGCTTGTGATCATCCGCCCGTTCATTCTTGCGCGCGAGCGCCAAATCGCCGCCTGTGCCAGAGATAATGAGCTTCCGATCATGCGCGAGGAGGAGGTCTGCCCCGCGAGGCAATACGGCGGCAAGGAGCCCACCGCGCGCGCCGCTACGAAAGAGCTTTTGGCGCAGTACGAAAAGGCCCATCCGAGGTTTTTTATCAGCCTGCAAGCCGCCTTCGCCAACATCCACGAAGATACTTTTTTCGAGCCTAAATTTTAAAATTTTAAGCGGTTTGCACTCCCTTGTTCAAACGAATTCAAAGCGCGCAGTTCTTGCGATAACATGAGTTTCGTGCGCCTAGTTCGATTTTTTGGCTTGAATGAGCCTGACGCGCGCAGAGCAGTTATCTTCCCCTGTGCTCGAACGAGCTGTGAGCCGCAGCGTGAGCATTAGCCCCACCGCATCTAAGTTGTAACGTGAGCGATTACGCCTCTGCGTCCGACTGCGTGTTATAGTGATTGTACTTCTGCGTCCGAGCCGCGTGTGCGAGTGATTGCACTCTTGCGTCCAAGAAACCGTACGCACGAGTGATTGCGCTCCTGCGTTAAGTTGTGTGCGCGAATGGTTATATTTCCTACGTCTTAGTAGCTGCGAGTGGAGCGGATTGTGTGGCCTGTATCTGTTTTTTGCGAAACGCTTACGGCTGCTTTCGGCGCCACCCTCTCGTCCTGCTCAAAATGCCGCCCGTACCAAGCGGAGCCTTACGAGCAAGCGTTATGGGCTTGCAAAGCTCGCGCGAAAGATAGTTGTAGAAATTTTATTCCGAAAAGTATTTTTGAAATTTTACTTCACAAAATTTCAAAATTCTCAACCAGATTAAATTTTAAAATTTTAACGAAGCCCGATTTAAAACTCTGACGAAGCCGAATTATGAAATTTTACCCCGCAAAATTTTAAAATTTATCGGCAGGCTATAGTTTGGACTACGTATAGCTTGAGTCGCGCTCGCTAATTTATCGTCGCACGCTGCCGCGCGCCGTAAATTTAAACCGCTCGCCCGCTCCGCAAAATGTTTCAAAAATTTTACTTCACAAAATTTTAAAATTTTAACGAAGCCGAATTTAAAATCCAGGCGGAGCGAAATTTTAAAATTTCTCGCAGCCGAATTTACGCTCTCGTTTCATAAACGTTACCTTTTGAAATTTCGCCGCTCGCGCCCGCTTAAATTTAACGCCGCTTCAAAATTCCTCAAACCCTCCGCTGTCGCACGCGCAGATCAAATTTTAAAATTTCGCGGGCGCTGCATTGCTTCTCAAATTTACACACTGCGAAATTTTAACCGATTTTCGCTCCGAAATTTATGCCGCATTAATCGCCGCGGATATATAATAGCGAATGTCATATTTCACGTAAGGAGTAAGCATGGCTACAATCCAACCAAGCTATAAGCTTTTCATCGACGGCGAGTTTGTGGGTGCCGAAGGCGGCGCGAGCCTAGACGTTTTTAATCCCGCTACCGGCGAGAAAATTTCAAAGATCGCAGATGCTAGCAAGGCGGACGTCGATAGAGCGGTCGCCGCAGCCCGCAAGGCGTTTGAGAGCTTCCGCCGCACCAGCGTTTATGAGCGCAGCGCGCTGCTAAATAAGATCGCCGACGTCCTAGAGCAAAACGCCGAGTTCATCGCCACCGTAGAGACTATCGACAACGGCAAGCCGATCCGCGAGACGCGCGCGGTCGACGTAGCGTGGTCGATCGAGCATTTCCGCTATTTTGCGGGCGTGATCTTGGGCGAGGAGGGCAGCGCCAATATGCTAAAAGAGCGCTATCTATCCGTCGTCTTACGCGAACCGATCGGCGTAGTAGGACAGATCGTGCCGTGGAATTTCCCGTTTTTGATGGGCGCGTGGAAGCTCGCTCCGTTACTTGCCGCGGGCGATACGTGCGTATTTAAGCCAAGCTCCGAGACCAGCCTTAGCATTTTGGAGTTCATCCGCCTAATCGCGCCGCTGCTTCCAAAGGGCGTCATCAACGTCGTAACCGGCAAGGGAAGCAAGGCAGGCGAGTTCGTCCGCACCCACAAAGGGCTCGATAAGCTTGCATTTACCGGCTCTACCGAGGTCGGCAGAGGCATCGCGCTAGCCGCGGCACAAAAGATCATCCCCGCTACGCTTGAGCTTGGCGGCAAGAGCGCAAATATCATCTTTGACGATTGCGACTTCGACGTTGCGATCGACGGCGTGCAGCTGGGAATCCTTTTCAACCAAGGTCAGGTCTGCTGCGCGGGAAGTAGAATTTTTGTGCAGGAGGGCATCTACGATAAATTCGTACCGGCGCTCGTGGAGAAATTTAAGCGCATCAAGGTGGGCGATCCGCTCGATCCGAACACCCAGATGGGATGCCAGATCAACAAAAAGCAAGCCGATAAAATTTTAGAGTACGTAAAAATCGGCGTAGAGGAGGGCGCTAAGATTGCCGTGGGCGGCAAGCGACATAGCGCGGGAGAGGCTTTCGTCGAGCCTACGCTACTCGTGGACGTGCGCAACGACATGCGCGTGGCGCAGGAGGAGATCTTCGGTCCTGTGGGCGTCGTGATTAAATTTAAAGATCAAGACGAGCTCGTCCGCATGGCGAACGACAGCCTCTACGGACTTGGCGGCGCCGTATTTACGCGCGACATCGCAAAGGCGCTCACGGTCGCACGTCTGCTTGAGACGGGTCGCGTGTGGGTCAATACCTACAACCAGATCCACGCCGGCGCGCCGTTTGGCGGCTACAAAGAATCGGGCATAGGTCGCGAGACGCACAAGATGATCCTGGATCACTACACCCAGACCAAAAACATCTACATCGACACGATCTCTAAACCGAGCGGCTTTTACGAGCAGTAAGGACTTAGCGCGGTACCTCGGGCTACGTTTCGGGCGGTTTGCGCCGCCCGAAATTTTATTTTGCTTTATTTGAATTGCGTATTTAATTTTAAGATTAATAGAGGCTCATCATTTGGCGGCAAATTTTTATTTGCCAACCTGATACCTTTATAAACATTTATCGTGATTTTAACATTTGGTATGTCGGTAGCCTTTGAAAAATTATTTAAGAGTAACTTTATATCATCATCTCTAGCGCTATAAATGTTTGCTATACTCTCATATCTATCGGTAATTTTTCCACAAGACCAAGAACCGCCTAGATGATTTAAATCTCTTATTCCTTCAAATATTATTTCTTCTGCTTTGTCGTTATACTGATTCCGACATTCCCTACCGTCGCAGCCGAATAATATAAATGCAGCGACTATCAAAAAGAAACACTTTGTAAATTTCAGCATTTCATTTTCCTTAATTTGATTTTGTGTCTAATTTTACGGTTAATATATTCTTGCTAAATAGTGGCGGAGTTTTGCTGCCCCATTTCCAATATCTCTCATAAACCGATATAGTAATTTTGACATTTGGAATTTGTGCCGCCTCTGCTACATTCTTTAATAAAGTCTCTAAATCATCGTTGCTAGGTCCGTAAAAATTTATGAAGTATTCATAGTTGTCAATAGACCCGCGCGTCCAATCTCTATTTTCCTTATCCTTTAAATTGTTGGTTATAGTAGAAAACGCCTTATTATTGTATTCGTTGCGGCATTCATTACCGTCGCAGCCGAATAGAACAATCGCAAAAAATATTGCAACAAGAAATTTTATGGCGAAATTAAAATACCCGCCTGTTTTTATAGTTTGATAACTACGATAGTAACCCATTTTCGCTCCTCAGATAAAATCCCTGTATTCGATATTTTTGTTACTCATTAAAATTTTTAATTTTTCAAAATCTTCTTTTGTTATATAACTTAAAGGCAAAATAATCGAGCTTAGATTAAATACGATATTTGCCAAATTAAATTTTAGTTTTAGGCAAAGTGTTTCGCCTCCCGGCAGATATGCAAATGTAGCAATATATTTAATCTCATCATATTTTAGAATCCTTTGCCAAAATATATATCTTACTATCACTTTATCATCGTAGCACGCAATAAATTTAAAGCAATTCGGAATAACCGTCGTATAAAAAAGACCGATTAGCGTTATCCAGCCTACGATAGGCGCATAAGGCTTGTCGAGCATTATAAAAACAATGGCGATATAAAATTGCAAAATTTTAACTACCGAATAAAAAGGTCCGTAAAAACGCCTCGCCCTTTTTATGATTAGCAGCGGCTCGCCCGGTTTCGCATCGTTCATTTTTGATCCTCAGATAAAATTTATTCATATTTGAAATTTTTAAAATTGAAATATCTTACATTGCGTTCTTTCAGTAGAATTTTCAGCTTTTCAAAATCATCGCTGGCTATGTAGTCCATCGGTATAGAGATCGAGCCTAGATAAATCAATATATCATAAATTTTAGGCTTAAGCCTTATGGCTAAAATTTGTTTAAATGATATAGGGATTTTATATGCGGTGAATTCCTTTATATCTGTAAGCATGATAATTTTTTCCCAGAAAAAATATTTCACGACTATGCGATCATCGTAGCACGCAATAAATTTAAAGCAATTCGGGATAATCTCTGCGTAAAAAAGCCCGATTAGCATCACCCAGCCTACGATAGGCGCATAAGGCTTGTCGAGCATTATAAAAACAATGGCGATA
>NZ_CALIMY010000035.1 GCF_938045205.1 uncultured Campylobacter sp.
GCGGACTGCGTCCGAGCATTTTTATTTTGCGGCTTCGACGCAAGTTTTGATTTTAAAATTTCTTGTCGCAAAAATCGTAAAATTTCAATTGCACTACAAATCGGCGCTGTATTTTGCTAAAATACCGATAAAATTTTAAAGGATGAAATTTGGAAAATTTTGCTTTTCTTCTAAATTTAGTGATATTTTGCATCTTGGTTTTTATGTTTTTTAAGATGCGCAAAAGCGGCGAGCAAGCGAGCAAGCCGCAGATCGCCACCGACATCACGCGGCTTAAAAGCATCGGCGAGCTGAGCGTTTTTAAAATTTACTCCAAAGAGATCGTCACGCGCAAGCAAAACGTAGGCAGCGGGCTGCTGGGCTCGCTCGTCTCGCCGCTGATGACGAAAAAGCAGATCGCCATCATCTTCGAGTTTGAGATCGAGTTCGTTTACGACCTGCTAAGCCCCGACTTTGCGATACTGCCGCAGGGCGAGGATCGCTACGAGATCAAGATGCCGCCGTGCAAATACAAATACTCGATCAAAGATATGAAAATTTACGACGAGAAAAACGCCAAACTGCTGCCGTTTTTGCTGCCCGATTCGCTAAACGGGCTATTCGGCGCGAGCTTCGATGAAAGCGATAAAAACCACCTCATCGACGATGCTAAGGACGAGGTCAAGCAGCTCTCGTTAAAAATTATCAACGATCTGGGCGGCAAGATCCACAAATCTGCGACCGACACGCTGGAGGCGATCGCCAAGAGCTTCGGCGCGAAGGAGGTCGGATTTATCTTCCAGGACAAGGCGCTTCAAACGATCGATATAAACTCAAACGAGATCGCAATCGATAAGTCGCTAAAATCGCAGATCGAGAAGTAGATGGAGCTTTTTAAGGCGCTTTTTAAAATTTACTTCGCCCGCATGCTCGCGTTTATGGATGCCTGCGCGAGGGCTTGGCAGCGATTTTATGAGCCAATCAGGCTGCGCAAAGAGAAAAAGCGTCTGCGCGCAAAGGGCTATTTTACCGAGGATGCGACGTGGGCGGAATTTTTCGCGGATTTTAAATTTTGCAAATGCTTTATCATTAAAAAAATCCTCTATCCAAACTTCTACGCGATCAAAAACTCCTCCAAATGGGAGGCGGGCTCAAAGCGAGCTAGCTTTACGGTGGGCTCGTTTGCATACGACGAGATCGCGTGGGTGTGGGTGCCGCAAGCCTTCGATGGCGGGCGGAAAAACGATCTAGCGAAGCTAAAAGATCTACTGCAAAAAATCCCAGCATTGCGCTACGAGCAGAGCGATACGGGGATTAAAATTTTTGGCTACGAGTGCGGCGAAGGGGCCTTATAATCGTATAAAGCGGCATTTGCTTAAATTTCATATTTGTTTGATCTTGTCAAGGATCGCGCCGATGTAGCGCACGGCTAGCGCTGCGTAGATAAATCAAGCAGGCAGGTTTTGAAGACCGTGTCTTTGT
Source organism: uncultured Campylobacter sp. (assembly GCF_938045205.1). Taxonomy (GTDB): domain Bacteria; phylum Campylobacterota; class Campylobacteria; order Campylobacterales; family Campylobacteraceae; genus Campylobacter_B. Next base: position 1,462 of record NZ_CALIMY010000035.1, read on the forward strand.
TAAAACAGCGCATGCGAGCGTGAAATTTTATCTCTGCAAGCACCCAGGCGCGGTCTAAATTTAAACTCCGCGTTAGCATCAAACGCAGGCAAAATTTTATCTTCCCGCCCGGCTCCATAGATCCTTTGCTTTGGCGGGGTTTTTCATGTTAAGCCACGCAAGAAGCAGTACTACGGACGCTAATGGATTTAAGATTAAATTTAACAGTTCCATGCAATTTATGACGCCCATCGTTATAGCGGCGGGAGCCGGTATTTTAAACATCATGCTGTAGATGACGTCTGCGCCGATATCTGCGATTAGTAGCGCGGCATATACGGCAAAAAGCTTGCATCCGGCAGCGGCGTACAACTTAAAATTTATAATTATCCAAGCGACCGTAACCGTAAATATCAAATACGGCACATATATTTGCAGCCTACTACAATCGCATCTTCTGAGTATATAAATGGCTGAAAAATATAATAGCGCCGCAAGCGCGATGCTATAGGCGTATTTGAAGATTATGAAGACCTGCGGGCCCGTGATATTTTGGATGTTTTTAAGCGCGTGGTAAAGGAATGTGAAGGCAAAAATCCACACTAAGATTTGAGAATCCAAATACGCTATCTCGCCTTTTATAGAATACGCTACGCTTGCGACCAGTAGGCAGAGCGCGCCGAGCGTGCCTTGCAGCTTCGCTCTTTGAAAATCTTCATTCATTTTATACCTTTAAATTTTAATGTGCGGCTCGCTGCTTGCACTGCGCAGATGAGCGGCGGGCGCTGCTTTGATTATCACCGCGCGGGCTTTAAATTTAGCCGCTGCGAATTTTAATTTTACGCCGCCGTGCATACTTCGTACTTTACGTCGCTGTGAATGATTTAAGCTCAGCACGCCGCCGAATATCTCATCCTTGGGCTACTGTCGCGAATTTTATTTAGTTCCGCCGTTACGAGTGCTTTTAATTTAACGCCGTAGTTACCGCAAATTTTACTTTGCCGCCGCTCGCATAATACGTTTTTGAAATGGGATTTTATGCAAATTCTGTTTAAAATAGATTTAACTTTTTAAATTTAAAAGCAGCGGAGCAGCTTAAATTTATAACTATCCAAGTGCCATTACTATAAGCATTAAAAACGCTTATCTTTGATTTTTAAATTTGAGCTGTTTTTAGTAAATTTTGTTTACAAATTTTGTATAATTTTTAAAATTTTATCTCGAAAAAAGGAGCAAGTATGAGATTTAT
>NZ_CALIMY010000036.1 GCF_938045205.1 uncultured Campylobacter sp.
TGCGCTGAAAATCGATCGGCATGCGAGCGTTTGTAATGATGTTGCGGCGTAAAATTTTGCAACTATCGCGTGCTAAAAGCCACCGCGATACGCCTGCCAGAGTAGAATGCACCCGCCTGTGTATTAAAAGATAGTGCGGTTGCGCTCTACGGTGTGGCAGCGTGCGTCGAAAGTCGTCGCGATATGTTAGAATAGAGCGTACGCAATGCACATTTGCAGGATAACGAGAGATCGTACCTTATGGCGTGCTATCCCGCACCGCATGCCGCAAAGCCGCCTATGCGCGAGAATAAAATTCGCGCCGCGCGTCAAAGACGCACGATCGTGCTGCGTTCCAAAAGACAATGTGTGATCGTGCCACGCGTAAAAGATGCGCGATCGCGCTGCATGCCAAAAAATGATGCGCAATCGGCACCGTGCGGCACGGGCGTGATGCAAGATTTGAGCCTCGCGTGGCAGACGAAGCATGCGCGACGCACGTAAATGCGAATAAATTTTAAAACGGAGAGATGATTGAAAACCGATAAATGGCTATATTACTTCACCTGCGCGCTTATTACGATCGGCATGATATTTTCGCTGTCGCTGAGTTCATATACGGTGCTTCTGCTGGGTGCTACGCCGCTGCATTTTTTTTATCGTCAGTGCGCGGTAGGGATCGCGTGCATCGCGGTGATGTGGATCGTCTCGCGCGCCGATCCCGATAAATGCCTAACGCCGGTGTGCATGTCGCTTTTTGCGATCATGGGGATTTTGATGCTTGCGATGGGCTTTTTACCTAAATCTTTGGTCGCCGACGTAAACGGCGCGGCGCGCTGGATCAGACTGCCGTTTTTTAACCTCGCGCCGGTGGAATTTTTCAAAGTGGGCTTCATCTACTTTTTGGCGTGGAGCTTCTCGCGCAAGCTTGATCACTCCAAAAAAAGCATCGGGCGCGAGATCGCGACACTGCTTCCTTACGTAGCGCTTTTCGGCTTTGTAGTAATCCTAGTCGCCATCGTGCAAAACGATCTGGGACAGGTTGCAGTGCTGGGGCTTACGATGATTTTTATGTCGCTTTTTGCGGGCACTAGCTTCAAGCTCATCGGCTTTAGCTTTATGGGGATCTTGGGGCTTGCTTACGTTTTTATCGTCACGAGCGCGCACAGGGTCGATCGCGTGCGCTCGTGGTGGGGCGGCGTGCAGGATTTCGTGCTGTCGTTTATGTCGCCGGAGACCGCTGCCGGGCTGCGTATAGGGGATGCTAGCGCGCCGTATCAGGTCGGACACTCGCTAAATGCGATAAACAACGGCGAGTTTTTCGGACAGGGGCTTGGGCTTGGAAGCTTTAAGCTAGGATATCTGAGCGAGGTGCATACCGACTTCGTGCTCGCAGGTATCGCCGAGGAGTGGGGGTTTGTCGGGATTTTGCTTATCGTGGCGCTATTTTATGCGATGCTCTTTCGCATCTTTCAGACCGCGAGTAAGTCGCCGAGTAACGTAAATTTCCTCTTTTGCCTGGGTATCGGCTTTATGTTTTTCTTTTCGTTCATCATCAACTCCTACGGCATTACGTCGATCTCGCCGGTTAAGGGTATCGCCGTGCCGTTTCTGAGCTACGGCGGCAGCCACCTGCTCGCGGCGTCGTTTGCGGTGGGGCTCGTTTTGATGGCGTCGAAAAGGGCGAAATTTTAAAGCTTTTGCAGGCTTTGAGGCGAACGCGATTTAAATTTAGACGTAAATTTAGAGCCGAATTGCGTTTGAAATTCTACGCCGAAGCGCGCCGCGGCTTAAATTTAAGCGCGAAATTTTATAAATTTAAAGGAAAAGTATGGTCATAGCAATCAGCGGCGGCGGCACCGGCGGGCATCTGATAATCGCTAAAAATTTAGCCGCCCTCCTTGCGAAGCAGGGCATCAGGGCGATATTCATCGGCTCAAACTGCGGGCAGGATCGCGCGTGGTTTGAGGGTAGCGAGCTTTTTGCGCGCACCTATTTTTTGCAAAGCTCGGGCGTAGTCGATAAAAAGGGCTTTGCCAAGCTAGCCTCGCTGCTAAATATCCTGCGCCTCTCGCTTGCGGCGCGTAAAATTTTAAAGCAAAACGGCGTCCGCGCGCTCATCAGCGTGGGCGGATACAGCTCGGCACCCGCATCCATCGCGGCGATCCTTTCTCGCGTGCCGTTTTTTATCCACGAGCAAAACGCCGTTTGCGGGAGGCTCAACCGCCTGCTGAGGCCCTTTGCGCGCGCGTTTTACAGCTCCTATGAAAAGCCCGCGTTTGCCTATCCGATCGCAGATATTTTTTTCGAGACGGCGCGGCCGCGCACGGCGCTTAAGAGGGTCATCTTTTTGGGCGGCTCGCAGGGGGCGAGCTTTATCAACTCGCTTGCCGTGGAGCTTGCGCCCAAGCTTTTGAGCCTCGGCTACGGCGTGATCCATCAGTGCGGCGAGCGCGAGTTTGAGCGTATCTCGCAGATCTACGCGCAGCAGGGCCTTGACGTGCGGCTCGTAGGCTTTTGCAAAAACATGCACGAGCTCATCGCAAGCGCCGATCTTTGCGTCGGACGCAGTGGCGCCAGCACGCTGTGGGAGCTCTGCGCAAACGGCCTGCCTGCGATATTCGTGCCGTTTCCGTTCGCGGCGGCGGATCATCAGTTTTATAACGCTAAATTTCTTAAGGAGCGCGGACTTTGCGAAATCGTGCGTCAGCAGGACGCGAGCGGCGAGCGGATATTGGGCTTGATTGAGAGCTTTGATGTGGCGCGAGCGAACAAAGGGCTGCTTGAGCTTGCGGATCGAAACGGCGCGCAAGCGATAATCGACGATGTGATGAGTAAAATTTAAAAGGGCGCAGGCGCGCTTGCGTAAATTTGAGACGATCTCTTCGCGAGGTCGGTTTTAAATTTATTAAACCGATTAAATTTGACTTTTGCGTTTGCGTAAATTTTACGCGGCGCTTCGGTTTGAGTAAAAATTTTAAATTTGCATGCTTGCAGGTGACGGACGTTTTTTTTGATTTGCGCAAATTTAAGCGCGCAAACAAAGTGCGCAAAAGTGCATTGAGCCGTAAAATTATCTGCGCCTAAAGCTGATTATCGCATCGTTGTTTTCTTGTTGATATTTTTCAAACAAAGCCTGATATCTTTGCGATTTTGCCGGATCATTGGAATAAATTCCCACTAGAAAATAGCACGCCTCCGCAAATCGTAACTCACACGATCGCTCAAAGTATCGCGTACCCGCTTCTTTATCATCGTCGTCAAAATACGCGACGTAACCGAACATAAAGCAGCCTTCGCCGTTACCGAGCTTGCATGCTTTTTTATACAGTTTTCTGCCCTCTTGCGAATCTCTATCCTCGTAGCCTGCGAGTCTCGTGCAGCTTTCGCCGCCGTTAAGCTCGTAGCAGCCTTTTTTAAGCAGATCTTTGGCGCCTTCTTGCGAAATTTCGCCATTTAGTAGCAGAAGGCTCGAAAGCACGGCGCAGGCATCGCCGTCTCCGCCGTCGCAATCTTCGCGAAATCTTACGGGATTTTTCATTTTTAAAGTACCGTCTTTAGTGTGAATAGAAATTTCTTTAGGATTTTTATTTGCGGCTTCGTTTGCTTGATTGATGGGAATTCGGGTTTCATTCAAAGTCTCCGTGCGAGAAGATGCTTTTATCGCTATAAAGATCGCGACTATACACACGACGATGAGAGGAAATATTTTTGGCATGGAACGATTTTTGTGCGGAGTGTGGAGATCTGCGTCTTTGATCGATTGCCCACCCCTTAAAATAGTGACGGAGGGCTTAGGGCTCGGTTTTTGGCTTAAATTTGTAGCCGAACCTGCGCCTGATTTTTCGGTCAAATTTATGGTAGCGTCAGTATCCATATCTGCATTAATATCCGCTTTGCAGATATTTTCGTTTGAGCTTTTTAAATTTTTGCTCCGCTTTTCTCTCAGCTCATTTATGCGTTGTATGATTTCTTCGTTATTCAAATGGAATCCTTTTTGCTAGATAAATTTTGCTAGTCGGTTAAACGCCCGATTTTATCATCAAAATCGCATTGGAATCGAGGCGGATTATATCATCTTATTTTGAAATTTTCAAAAAAACTACGACTAAAAAGAATTTGTAAATTTAGCGCAGATGCGCCGTCAAATTCGGATCGGTTCTTGCTGTATAATCCACAACCGGGTTTAAATTTCATATACTTCGGGCGCGCGTAAATTTCCAAAACTTGATAGGATCCATATCAAGTTTATTTATTCTACTCTTGACAAGATTAGCACTCCATGATATAATCTGCTAAAATTTTCAAAAAGGATCGCATAATGGCAAAGAAAAAATTTAAGACCGAAGTGAATGATCTGCTAAATTTGATGATCCATTCGCTTTATTCAAACAAGGAGATTTTTCTGCGCGAGCTCATCTCAAACGCAAGCGACGCGCTGGATAAATTAAACTATTTGTGCCTTACAAACGACGAATATAAGGCGCTTTCATATGTGCCGCGCATCGATATAAAGATCGACAAAGAGGCCAAAACGCTAAGCATCGGCGACAACGGCATCGGTATGGACGAGGCCGAGCTTGAGAGCAATCTAGGCACTATCGCGCGCAGCGGCACGAAGGGCTTTATGGCGAGCCTTAGCGGCGATGCGGCGAAGGACAGCAACCTCATCGGACAGTTCGGCGTCGGGTTTTATTCGGCTTTTATGGTAGCGGATCATATCGAAGTTATCAGCCGCAAGCCGCTCTCGCAAGACGGCTATAAATGGAGCAGCGACGCGAGCAACTACATGGTCGAAAAAGCGCAAAAAGAGGACTTCGGCACGACGATAATTCTGCATATGAAAGATGAGGAGTTTTTGGACGGCTATAGGCTCGAAGGCATTATCAAAAAATACTCCAACCACATCCCCTATCCGATCTTTATGGATAAAGAAGAATACGTGCCTGCGCAAAAAGAGGGCGAGCAGGGACATAGCGAAATCAAAAACGTCCAGATCAACCGCGCTAGTGCGCTTTGGCAGCTGCCAAAAAACAGCCTAAAGTCTGGCGATTACAATGAATTTTACAAGCAGATCAGCCACGATAGCGGCGATCCGCTGTTTTATATCCACACCAAGGCCGAGGGCACGCACGAATACACGACGCTTTTTTACGTGCCGAGCAGCGAGCCCTTCGATCTATACCGCGTCGATTATCAAAGCGGCGTGAAGCTCTACGTCAAGCGCGTTTTCATCACCGACGATGCCAAAGAGCTGCTGCCTAGCTACCTGCGCTTCGTGCGCGGCATAATGGACGTCGAGGATCTGCCGCTAAACGTAAGCCGCGAAATTCTGCAAGAAAACCGAATTTTAGCCTACGTCCGCGAACAAAGCGTCAAAAAAATTCTATCCGAGTTGGAAAAGCTTTTGCAGAACGATCGCGAAAAATACATAAAATTTTACGAATTATTCGGCAAGGTTTTGAAAGAGGGGCTTTACGGCTTCGGCGCAAACAAAGAGGAAATTTTAAAGCTCTGTCTTTTTAAATCAAACCTGCGAGAGGGACTCATCACGCTTAGCGAGTATAAGGAAAAAATGGGCGCGGAGCAAAAAGAGATCTATTATATCGCCGGAAACAGTGCCGCGATGCTTAAAAGCTCGCCTCTGATCGAGAAATTTAACGCCGAGGGCACGGAGGTGCTGCTCTGCGACGATGAGATCGATACGATCGTGATGCCTGGCGTTTTTGAGTTTGATAAGACGCCGGTTAAAAACGCGACTTCGATCAAGCAGGAAGCTGCAAACGACGATACCGCGACGCCGCAAGCCAAAGAGATTGCCGCGAAGATCAAAGAAATTCTAGGCGAACGCGTCAAGGACGTTAAAATTTCATCGCGTCTAAGCGGCTCGCTTTCCTGCCTTGTTTTTGACGAGAACGATCCCGATTTTGCGACGCAGCAGCTGCTTAAGCAGATGGGAGGTCGCAATCTGCCGCCAATAAAGCCGATTTTGGAGATCAATGCAGATCACGAGATCATCAAAAAGCTGCAGGCCGATAAGCTGATGCTGCCGCAAGTAGCCGAGATAATCTACGATCTGGCACGTCTTAGCGAGGGGCAGGAGCTTGAAAATCCGAGCGAGTTTATCAAAAACGTAAACGAGCTAATCGCAAAGGCTCTGTAGATTATCTAAATTTAGAGCTTCTATCCGTTATCTAAATTCCGCGCGGCTGCATAGGCTGTATAAATCTATGTAGCCGCGCTTTAAATTTAAAAAGAAATTTTAGCTAGCAAGCTTTACCGCGCTTTCTAAATTTTAAAATTTAAAAGCGGCGGAATTTTC
>NZ_CALIMY010000037.1 GCF_938045205.1 uncultured Campylobacter sp.
TTATAATGAAGCAACCAAATATCCTCGCCCGTATAGCCATCTCGTGGATCCGGCATAGATGCTAAACATACATGAATAAGCCAAGCATCTCTTTGCTTATCGATAACCCAATTCATCCAATCAGTATCATTATCCTGGATTGGGTATGTGTAATTGTACTTCATCAATAGCTCGTTCATATTGCTTAAAATATCATATTTCTTCAAGTCCTCTTTAGAAATATGCTCCGCAATAAACGCCATCTAGCCCTCCTTGAGAAATTCTATAATTTAAAGTAGATCGTTCGTATACAGACCGAACAAAGACGAGAGCTCAAATTTAATCCTTTTACTGACGAGAACTTATCGTTAAAGCTGCCAATTTATATGCGATTATCGTCAATTTTTACTATAACCTTTCGTAAAATTCGTTATGAAATTAAAAAATTTCAAGCGCTTTGTCGCTCGCTACCTCTTTTAAATTTAGCGTCCAAAAATACGCAGAATTTCACGCCGTATAGGTAGAAAATCCAGCTTATGTAGATCCACAGAAAGAAAAATAGCGCGACCGAAAACGAGCCGTAGATGCTAAGATAGGTTTTGTTATAAAAGACGTATTGCGCAAAAACCAGTCTTGAAAGCCACCATAAAATCGATGCTACGAGCGATGAGGCAAGCACCGCTTTTGCGCGGATCTCGCGGTTGATCGCCGTAGCATAAGTGATAGCAAAAATCCCCCAAACGATTAAGTAGGGTAGAATTTTAAGCAAATTTATCCAGCTCGTAAGCTCGGTTTTATTTAGCAGCTCCTGAAGCTCGCCGCTGATATAAAACGATGCTCCAAGCCCCACAGGAGCGAGCGTCATCAGCGTCCAGTAGGTGCTTAGGCTCTTAAAAAAGCTTCGCTCGGGCGAATGTGAAATGCGCGCGATAATCGCTTCAAAATCTCCGAAAAACAGCACCGATGTAACTAACACTGCGCAAAAGCCCGTTACGCCAAGGCTTAGTCCGTTAGCCATAAATTCCTCGATATAGTGTGCCATGCTCGCTTGATTTGCAGGCAGGAAGTTTGAAAAGATAAAGCCCATAATCTTATCGTAGTAGCCTTTGAAGCTTGGTAGCTGCATAAAGACGCTAAGCGAGACCATCAGCACCGGCAGTAGCGCCAGAATCGTGTGAAAGCTAAGGCTTGATGCATGGTGCATCAGCTGCGAATCATATAAGCATTTGTAGTTTTTGAGTCGATTTTGCACTTGCATAAGCGCCGGTATTAGTTTTTTCATACGGGCGATTTTACATTAAAAATTTAGAATTTCATATAAATTTGCGTAATTTTTCTTTTGTATCTCAGTATATCGTCTATGAAATTTTAAACTGCAAAAATGCGACTACAAATATATAAATTTATATCTCGAATTTAGTCGAAATTTAGGAAAATTTTTCTAATATGCTAAAAAATAATATTAAATATATCCATAACGAAGGGAAAATAATGGAACGAAGGAAAACGATGAAATTTAAAATTTCATTAGCGGCATGTATGTGTCTGCTATGCAGCAGTTTAGCTGCAGCGCAAAGTGGCGGTAATTCTGCGCCTGAAAAGTCGCAGAATATGGGCGTAATCGAGGTAAATTCCGTCGGCGATAATATCAGCGAGAGCGGCATCGACGAGGGCTTTTTGAGCAAAAATGTGCAGCAAGGCATGCTTGCTGGCAAGCGCGCTTTGGATCTTCCGTATCAGATCAACACGATCAGCAAGGAGATCATGAACCATCAAGGCGTCACCGGCTACGAGGAGGCGGTCAAATACTTCCCGTCCGCGCAGATTCAGATGCGCGGCGGCGCTACGGTCGGACGCCCGCAGACACGCGGCTTTGAGGGTAGCGTCGTAGGCAACAGCTTCTGGGACGGCTTTTATACGATTTCGACGACGGCGATTCCGATGGCGATGTTTGAGAGCTTTCAGGTGCAAAACGGCGTCGCAGGCTCGCTCTACGGCGCACAAAACCCGGTTGGCATTTTCAGCTACACGCGCAAGCGCCCGGTAAAAGATCAATACATAATTTGGAGCGATTATATGTCGCGAAGCAACCTAGGTCTTGGTCTTGATCTATCCGATAAATTTGAAAAATTCGGCTACCGCGCGGTATTTTACGGATCAAACGGCGACAGACAGCCAAAGGGTTCAAATTTACAGCGCCGCTTAGCCAGCGTCACGATGGAATTTTATCCGACGGGCGATCTAACGTTTGAAACCGCAGCGAGCTATTACGAGCACAATACTAAGGGCTTTGCAGGGCAGTTTGCTCTGGGCGTGCGAGACGGCAAGATCGTAGACGGCATGGAGCTTCCAAAGGCGGTGGATTCCTCAAAACGCGGTCTTGGGCAGAGCTTTGGAGGCATGCATCTAAAAACCACTACCGCAAGCGTGAAATTTAAATTTACGCCTACCGATAAATGGTATTTAGAGGGTGGCTTTCAGTTTCAGCGCGCCGATCGTGATACTCATGGCGTTGTAAATTATATCTTGCCTAGCACACATCCGCAATATACAAAGCCGGGCGATTATCAAACCAGACACAGCGGCGGTGCTACGGCGGCATATAGATTCGATCTGCCAAGCGGCTATCTCAAGGCTAATACGCAGTTTAACACGGGCGATATCGAGCACGATTTCAGCGTGCAGACTAACGGCTATCACTGGACGCAGGATAGATATAAGATCGCGAGCACCAACTACACTTCACCTACCATCGGTAATATCTACGATCCTAAAATTCTAAATTACACCGGCGCTAGGCGCGGAAGTGGGCTGTATCACTATGCGGTTTTGGATATGTATAACGTCTCGGTGTTAGACGATATCACGATAAACGATAAATTTGACGTGATGCTAAGCGCATCTAAGGCGTGGATGAGGCAGGAGTCCTACAATAAAAATGAGCAAAGACTTGTAAAAGCCTATAGCGATTCGGGCTATAGTTGGGCGAGCAGCTTGATCTTCCATCCGATAGAGGACGCTAGCATCTACTACACCTATGCAGATAGCTTGCAGCAAGGCTCTACCTATGTTTATCCGGCTAGCAGCCCATATGCGGGCGAGGTCGCCTCTACGTCGCCGTATCGCTCCAAGCAGCACGAGATCGGCGCTAAGATTCGCGTAGCCGATATGATTGATTTTAGCGTGGCGTATTTTGATATACGTCGTCCGATTGCTTACTTGAATAGTTCTACGGGGATCTACGGCATAAATGGCGAGCAGCGCAACCGCGGATTTGAGTTTATGAGCGGCGGACGAATTACGCAAAATTTAAGCGTGCTGGGCGGCTTTACCTACATCGATCCTAAGATGCATAACGTAAGCATCGCGGGCGCTAACCGCAAGGTCGCAAACGGCATTCCTAAACTAAATGCAAATTTGATGCTTGATTACGTGATCCCCGGCACCGATAAACTTGCGATCAGTACGAATTTCCACTACACCGGCAAGATGTATCTGGATGATCTAAACACTCAGCATACGCCTAGCTTTTTCGTTACTGATATCGGCATTAGATATACGAGCGAGCATCTTTTAGGCGATAAGACCACGCTACGTTTCAACGTAAATAACGTATTTAACAAAAAATACTGGGCAGGAATGTATCCTGCGAGCGCCGACGGTGCGGGCGGTCTTAACGTAACTAGCGTGCTAGGCTCGGCAAACGGCGTAACGCTCGGCGAGAGTAGAAGCTTCATGCTCTCTGCGGAGGTGAAATTTTAAAATCTAGCGGGTTTAAAATTTCTAATTGAGCGGCGCGAATGATTATGGCGCCGCTTTTAAATTTATGAAATTTTATCGTTCTAAGCAGCAAGACTAATTTTAACGAGGCTTAGTTTTAATTCATTTTAAAATTTAAGCCTCGGATTTTGAAATTTTAAACCTTGATTTTAAAATTTAAATCTTTAAATTTTTAGATCGCCGCGCCTCGGCTTGCTCGCAAAATTTATCCGCGCGCGGTTTAAAATTTAGCCGTTTTTGGTTATAATCTTTGCAAAACCACGAAACGGAGAGCAATGAAACAAGTTTTAATCATCGCAAGCGGAAAGTTTGCGCGCCATTTTTTATCCAAAGTTTGTAAAATCAAAGATGTCATCAGATCATATCGCGTCATAGCTAAAAATACGGATGCCGTGCCCACAGAGCTTGAAAACGAGTCAAATTTTTCGGTCGAGATTTTTGATCCTACTAGCATTGAGCGGTTGCGCGTGGTGCTAGTAGGGGAGGAATTTGACCGCTGCATAATGATAATGGAGGATGAATTTGACACTAAAGTAACGCTTGAAAATTTAAAGACGCTCGCTCCGGATTTAGAGCTTTATGTGGCTGATTTTTGGGGACTTTTGCGCGAGAATAAAAATGAAGCTCACGTAAAAATCGTAAATACCCTCGCGCTAAATTCCTCGCGTTTCATCGGCTTTTTGCCCGACAGTCCCGTTTTTGCGGGCAATATTGGACTTGGGCGCGGAGAGATAATGGAGGTCAAAGTGCCCGTAGGAAGCTCGTTTGCGTATAAAAAGCTAAGCACGCTTCGCAATGACAAATATCAAATTCCGATGATCTACCGTCACAACAATTACATCGTAACAAGCCCCGGTACTCGCATCTATCCCAACGACACGATCTTGGTCGTGGGCGAGCCGAGTGCGCTACGAGCGGTGTTTGCGGAGGTTAAGAAGCAAAAAGGGCAGTTTCCTTCGCCGTTTGGGCTAAACATCTACGCGCTAATCGATATGAAAAAGATGAGCGAAGAGGGTATTTCAAAGGCGATCAGGGCGCTTGAATTTTTAGATGGACGTATCAAAAATCATAAAATTTATCTGCGAATTTTAAATCCTACGATAAACGACGAGTTTGCGCGGATGAAGGAGCTGTGCGAGCGGGATAAATTTGAAATTCTCATCGATTACTCGGGCGAGCTAAATTTAAAGCGCGATATAAGCGAAAACAAAGCGGGGCTTTTGGTTTGTAGCAGCGAGGTTTTCGAGGCGAAAAAGAGCGCTTTAAAGGCGCTTGAAATTCCCGTGCTAAGCCTGGGCGAGAACGAGTTAAAGGATGTAGAAAAAAGCGTCGTAATAAGCGGCGGAGAGAGGCTGCGCGAGGAATCTAGCATCGTCTTTGACATCAGCTCGCAGCTAGGGCTAGACGTGTATTTGTATCTTTTCGGCGAGAGCGAAAAGAGCGAATTTGCTCAAAGCTACGCCGATCTTTCCAAACTTTTTAAGCAGAGCTTATACATCGTAACTGATGAGAGCAAAAACCCGATTTTATCGCTTAGCAGCGAGCGAAATTTGCTGCAATTCGTGCCGTTTAACGATAGAATTTTAGATAAAAAAATCATGGCGATTTTCAAAAAGGATTTAGACCAGATGTATTTTAAGCTCGGCAAAAATCATCAAATTTTTATCCCGAGCGATTACGGGTATGAAAAGTAATCGAAATTTATGTTACAATTACCCAAAAATCAAAGGCTAGCGTATGAAAATCGATCTTAATTTAGGCAAAAAATACAGCGTTTTTATCGACGAATTGCATAGTTTAAAACTTAGCGGTAAGGTCGCTATTGTGACAAACCCCAAAGTAGGGGGGCTGTGGCTTGATTTCTTACTGCAGCGGCTAGATTGCGAGCAAAAATTTATCATCACGATCCCAGACGGAGAGGAGTATAAAAATACCGCGAGCGTGGAGCAAATTTTAGAGCAGCTTTTCAGCTCCAAGCTTGATCGCAAAAGCACGCTCATCGCCCTTGGCGGTGGTGTCATTAGCGATATAACGGGCTTTTGCGCGAGCATTTATGAGCGTGGCATCGATTTTATCAATATTCCGACGACCTTGCTAGCGCAAGTGGACGCAAGCGTCGGCGGTAAGACTGGCGTAAATAATCGTTTCGGTAAAAATTTAATCGGCTCCTTTTATCAACCGCGAGCGGTTTATTGCGAGAGCAAATTTTTATCGACGCTTCCTGCGCGGGAGTTTGCCGCAGGCGTTGCGGAGGCTGTAAAGATGGCTGTATGCTTTGATGTCGAACTATTTAAATTTTTCGAGACGCACGATCTGAAAAGCGCCGATGAAATTTCGCACGTAATCGCTCGCTGCGTGGAGATTAAAGCGGGCGTCGTAGAGCGTGACGAGCGCGAAAGCGGCGTGCGTGCAGTGTTAAACTACGGACACACCTTTGCTCACGCTATCGAAAAAATTACTAATTATAAAAAATTTTTGCACGGCGAGGCTGTGGCGATCGGCATGGTGATGGCAAACGCTTTGGCGCGACGCCTCGGTAAGCTAAGCGGCGAGCAGGAGGAGAAGATCCGCGCCGTGCTTCAAAAATTCGCGCTTCCGATAAAATTCCACGTAGAGGATGCGGCGGAATTTTACGAGCTGTTTTTTCTCGATAAAAAGAGCGAAAACGGCAAGATAAAATTTATCCTGCCCGACGGCATCGGTAAATTCTACACTTCCAAAGAGATCGCAAAAGATGAAGTAATCGCAGCGCTGAAAGAGTTTGAATGAGAGCGCTTGCAGCTATTTTTTTGATTTTTAATCTTGCATTTTGCGAGGCAAATTCTACGCTCTCCGCCGCGCACACGCGCTTAGAATCCAACGCTAGCTCCGCCGTTAGTGAGAAGAAAGATGAAAATTCTAAGCTATCCGCGTCGCTAAAAGATCAGATCCGTGTTATTGACGATGAGATTAAAAATAATATCTGGATCTCTCGCTTTTCAAATTTCATCGGCTATCAAAATTTACAAAAGCAATCCAGCCAGCTCGAAACGGAGCTAAAAAAGAGCGCCGGCACCGATAAGATCGCAGAGATTCAAAAAAGACTTCGCGCCGTAAAAGAGCAGCTCATACTGCTAAAAGAGTATGAAAAATCTCCGTTTTTAGATATCATCGCGATGCCTGAAACTCCCGAGCCTGCGCGCATTACAAATCCTTTTTCGATAATTTCCGGTTTTTCTACGATTAGAAATCTGCAAGCTCAAAAGATGGAGCAGAAAAACGCCATCGAAAATATTAAAGCTTTAATCGATAAACTTGAAGCAAAAAGAGCGCTATATGAGCGCTTGATGCAGATTGATACGGACGCAAGCGCTGCGGCGGAGCTTAAAAGCTTAGATTACGAGCTTAGCGAGTTTAGCTCCGCATACGAGATCGCGCAGACCACATACGACGTTTACGAAAAAAAGATCAACTCCCAAATCGCCGTGCAGACCGCCGATATAAAAGCGCAGATCAAGCGCGCGGGAAACATCGCTGTGTGGATTTTGATCGTCATCGCGCTGTCGTTTTTCTGCAAGGTGGTGGCGAAAAAATATATCAAAAACGACGAGAATTTTTATATCGTAAATAAAGCTATCAACGTTTTAAATTTCACGCTGATCGCACTGATACTACTCTTTTCTTACATCGAGAATATGACGCACTTCGTGACGGTTTTGGGCTTTGCCTCGGCAGGTCTTGCGATTGCGATGAAAGATATGTTTATGAGCTCCTTAGGCTGGCTTACGATTGTGCTTGGTGGCAGCTTTCGCGTGGGCGATCGTATTAGAGTGCATAAAAACGGCGAGACCTACGTAGGCGATATCATCGATATTTCGGTGCTTAGGATGACGATTTTCGAGGACGTTACTATGACTACGTGGAGAGAAAATAAACGCGCGGGCAGGGTAATTTTCATACCGAACAATTATATTTTTACCGATCTTATCTCAAACTACACCCACAGCGGGCTTAAGACCGTCTGGGACGGCATTAGCATACTTTTAACATTTGATAGCAACCATAAAAAGGCGATGTATCTCATAAAAAACATCGTGCGGAAGTATTCTAAGGGCTACACCGACATCGCCAAAAAGCAGATGGGCAAGCTGCGCTCGCAATACAGCATCAAAAATCCAAACGTCGAGCCTAGAATTTTCAGCTTTTTTGAGCCATACGGTATTGAAATTTCGGTTTGGTATATGACGAACTCTTACGCGACGCTCGGGCTTCGCAGCAACATCTCGGCTGAAATTTTAGATGCGCTAAGAAGCGAGCCCGATATCAAGATCGCCTATCCTGCTTACACGCTTTTTAACGGCAAAAATTATGCGGCTGCGGGCGGAAATTTCATGGCGCAAGATCTCGGCTTCGAGCAGCAAGGCTCACAAAATTTAAACGCAGCGGCGCAGGGCGCAGGCTTTGCCACAGGAAGCGGATCTGGGAGCGAAATTTGAAAATTTATTTTAAAACGTTTGGATGCCGCACCAATATCTACGACACGCAACTTATTAAAAGCAATCTAAAATCGGGCGCGATCACGCACGACGAGCAGGGCGCGGATGTCGTCGTGATAAACTCCTGCACCGTTACGAACGGCGCCGACGCGGACGTGCGAAACTACGTAAATAAGATGAACCGCCTCGGCAAAAAGATATTGCTAACCGGCTGCGGCGCGGTATCGCGCGGCGAGGAGCTGTATAAAAACGGCGCAGTCTTCGGCGTGTTTGGAATGTCGCAAAAGGAAAAGATCGACGAGTTTTTAGGCTCGGAGTCGAAATTTTACGATATCGGAGGTCTTGATGGCGTCGAAAAAAATCTGGTAAGCGACTACGAGGATCACACCAAGGCTTTTATTAAAATTCAAGAGGGGTGCGATTTTAACTGCAGCTATTGCATAATCCCCTCGGTGCGCGGTCGCTCGCGAAGCAGCTCTGAAGACGCGATCTTAAAAGAGGCGGCGAGCCTTGCCGCAAACGGCTTTAACGAGATCGTGCTAACCGGCACCAATATCGGAAGCTACGGTAAAGCCGCGGGCACGAGCCTGGGCGCGCTGCTTCAAAAGCTGGGCGCGATCCGCGGGATTCGCCGTATTCGCCTAGGCAGCATTGAGCCCTCGCAGATAGATGCGAGCTTTCGCGAAATTTTATCCGAGCCCTGGCTGGAGCGGCATCTGCACATTGCGCTTCAGCACACTTCGCAAAAGATGCTAAGCATAATGCGCCGCCGAAATTCCGCGCTGAGGGATTTGGAGCTTTTTTGCGAGCTTGCGGAGCGCGGGTTTGCGCTGGGGACGGATTTTATCGTCGCGCATCCGGGCGAAAGCGAAGAGATTTGGCTCGAAGCGGTAGAAAATTTCAAAAAATTTCCGCTCACGCATCTGCACGCCTTTATCTTTTCGCCGCGGCAAGGGACCGCCTCGGCATCGCTAAAAGGTCGCATAGACGGCAAAACGGCGAAGGCGCGGCTAAAGATGCTGCAGAACATAACGGCGCTGAATAATTATAAATTTCGCCTTTCGCACAAGGTGCCGCTAAATGTGCTGATCGAGCGGAAAAACGGAGAGTTTTATGAAGGATATGATCAATTTTATGATAAAATTTGGATCGAAAGCGATGAGGATTTGTCGAAAAAATGGATGGAGATAAGAGATTATGAGGTTAAATTTGATGGAAATTTTGCATAAAATCAAAAAAAGCAAGCTAAATATAATTTTGATTTTTTTAGTGTTGCTTATCGTTTTGCTCTCGATCGTTTATTTTAAAGACGATTCGCGATACATCACCGAGCGCGAATTTAGCGAGCTAGTCCGCGCAGATCAGATCAAACGCGCGCATATCGAGGACGGCACGCTAAGCTTCGTTTACGACGGCAAACGCTATAAAATTTTAACCGATATCGTTAATTTAAAAGAACTGTCCAACCACGCTTTGATTACGAAGGAAGAGGATAGCGAAAGCGGCGGTATCAGCGCGATTTTGGTAATTTTTACGTTCGCATTTTTTCTCTTCGTATATTATTTTGAAACCGTTTTGGCTAGACGCCGCAAGATGGACGGCGCCGCGCGTCAGAGCGCTAGCTCGGGCGGCGATCTCGGTGATCTTTCGCCGAGCGTTAGCGACGTGAGATTTAGCGACGTCGCGGGCATCAGCGAGGTCAAGGACGAACTCATAGAGATCGTGGATTTTTTAAAAAATCCCGCAAAATACCGAAATTTCGGCATCAAGCTGCCGAAAGGAATTTTAATGATCGGCGAGCCGGGCGTCGGTAAAACGCTTATCGCAAAAGCCGTAGCTGGCGAGGCGGACGTGCCGTTTTTTTACCAAAGCGGCGCAAGCTTTGCCGAGGTCTTTGTGGGCGTCGGTGCTAGGCGGGTCCGCGAGCTGTTTGCGAAAGCCAAATCCTGCGCGCCCGCGATTATTTTTATCGACGAGATCGACGCAGTCGGCGGCAAGCGCGGCATCGGGCGCAACGACGAGCGGGAAGCGACGCTAAATCAGCTACTGACCGAGATGGATGGATTTGAGGAAAACAGCGGCGTGATGGTAATCGGCGCGACTAACAAAATAAATTTGATCGACGATGCGCTATTGCGCTCGGGGCGCTTTGATAGGCGCGTTTTCATCGGGCTTCCGAACTACAAAGACCGCATCGAAATTTTAAAAATTTACCTCGAGGGCAAAAGATGCAGCGCTAATATCAATAAAGTAAGCCGCCTCTGCGTGGGCTTTAGCGGTGCGGGAGTAGCGACGCTGGTAAATGAAGCCGCGATCAACGCTCTTAAACGCGGCAGCGATACGATCGAGCTTAGCGATTTTGAAAACGTGCGGATGAGGGTCTTTTACGGCGTGCAAAAAAGTAGAATTCTCACCGAATACGAAAAGGAGATCCAGGCGTTCTATCAGGGCGCAAAGGCGCTTAGCGCGTATTGGTATTCGTTTGATTTCGAAAAGATCGAGCTTTTAAACGATAAATTTTTAAACGAGGATTTCGAGATCGAATCCAAAACGCAAATTTTAAATCAAATCAAAGTGCTTTTAAGCGGCATGGCGGCGCTACAGATCCATAAAAACGACGCTTTTTCAAATTCCGCTAGCGACGTAAAGCAGGCTATCGCGTTGGCGCAAAAGATGGTTTTCGAGCTCGCGATGGGTGATAGTTTCACCCCTAGTGCGCAGAGCGTGAATAAAATTTTGCAAGATTGCTACGACGAGGTTAGCGAGATAATCCGCACGATGCAGGATAAGCTAAATCAAATTTCAAAGCAAATTTTCGTTTATGAGTTCATAACTTTCGAGGATGTTCAAAAAATCTGCGAATCTGATGGTGTAGAGCAAGAAGGCGTCTCCGCGCAAGAGCAAGATTTGCAAAAGCCGGAAAAAGATAGCGAAAGCTCTGAAGAAAAGCCGCAAGACGGCACGCTAAATTTCGATTAAATTTTAAAATTTAAAATTCTAATAAAGGAGAGGAAAATGGTAAAAATAGGTGTTTTAACGATAAGTGATCGCGCTAGCGGTGGCGTTTACGAGGATTTAGGAGGCAAAGAAATAATTGCCGTGATGGATGATTGGCTAACTTGCGAGAAAGAGTATTTTTATGAAATTGTCCCCGATGAGCTAGAGCTGATCAAAGATAAGCTGATTTATCTTTGCGATGAAGCAGGTTGTGATTTGGTGCTAACCACGGGCGGTACGGGTCCTGCTCCGCGCGATGTAACGCCTGAAGCGACCGAAGCGGTAAGTGAGAAATTAATGCCAGGCTTTGGCGAACTAATGCGCGCAGAGAGCCAAAAGATCGTGCCTACGGCAATTTTATCGCGTCAGATAGCAGCGATCCGCAAAAAATCTCTGATTATAAATTTACCGGGTAATCCAAAAGCGATTAAAGAGTGCCTTCTGCCGGTATTTCCTGCTGTGCCGTATTGTATTGATTTAATGGGAGGAAATTACATAACAGCGGATGAAAATAAGATAAAAATATTCCGTCCTAAACGCAAATAATTCGCAAAATTTAGCAGGAATTAAATGATTTATGATATTATTTGGGCGCAAATTTAAGGAAAAATATGAAAATAAATCACAACGATATTTTGGAATTTCATAAATATTTTAGCAAAATCAGCCACAGCAAAGGTCGTATTCGTATTCGTGTAAGTCCCAAAATTAGGGAGTTGCGAGATAGCGTGAGCGAGGAGAGCCTGAAGGCTAAAATAGCTGCAATTCGCGGGATAAAAGAGTATAAATTTAACTCTCTAATCGGCTCGCTGACGATTCACTACGACGAAAATATTTTTCCGATGCACCTTTGGGAGCAGTTTTTAAGCGGCATCAGTTCGCCTGAGCTAATAGCGCTCGTAAATTCCAATATAGAGGCGATTTCTTGAGCGAAGAAACATTGCGTAGTGCCAAAAAATCGCGTAGAATTTCTAATAAATCTCGGAATTTAAATGAGGCGCAAATTGCAGATATTGCTCTTTTGCTCGAAAAAGAGGCACAAATTTTGCAGTTTTATTCGCTGGGCGCAGTTAAATTTCAAGATAAAAAGCTAGGAGAAATTCTATCTTTACGAGCCGAATTACTTGAGCGGATGCTAGACTTTGCTAATTCTTGCGAGCTTGGCGCTATGCCTCCTGAAAATAGCAGTGAGGCACTAGCTGTAAAAGATATGAATGAGTTTTTGGCTTCGGCGCTTTTGATAGAAAAAAGCTCTATGATGTTTTATGACGATCTAATTAATTCGTGCAATAACGCGGAATTTAAAGAGCTGCTATATAAGGCGCAGGCGGTTTCGTATAATGAAATTTTGCCGATTTTAAAGGAACTGAATTCTAAATACGAGGCTGATTTAAATTCTTTGAATTTCGCTGATTTATTAAATGAAATTTTAAAAAATCCGCAGGAATTAGAGCAGATATTTCAAAAATACGATTTGCAAAATATCTTAAATAGCGCATTTTCTAATTTAATTAAAGGAATTTTGCAGAAAAATTAAATTAGGATTGCAAAAATCTAAAAAAGTCGCTATAATATCAAAATCTATGTAAAGTTGATAAAATGACTTTATAATCTTAACACAAGGAGAATGAAATGCCGATCCCATTTCTAGCAGGTTTTGCGCTTGGTTGCGCGGCGGTTTACGCTTATAACAATCGAGATAAAATCAAAGAAGGTGCGAATAAAATCGTAAGTAGCAAAAGCGTCGAGGAGCTAAAAAATAGCGTCAAAGGCGGAGCGGAAAAATTAAGCAAAAAATCAAAAGAAATTTTTGCGGAAGCCAAAGAAGGCTTAGACGATGTCGCTGAGGCGGTAAAAGGTAAAAGAAAGTCTGGTAGCAAAAAAGCTGCGACAAGTAGTGCTGACACTGAAACTAGCACTGCAAAAAAAACTAGAAAAAAACCGGGACCGAAACCGGGATTTAAAAGAACTAAAAAATCCACCGCGAGCTCTAAGACTGGCGAAACGCCGGTAGGTGAGATATCCGCAGCATCTGCTACTCCGCTTAATATCCCGCAGATCGTAAAAATGGACGATAATTCTTCGGCTAAATTTACGTCCGCAGACGATAAATCAGAAAAATAGAGGCCTAAATGAATAGATCACTTACGACACAGCGTTCGCCGCTGGATCACGTTTTAAGCGGCGCTATAGCAGGGGCGATCGGCGGTTGCGCCGTAGAGCTCGTTAAAGCTAAAGAAGGCAAGAGCAAATCTAAAGCGATTCGCGATGCGCTAGATATTGCACTAAGCGGCGGTATCATCGGCGGCGGCGCGATTTACAGCGCAAATAAGCTCGTACAAGGCGAGTATCTACGCGCAGCGGCGGGCGTCGCAGTATGCGTAGGCGCGCTCATTGCGGGTAGAAATTTTATTCTTAAGGTAGGCAATGAGTAATCCGTATATCACAAAAAAAGATTTGAAAGAAATTCTAGACGATTACGATTTTGGTGACAACAAATATGCTGGCGGCTCTGCGGGTAGCTTTGCCGGTGACGAAAAGCTCGGCGGTTGGGCTAAATGGATAAATGAGCGGGTAAATTCTACACCTTTTAATAGCTCAGCCTCCGACAGCGGCTCGGATAATAAAGATTCCGCCGCTCAAAGCTCAAGTGATGTAAATTCTACTCAGGGCTCCACTTTCGGTGGAATTTTTAATTCCTTGAGTGGCAGGCAAAACGCAAGCGGCTTATTTGGTAGCAACTCATTTATCACAGGCATCGTTCTGGGGGCCGCAGCGACCTATTTTCTCACCGACGAAAACGCGCAAAAGAAGCTTTTTAAGCTCATCGCAAAGGGCACCGAGATGTTTCAGATGGGCGTTGAAGAGATGAAGGAGCGATTCGAAGACGCCAAGGCAGAGATGCAAGAGTAGTCGATGCAAAATTTTAAAATTTTACATGAAACTAAATCCAGACTGCGGCTAAAAATCGTCGGTTTTAGAGAGATCGATGCGAGCGCACTACAAAAATCAGCTGCGAGGCTTGAGGGCGTAACTGAAGCTAGATTTAACGCTAAAATCGGCTCTTTGATCCTTAAGCTTGACGAGGGTGCGAATAAGGCAGGAATTCTAAAGCAACTTGAAGCTTTAAATTTAAGTGAGCTAAAATCAATTATCCCCACTAGCCATAAAAATTTACCGAGCAAAAACGAATTTATCTTAGCGCTTCTTGCGTTGGGGGGAAATTTAATCTTTCGCACTTCGCCTTTAACGCGTGCATTTAGCATCGTAGCGTGCATGCCTATTTTAAAAGAGGGCATTAAAGAAAGCTTCCGCCACGGGCTTACTTCAAAGGGCTTGGAAGCTGCCGCTGTTGGGATTTCGCTCGCGCGCGGAGATATCTTTGCCGCAAATAGTACCAACGCTATGCTTGCTCTTGGCGAATACATGGAGGAAAGCACCGTTTATAAAAGTGACGATCTTATCCGTGAGCTCGCCCGCCCGGACATCGCCGAGGCGTGGGTCGAGATAGATCAAGACGGCAAAAAAACCGAGGTCAAAATCGCCACTTCTAAGCTAAAGGTAGGTGACATCGTGGTCGTGGGCGCAGGCGATGTCATAGCCGTGGACGGACACGTCGTAAGCGGTGAAGCGATGATAAATCAAGCCAATATGACGGGCGAATCGGTCGCGGTGAAAAAATCTCGCGGCGATAGCGTTTTAAGCGGCACGATCGTGGAGGAGGGCAGGATCCGTATCTGGGCGGAAAATGTCGGAGAAAACACCTCCACGCAGCGCATCAAGCACTACATCACGGCATCTCTTAACGAGCGCTCCAGCATCGGCATGCATACGACCCACCTGGCCGACAAGCTCGTGCCGGTAACCTTTGGGCTTGCAGGCGTGTCCTATCTGATAAATCGAAATTTTATGAGCGTAGCTTCGGTGCTGCAGGCGGACTACTCGTGCGCGCTTAAGCTACCTACGCCGGTTGCTTTTAAGTCGAGCATCTCAAAGGCGGGCAAGAACGGGATTTTGATCAAAGGCGCCAAGGCTCTTGAGTCGCTTGCGGCCGCCGATACCTTCGTATTTGACAAGACGGGCACGCTTACGTACGGCAACCTGGAGGTCGCAGAGATCATATCGTTTGACGAGCATTTCAGCAAAAACGATATTTTAAATTTAACCGCAAGCGCGGAGGAGCATTACTTTCACCCCGTAGCCGAGGCGATCGTGGATGCGGCTAAAAAGCACGGTTTTATCCACAAACACCACGACGAGGTGGAATTCGTCGTTGCTCACGGCGTAAAGACCAGTATCGAGGGCAAAAAGCTCATCATCGGCTCGCGCCACTTCCTCGAAGACGACGAGATGATCTCATTTGCGGCGCATGAAGAGACCATCGATCTTGCGATGCAAAAGGGGCTTGCGCTCCTTTACATCGCATTTGACGGCAGACTTTTGGGGCTCATCGGGCTTAGAGACGAGGTGCGCGCAAATGCCCGCGCTGTCATCGCTAGGCTTCGCGAGCTTGGCGTAGGGCAGATCGTTATGCTAAGCGGCGACGTGAAATCAAAAGCCCGCGCTGTAGCCAAAAAGCTCGGCGTAGATCGCTATTACGGCGAGCTACTGCCGACGCAAAAGACCGAAATTTTAGAGCAGTTAAAAGCTGAGGGACGAAAGGTGGTCTTCGTGGGCGACGGCATAAACGACGCGCCGAGCCTGATGAAGGCGGACATCGGCATCAGCATGCTAAACGGCGCCGAGATCGCCAAGGCTTCCGCGCAAATCGGGCTTTTGAAAAACGACATCGAGGGCGTCGCGCAGGTAAAGGCGCTGGCCAACGACACGCTGCGGCTCGTAAATCGAAATTTCAACGCCACCGTGGGGATAAATTCGATCATTTTATTTTTGGCTACATTCGGCGCGCTAAGTCCCGTAGCTACGGCGCTGCTGCATAACGGCACGACGATAGGACTACTACTGAATTCTATCAAAGGGGTAAAATTTGAGCATTGAAGATAAAATTTTGGATCTAAATTTTCAGCGCAAAGCGGCTAAAGTGACGCTGGGAGTGAGTATGGGTATCACGGCTCTAACCGCGCTGAATATGAACTCGCGCATGTCGCAGCTGCATAAAGTTTCGGGTGCAGTGATGCTGGCAAGCGCGATCTGGCACGCTAGCCTTTACGGCTCGCCGTACAGCGAGTTTTTGCAAAATAGAAAAGCAAAGAGCAGGGGCAGAAAGAGATCTGAAGCGAATTTAACCTTGCAAAATTTATCGGACGGCAAAAGCGTGTCCGCAAAAAGCGCGCCGGCAAAAAGAAAGCCTCGCGCGCGTAAAAGCGCCTAACTTTAGAATAGAACACGCATTGTAGTTATTCTGGTCAGTGTCTAGGACGGCAAAAGTAGATTCATTTGCTATAAGGTAACGGGCGGCAAGATCAAGTTTGCAAAATCCGACAAAGCGGGCGTGACGCAGACCGCAGCGAAAACGCACCGTGTGCGTAGAATCGCTTAAACTTAACGATAGAATTTCCTACAGTATATCGTTTCGTAGCATTTATGGTAGTATAGTGTATATTGTAGAAGCAAGTAGATACATGTTTCATTATATTTTTATTTATCAAGGATAAAGAATGGCAGAAGATAATAGAAGAATTAATCCAAAAAGAGATAAAGATAAAATTGATAATCTAGACTTGTCTAATGAACACAATTTTCCTATATTATTGAAAAAAATAAGGTTTGATAATTTTAAACAGATTGATAATTTAGAAATACATTTCCTTCACCCCATTTCTATTATTGCTGGAGTTAATAGAACAGGAAAAACGACTGTATTGATGGCTATTGCTTGTAGTCATTTAAAATTCATGAAAAAGAATATTAAAAATGGAAATTTAGAGAGACATACATGGAGTTCATTAATGAAATCTACCAATAAGGATGAACAAACAAAAGATTGGAATTATAGTATTACATATAAAATGGGTAAAAAGGAAATAACAAAGTCTGGAAAGAGAAAACAAACAACAAGGAAATGGAGCGGTATCGGTAAAAAGGAAAGCCAATTTAAAGAGCCAGAAGTAAGGTATCTGGATTTATCTAGATTATTGCCAGCAAGAAATTTTGGTGATGCTATTCTTTCTAGAATCGCAGTTGATTCTAGTAATGCAGTTTCTGAATACTTATCTTATATTTTTGAAGAAAAATTTTATATAGATAAACAATTCTCATATCAGGATA
>NZ_CALIMY010000038.1 GCF_938045205.1 uncultured Campylobacter sp.
CGCCAAATCTAAAATCCCGCTTCCTTTAAACGCTCCTATCCCGCAGATTGCGAGAGCAAGACGCATATCCTTGGTATAAAAAAACGCGATCTCATAAATGATATAGGCGCTAAAACAGCCGTCGCAAAGCCTTGTAAAAAACGAGCGCAGCGCTACCACCGGCGATTTTTCGGTTGCGGAAGGCTGTCTAAACCATGCTACTATGCTGCCTGCGACGCCGACGGCACAGACATAAGCTAGATACTCCATTTCTCATGCTTTGCCGTGTGGGCTCAAGCGCCCAGGAGACGCCGTAAGTGCTCCGCTAATGCCTATGCAGCACGACCACGCCAAAAATAGCACATTCGTATTGCGGATAAAAAGCTCAAGTAGCGCAAAAAGCTCTAAATTGAAAATCACCAAAAGCACCGCGCGCAGTAGATAGAGCAG
Source organism: uncultured Campylobacter sp. (assembly GCF_938045205.1). Classification (GTDB taxonomy): domain Bacteria; phylum Campylobacterota; class Campylobacteria; order Campylobacterales; family Campylobacteraceae; genus Campylobacter_B. Next base: position 430 of record NZ_CALIMY010000038.1, read on the forward strand.
AACAGGTCTCATTCATTCGCTCCCTGTGTGCAATCTTTTGCGATCTGTTCGCACTTTAGAAAATATGCCATTAGCGCCTTGTGCGCCTCGAAATCCGAGCTTTCGGCGGGGCGTAGCGGCATTTTTAGGTTGCATTTTACGGGGATGAATACCTGCTTTATCTGCGGCTCTTTTGCCCCACAGCCGCCAAGAGCAAAAACGCTAAAAAGCGCTATTAAAAAGCATTTTATACGCTCTAAGCTCACTCTCACAGCCTTTGTCCTTTATATAAATTTTTGAGACGCTCTTAATTTTATCCTCGTTTAGCCCGCTTGCTTTAATCTGCAGCGACTTTATCGCCGCGTTTTGCAGGCTGAGATTTGCCGCGCAGCTTTGAGCCTCCGCCTGCTTTGAAGCATAGGCACTATTAAGAGACGAAATTTCAAATTTTAGCTTCGTAATCCACGCTGCGCTTAGCATGCAGACTGCGATTAGAGCGTAACCCAAAGCCCGCGCGTTCAAAAAAGGCATAATCCTATCCTTAAAGAGCGCAAATTTCAAAGAATTGGTTCCCTGCCGCACGGGTTTCGTCTTTGAGAATATCGACGCTGAAGCTGATAGAGAGCCAATCATCGCCCTTGAGCGCAAAATCCCCGTCCGCTCTTAAGGAGCACTTATAAAAAGTCGCTTTCATCGCGCTTCCCGTCGCCGCCTCGCCGATAAACATCAGCGCGCACTCCAGTTTGCTATTTTTAAAGGCGCTTATCTTCTCCTTTTGGATACCGGCGCTCAGCGCCAAAGTAACCTCTCCGGAAATATCTT
>NZ_CALIMY010000039.1 GCF_938045205.1 uncultured Campylobacter sp.
ATGCATGGGTGAAATTTTAGCGCGCGGGCGGCACTTTGGGTACTGTGGGTGAAATTTGGATAGCCAAGCTCGCTGTCCGAGAAATTTTATGTAATGTTGCGCGAGCCGTGCATACGGTGTGAACCTGATGAAATTTTAAAAACGTGCTTCGAGGCGGAATTTAAACGGCGCCTGTTCGACAGAGTAGGGCGATAAATTTCGTCGCGCCTAAAATACATCGTCTCGGCGGCGATAAAATGCTGCGCGCTTAGAACGAAGTCGTACAAAGGCGGCGTAAATTTTATCGCGCGGGTTTTGTGCGAGCAGGCGGCGGCTTTGGATAAAAGATCGGAATTCTGCAGCGCGGCGAGTAAAATTTCGGCGAAATTTTGCTGCAAAGCAGCGCGGGTTAAATTTTAAAATTTACGGCTCGACGGAGAATAGGTAAAAGCCGGGCGGTAGAGCGGCGGCGGGATTTGTTTTTAGCGGGCATTTTGCGATAAACAAGCGGCGATTGAACCAAGCGTGGACGGCGGTAAAATTTCGCTACTAAACAAACGGCGCTATTAAATACCGATTGCAAGTAGCGGTAAATTCGCCCAAAGGACGCGGCAGCTGAAGTCGGTACTATGCTAAAGAAAGCCGAGAATAGGTAAAATTTTGCCAAAAGGCGCGGCGCAGATAAAGAGCGGCGCTCACAGCTCGCCGGGCGTCTTAAAACTCGCTTTCGTTTGCGTTTTGAAGCGAATTTATCGCGGGTACTCGCGGGCTGCTTCATGTTTTGGAGACCGCCCCGCTCATGCGCGTTGTGTGCGCATCGTTAGCGGCGCGGCTAGCCGATGCGATATGCACGCGCTCAAGACGGATCGGGCGGCGCGCGGAATATTCGGCGCGAGCCGTAAGCAACGCCGATCGTGCGGGCACTCGAATTCGAGCGGGTGATTGCAGGGCGCCCCGACGCGATAGAGCTTGGTTTCGCGCGCTTGCGGTAAGTTACGTCGAATTTATGCGAGGTTTGGGCGAAATTGTTCAACGCGCGGCGCCAAATTTAAAGCACGCGGCGGCTGCAGAACCGAGATGCCGCGGCTGTCACAAAACTAAGACGCCGTAGCGGTCGCAAAATCAAGACGTCTCGGCGGCTGCATAAGCAAGGCGTCGCTACAAAGAGCGCCTTTTGGCGTGCGTAGGTCTCGTTCGTCGCGCCGAGCGACGGGGCGAGCAATAAAAAGCGAGCAATAAAAAGCGAGCAATAAAATTGGAGCTAAGCTTGGATCTACTAAATATCGTAAATTTAAAGAAATTTTACCTGCGAGAGGATCGCAGCAAAAACGTCGTTTTTGAAAATTTCGATCTACGAATAGGCGATACGCCGCGGCTCATCAGCCTCACGGGCCCCGACGGCGCGGGCAAATCCACGCTTTTAAAGCTCATCTGCGGCATCATCGCGCCCGATTGCGGCGAGATAAAATTTGCAGGCTTCACCCCTAGCGGCGAAAATAAAGAATTCGTCCGCGCAAACGGCTATATGTCGCAGAGCTTGGGGCTTTACGAGGAGCTTAGCGTCTGGCAAAATTTAAACATCTTCGCAGGCCTAAAAGGGCTCGATCTAAAAGACGGCGAGGAGTATCTGCGCGGGCTTTTGCGCCGCGTAGGGCTTTTGAGCTTTAAAAATTACGCCGTGGATTCGCTCTCCGGCGGGATGAAGCAAAAGCTAGGCGTCGCCTGCGCGATTGCGGCTCGTCCGCGGCTTTTGGTGCTAGATGAGCCCACAGTCGGCGTCGATCCGCTCTCGCGCAGCGAGCTGTGGGCGATCGTGCGCGAGTATCTGGATCAAAGCGGCGCGAAATGTATATTTTCGACGGCGTATTTCGATGAGGCGGCGGATGCCGATCTGACGCTGATTTTGCTCGGCGGCAAGATCATAGCGCAGGAGCGTGCCGCAAAGATCACCGCGGCGCTGCTGGACCGCACCTTTCGCATAGGCGGCGAGGATTATCAGAGCCTGGCGCGCCGCTTGATGTTTAAGACGCAAAGATTTTTAAAAAACTCCCCACTCATCGACATCTGCCCCAGAGACGGCAGCGTCGATCTGCTAAGCGAGGAGCCGATAAGCCTGCACGATCTGCAGAGGTTTTTAAACGCGAGCCTAGAGGGTGACGGCGAAAATACAGAACGCGAAAACGGGCGCAGTGAAAATTTTAAAATTTCAAACGAAAACGAGGGCGTTAAATTTAACGAAAGCGGAGACGCTAAAGTTAAAGGAAACGGAAGCGCTAAATTTAAACTGAGCCCGCGTGAGGCGAGCCTAGAGGATGCGTATATTTTTTTAAATAAAGCAGAGATCGGCGTGGCAAACTTCGGCTACGAAAAAAGGAGCTTCGATGCGGCTCAAACCGTCATCAAAGTGCGCGACGTGAGTAAAAAATTCGGCTTATTTACCGCCGTGGAAAATACGAGTTTCGAGGTCAAAAAGGGCGAGATTTTCGGCCTTCTGGGTCCAAACGGCGCGGGCAAGACGACGACCTTTCGTATGATCTGCGCGCTTTTGGGGATGAGCGGGGGCGAGATCTCGGTCATGGGCGAGGATCTGCGCTACGCAAAATCGGCGATCAGATCGCGCATCGGCTACGTCTCGCAGAAATTTTCGCTTTATAAAAAGCTAAGCTGCTATCAAAATTTAGAGTATTTTGGTCGCAGCTACGGCATCGGCGGAGTAGCGCTAAAGCGGCGCATAGAGGAGCTTTTGAGCGAGTTTGGCTTGCAGCGGCTGCGAAACGAGACGTGGCAGAACCTGCCCTTTGGCGCGGGGCGCAACCTTTCGATGGCGTGCGCGCTTATCCACCGCCCCGAGATTTTGTTTCTCGACGAGGCCACCAGCGGCGCCGATCCGCTCTCGCGCAGGCTCTTTTGGAACCGCATAAATGCGCTCGCGCGCACCGGCGTGAGCGTGGTCGTGACGACGCATTTTATGGAGGAGGCGGAGTATTGCGATCGATTTTTGATCCAAGATCGCGGCAAAATCCTGGCGCTAGGCAGCCCCGACGAGGTCTGCGTGCAAGACGGGCGGCGGCTTAGCGTGCAACAGGCCTTCATAAACGAGGTGCAAAAATTTAGAAGCGAGGCGGGCGATGAGGGCTTTTGATCTAAATTTTACGCGAGCGGCGAAGATTTTTGATCCAAATTTTATGCGGGCGGGGCGAAAACCGGTGCGCCCACGCGATAAAATTTTAAGCGGCGCAAGGGTCTTGCGGGGCGATGAAATTTTAAACGGCGGCAGGATTTTGAGCGACCGGGCTTTGGGCGTCGGTGAAATTCTAAGCGGCAGCGGGATTTTTAGCAGCGGCGAAATTTGGAGCGATAGTAAAATTTTAAATGGTGGCGAAATTTTAAGAGATTGCGAAATTTCAAGCGGTAGCGGAATTTTAAATGAGATATCGCGCGGCGGGACACGGCGCGGATTTTGTAGATGGATACTGCGCGAGCTCTGCGCCGAAGCGAGCCCGCTCCATCTGCGCCGTAAATTTCAAAGCGCGAGCGGCTCGCAAACGGATTATAAATTTAAAAGGGCGACCGCTCTGCAAACAGATCGCAAATTTAAAATGGCGGTCAGTCTGCGAACAGCTTGTAAATTTAAAGCCCTGGTGCAAAAATTTCATCGCGGAGCTTGCGCCGCCGCGGAGCTTTTGCGTCAAAAATCTCGCGGCGAGACTGTGCTGCGCAACTGCTTAAAATTTCAAAGCCCGCCGTATGCGATCAAGCGATTAAAATTTCAGGGCGCGATGAGCGAAATGGGCGCAGGCAGTCCATCTGCGCCGTTAAAATTTCAAATCTCGGTTGCCGCACTTTTGCGATTAAAATTCCAAAGTATGCCGAGTACGATCGCGCTGATAAAATTTCAAAGCGCGGTAGTCGCCGAATTTGCGCGATCAAAATTTAAGGGCTCGTCGCGCGCAGCGCAGTGCTGCAAAATCCGAGCACAGGGGCAGGGCGGATGAATTTTACCTTTTTAAAAATCCTCGCAAAAAAGGAGTTCGCGCAGATCGCAAAGGACCGATCGGCGCTCGTGATCGCGTTTTTGATGCCGCTAATTTTGGTCGTGATCTACGGATACGCGATGCGAATGGACATAAAGCCCGTCAAAGTGGGCTTCGTAAGCGATCTGGGCTCCAAAATCGAGCGGGATCTGCTCGGCGGATTTTTGGGCTCAAAATACCTACAAACCCGCGTCTACACGGACTTAGAGAGCGCGAGGAGAGATTTTAAGGCGCATGAGATCGAGAGCATTTTGTATTTTGATCCGCGCTTTGCGGCGAAATTTCAAAGCACTTTGGGCGGACTCGGCGGCGCAAATGGCGGCATAAATTTAAACCTCTCTAGCGACGACAGCTCCTCCACAGGCGGCGCGGACAATCTCCAAAATGTGAGCGGCGGCACAAATATCCGTCCGCTTGAGGACGTTAGCATGGGCACCGGCACGGAAAGCGGGATGAACACCTCTGCGGGCGACACCGGCGCAAGTGGGGAGAGTTCATACGGCAATGGCGCAGGCGGTAACGCGTACTCTTTTGGCGACGCCAGCGCAAATTCTAACGGCGCGACTGTAAATTCTAGCGGCGGCAGTATGGGCGCGACTGCGAATTTCGCCGGCGCAAATTCTCGCAGTAATGATACGGGCGCTGTTAGCGCAAATTCCGGTAGCAGTGCGAGCGACATAGGCGCAAATCAAGGAAGCGTAAATTTAATAGGCGGCGCAGGCGATACGAATACAGGCCTCATCGGCGGCGCAAGCGATATCCAAAATGCGAGCGGCGGCGTCAATGCAAGCCCCTTCGCTAACGGTGCAGGCGGCGCAGGCGACGCTGCAAATAACGGCGGCGGCACGGGCGGTAGCGCGAGTAACTCAGACAAAGACGGCGCCGAGATTTTCCTCATCCAAAATGCCACTCAGTCGCAGCTCGCGCTTCTTAGCTACGTTTACGTCGCAGGCGTAATCGAGCAGGTTTTGGCGCAAGATTACGGCTTTTTAAACGCAAATTTAAACGCCGCGGCAAAGCCCGTCAGCGTGAATTATCGCAGCTGGTTCAACGAAGCCAACGAATCGACGTGGTATCTCGTATCTGCCGAGTACGTGGGGATTTTGGGGCTCATCTGCCTATTTATGGTCGCGGTCGTGATCTCGCGCGAATGGGACCGCGGCACGATTGCCTCGCTTTACAACTCCAACGCAAGCGCGCTTGAGATCGTCACTGCCAAGGTCGGCGCGTATTATTTCCTGGCGCTTTTGGGCGGCGCGATGACGCTCGTTTACGGGCAGGTGCTTTTGGGCATCCCGATCCGCGGCAGCGTAGCGATGCTGCTGGCGACGCTTTGCGTCTTCGTGCTGGAGATGACCTGCCTAGGCATGCTGATCTCGGCGATCTGCAAAAATCAATTCCTAGCGCAGGAATACGCCATCGTCATCGGCTATCTGCCCGTGACGCTGCTTAGCGGCATGATATTCGATCTGCGCGGACTGCCCGCGGCGGTCAACTTCATCGGGCACCTGCTGCCGCCCACATACGCGGTCGAATCCTTTCGCATCTGCTTCCTCTCGGGCGGACAGAGCGCGACGCTGTGGGTAAACCTCGCCATTCAGGCACTCGGAGCGGTTTTGTTTTTCAGCTTGTGCGTGCTTAGCGTAAAAAGGGGCGCACGATGAAATTTTTAGAATTCCTAGACGCGAGGAGCTTTGGTTTGCAGGCGGCGGAGCGTAGATTTGAAATTTTAAAATTTC
>NZ_CALIMY010000040.1 GCF_938045205.1 uncultured Campylobacter sp.
TGGTTTTACTAAACGTTTCAACTTATTTTTTAGCAGAATTTATATCTAGAAATTTAATTGCTGAAACCATATATTTGCCTGTAAGAGATTTTGATTTTACTTTAAAAATTTTAACCTCTATTTTTTATATACCTATAGCTGTTTATTTGTCTTGTATTTTTTTAATGGTAATTGCTTTTTTGGCGATGATTGTTGGCATGATAATAGATATGGTAAGTTCCAATTTGACTAAATTTAAACATAAATATGAATTAAAGCCAATATACTTTTGCAGAATAGCAGGGATAGTTTTAATTTCGTCAATTGCACATTTTGTTTCTAGCAGTGTTATTATTTACAGTATCTCTAGTACCCCATTTGTATCAAAGGTTATAAAATATATAGCCTTTTACGGTGATTATCAATTAATGAAAAATTATCCCGATGTAAAAGAGGAAGAGCGTATAATATTGCATGAAAATGGCGTAATTTCATCTGCAAGTCAAAATAATGATGAAATAGTAATAAAGATAAGAAAATTTGAGGAGTAGAATTCTATGTAATCTTTATGCTATTAAGACTATAAAATAGTCTTAATAAAAAATCATTATTGCTTGCTTTTGCTCTTTCTTGTGTAATGCTGGTAATATTTTCTACGGGTGTACCGTGGACTATGTCCTAGATCATCGCGCTGTTTGTTTAGCTAAGTGCGCTCACGGCGCATTTAAATAAGTAAATTTTAAATCGCGGCGAAATTTTATAATTTGTCGTCACATCCGGTTCTGTCTTAAACAGACGGGCGGTTTCTTAAATTTAAACTCTAGCTAAATTTAGACCGAAATTTTTAAGTAAACTTTGCTATAATCGCCGCAATTTTGAAAAACCGAGGAGAAAATATGAAACTAATTTACGCCGCTTGCGTGCTAGCCGCTTTTGCTTCGGCCCAGACCGAAACTGTGCAGGTGCCGGACTTTGCTAAAAGCTCGATGAAGACGCATGAGCAGGCCGAGGAAAAACTAATCGCAAATGCCCTAAAAGGCGATCTAAGCCAGATCGCGAGCGACCTGAAAATCGACAAAACTCTAAAGGGCGGCGAGTCGCTTGTCATTAACGGCGCGCATTACAGGACGATCGAGGGCGACAGTACGCAGTGGAAAGAGGGCGATGCTGTGCGCCTGCTAAGCGGCAATAAGGACGGCAGGTGCCTAAGCTCGATCATACTTAATCTGCGCACGAAAACCGTCTGTAAATTTATGTGCGACGCGTATTAAATCGCCTAAATCTTGATACTTTATAGCGCGAGTAAAATAGATTAAATTTTTGGTTTGCTCGCGCCATTCGCAGTAATTTATCGTATAAAATTCTACATCTTACATCGTAAATGAGGTAAATTCTGCTATAATAAACGGAAATTAAACAATGTCGTTAAAATTTAGTGCGGGCGCGATAAAGCGAGTAAAATTTGTAGAGGCAAATTTTGCCTGCCGCTCGGTACTTCAAACGGCAAATCAAGGAAAAAGATGCAAAAATTTAGAATTACAAACGGTGAATACCCACGTATGGATATTTTTCTGATCGTGACGCTGGTTTATATATTCGGCGTGGCATGCAGGTTTTTTTGGATATATTGGGCTAGCGGGATCGAGCAGTTTTCTTTTGGCGGCGAGCTCATTATGACAACAAACGACGCCTTTGCGAATGCCGAGGGCGCGCGCGATATGATAGCGGGCTTTCATCAACCTGGCGATCTTAGCCCGTACGGCGCGTCGATCCCAACTCTAGCATTTTTACTTAGTAAAATTTTACCCGTCAGCCTAAATAGCATTACGATCTATATGAGCGTGTTTTTAGCGCCGCTGGTGGCCGTGCCGATTATTTTGATAGCAAGAGAGTACAAGATCCTGGGCGCCGGCATCATCGCGGCACTACTTGCTTGCGTGCTGCCCGGATATTATGTCAGGACCTTGGGCGGGTATTTCGATAGCGATATGCTAAATGTTACTCTGCCGCTGCTAACGCTATGGGCTTTGATTAGGCTCATAGAGCGAAGCGAGCAGAGTAGCTTTGCTTTGCCTGCCGTTTTTACGGTGATTTATGATTGGTGGTATCCTAGCTCGTATTCTTTAAATATGGCGATTATAGTGATATTTTTAATCTATACTTTGATTTTTAATAGACGCAATGAGGCAAATTACAAAGCGATTATTCTTATGGTTGCAGCGGTCATAAAATTTAGCGCGTATTACGAAGGTGAGACAATAATTGTAAATTATATTTTATTGTTTAAAATCGCACTGATTGCATTGCTATATTTTTTAATGATTAAAATTCCAAGCCATAAAAGCAAAAAGGCTCTTTGGATTTTGGGTGCGATCGTCGCAGTTATATTTATCATATTCGGCGGACTTGCGCCTATAATTTTGCGGCTTAAAGCCTATATCTTAAAGGATGTAAGCAAAGAGGAAATTTTCTACTTCTACGGCGTTAGGAATACGGTTAATGAGGTAGAAAACGCTAATTTTATGAAATTTGTGCTTGAATCTAGTGGGCATCTATTTATATTTATATGCGCCGTAGGAGGGCTGGCTCTACTGCTGATAAAATTCCGTTCGTTTATATTAACCTTGCCGATGATAGCGCTTGGAGTTTTAGCACTTTTCGGCGGAACTCGCTTTACAATGTACGCTACACCGATGATATCGCTTGGATTTGCTTATTTTATATATTTTACGCTGAATTACTTTGAAATACGCACCTGGCTTAGAAGTACTTTGTTAGCTATTTTAACTTGTTTAGCGATAATGCCTAGCATAGATTTTATTTATAAATTCCGAGTTGCGCCTACGCTTACGAAAGACTCCATAATGCCTCTTGCAGAGCTAAAAAATAAGGCTAGCAGGGAGGATTATGTGCTATCGTGGTGGGATTACGGATATTTAATCAGATATTACTCCGATGTAAAAGTGGTAGCTGATCCCGGAGGTAGACAGGCAGGAGAATACACTTTTATGAGTGCGTTTTCCTTTAATAAAGATGAGGTAAGCTCTGCTAATATGGCGAGGCTTAACGTAGAATATATACAAAAGTTGCAAGATAAAAAATTTGATCCTAAATTGGAAGATAAATTTAAACTAAATTTATATCAAATTCAAAAAGATTATGGCGAAGCAGATATCAATAAATTCTTAAGTTCTTTAAGCGATAAAAATTTTAAGCTTCCACAGAAAACTAGGGATATATATTATTACTTCGTACCGCACATGATAGATATATTGCCTAATATCTTAAAATTTTCTACTGTAGATATAGAAACAGGTAAAGAGTCTTGGACACCATTTATTCATGTGGGTTATGATATTAGAATGGGTAAAGATGGAGAGAGTATCATAATAAATGATGAATGCACACTGCCTAGCGTCGATCCTGAATACCTAATCTATGACGGTAAAAAAATGCCTATTAATTCATATTATCAAGTGGGCGAAGTAAACGGCAAACTCGTCAAATTATCTAAGCAGATAGATAAAAATTCCAATCTTTACGTGATATTTTTACCGGATTACCAAAGAATTTTAATCTTAGATAAAAAAGTTTTTGAATCAGCCTTTATCCAACTTTTTGTGCTGGAAAACTATGATAAAGATTTGTTTGAGCCCGTTTATTTAAGTAATTATGTGCGGATTTACAGGTTATTAAGATAAATTTATATTCAGAGGAATATTGCGTAAATTCTTATTACGCTATACTTTTACAAAGTGTATGTTACTAAGCGATAAAATTTATAATGCAAGCTATATGCTTAGATTTAGAATTTATACTGGTTATAAATAAATCAAAAATACTTCAAAATTTTATCACTAAAAATCGTAAATGTTATGTATTTACTTTAAATTTAGCCTAGGTTTCGAAGTGTGTCGCTATCATTGAGATGAAATTTCACCGAAAGGAGTAAAGATGAGAAATTTAGTTGCAAAAGCATTGTTGCTTAGTTTTTTAGCTGCAGTAAGCGCGATGGCGGAGGGGCTTTTCATAGGCGGTGAGGGCGGATATAATTTCAAAAACCAAGCTGCAGGTTTTGATGACGGACAACCGCAAATCGGTGTTAAAGCCGGATATGACTTCGGCACGTTTAGGGCCTACGGCGGGTATTTTTACGGATTTAAGGGCGAGGATTCCAGCTCGAATGCCAATTCGAAAAGAAAGGTTAAATGGAGCACGCACGATTTCGTAGCCGGTGCGGATTTTACGCCGGAGCTTTTCGGTAGATTTAAGCTCGTCCTAGGCGCTTACGCTGGGCTTTCGGTGCTAGATACTGAAGTTAAAATAGACTATAGCAATGGCGGCTGGGTTAGAGCGGACGATACGCTGGGTGGCTTCATTTTGGGCGGCAAGATAGGTACTGCGTATGAGTTTGGCTCCAATAGCGAGATTGAAATGGGCTTTAAAGCAAGCAAGGCGTGGTACAAAGACGGCGATTATATCGAAGATAACGACGGTAAAAAATACGGCGTTTACGCAGGATATAATTATAAATTCTAAGAATTTTCATATTTGAGGCATTGCACTGCTTTCATAGAGCCTTGATGCTCAGTGGCTTTGCTGTGTGTCAGGTAAGGCTAGCTTCGTCGCAAGGCTTTACTAAGTTTTAGTAGAATCTTGCGATGAGGTTTAAATTATGATGAATTTAACGCCTTTAAATTCAATCCTAAAATTTTAACTTATGGAATTTCGTCGATAAAAATTCCATTTCAGATTTTATTGGCTAAATTCCACCCCTGCGCTTTTGGATAAAATTTCTTTCATTTTCTAGATTAGATTAAAATTTTAATGACGGCAAAAGAAATTTTAGATAAAATCAACACTTTCATACCAAAATTTTACTCAAAGGATAGAGATGAAGAGTTACGTTACGGGCTTTCCGCGTATCGGAGAGCAGCGCGAGTTAAAGAAGGCTTTAGAGAGCTATTGGGCGGGCAAGTGCGATTATGACGCGCTAGAGCGGGTTGCTACAGAACTAAAAGATCGCCACATCAAATATCAGTTGGATGCTTGGAGCGGCCTAATTAGCGTAAACGACTTTTCATACTACGATCTAATGCTCGATACCAGTGTTCTTTTCGGCGTGATCCCGCAGCGCTTTGCGGCTCTTTCGGCGCACGAGCAGTATTTTGCGATGGCGCGCGGCAGTAAAGACGCAGTCGCGATGGAGATGACGAAGTGGTTTAACACAAACTATCACTATATCGTGCCTGAGATCTCTGCGTATACGGAATTTAGCCTAAATCCTAGTAAAATTTTAAGCGAGTACAAGGCCGCGAAGAATAACGATTTTAAGGATTCCTGCGCGCTAAAGATAAATTTAATCGGACCTATTACCTATCTTGCACTTAGCAAATCAAACGACAAAAGCGATCCGCTCGCGCACCTGGGCGCCCTTGCCGCGAAATATGAGGAGCTGCTAAAGCTCCTTAGCGAGCTTGATAGCGAGGTCGTAGTTCAGATCGATGAGCCGATTTTTGTGACGGATCGTGCGGCTGAGTTGGCGCCAAAGATCGCACCGATTTATCAGCGCCTAAGCAAGGCCGCAAGCAACGTAAAAATCATCTTTATGACCTATTTCGAGCATGCGACCGAGGCCGTGCGTGAGATAGTAAAGACCGATATATGGGCGATCGGGCTTGATTTCGTTTACGCAAGCGAAGAGAATATCAAAAAAGAGCTTCAAATTTTAAAAGACGCTAAGACCGTGCTTTTTGCGGGCGTGATCGACGGGCGTAATATCTGGAAGAGCGACATCGACAAAAAGCTCGCTCAGCTCAAAGCCATCGAAGCTTACGTGCCTAAAGAGCGCATCTATGTGGGCACCTCCTGCTCGCTTTTGCACGTGCCTTTCACGCTAAAATATGAGGACAAGCTAAGCGCTGAGATTAGATCCTGGCTAAGTTTCGCGGTCGAAAAACTAAGCGAAATTTCGATTTTAACCCATCTTTTCTTTGAAATTCCGATGTGCGAGCACGGCATGAAGGCTTACAAAGAAAATCAAAAATCCGCTAAAACCCGCGCTAACTCGCCTCTAATTCACGATGAGCGAGTGCAAAGCCGCGCCGCAAATTTAAATAAATTCGAGCGCGCCGATCGCTACGAGGATCGCATCAAGGTGCAGAAAAAGGAGCTAGGCTATGGAATTTTGCCTACCACTACGATCGGCTCCTTTCCGCAGACTGCCGAGCTTCGCCAGGTTCGCAACGCCTATAAAAAGGGCTTAATTGGCCGCGAAGCCTACGAGCGTGACATCAAAGCTTACATCGACGACTGCGTTAAATTTCAAGATGAGATTGGTCTAGACGTGCTGGTTCACGGCGAGCCTGAGCGCAACGATATGGTCGAGTATTTCGGTGAGCAGATGAGCGGATACGCGTTTAGCGCCAACGGCTGGGTACAGAGCTACGGCAGCCGCTGCGTGAAACCGCCACTACTTTTCGGCGACGTTAGCCGCCCAAAACCGATGACCATAGAGTGGATCAAATACGCTCAAAGTCGCACCAAAAAGATTATGAAAGGCATGCTAACGGGGCCTGTTACGATGATGAACTGGAGCTTCGTGCGCGACGATAAGCCTCGCGAGCAGATAGTAAAACAGCTTGCGCTTGCGATTTTCGATGAAATTTCGGATCTGCAAGACGCAGGTATCAAGATCGTTCAGGTGGATGAAGCTGCGTTTAAAGAGGGCTATCCGCTTAGATCCGAAAATATCCCTGCGTATGAAAAATTTGCCGTTAATGCCTTTAAGCTCGCCGTCAGCGCCGCAAGCGCTCACACGCAGATCCATACACATATGTGCTATTCGGAGTTTAACGACATAATCAAAACGATAGAGGCGATGGATGCTGACGTTATTAGCATCGAGACCGCTCGCAGCGGTAACGAGCTACTTCGAGTTTTCAAATCGGTCGGTTATAAACAAGAGGTCGGTCCGGGCGTTTACGACATCCATAGCCCGCGAATTCCTAGTGTGCAGGAGCTCGTAAGCCAGATCCGCGCGCTGCTTGAGGTGCTTCCGAAAGAGCAGCTGTGGATTAACCCGGACTGCGGTCTAAAAACCCGCAAATGGGAGGAAGTTCGCCCTAGCCTAAAAAATATGGTCGAAGCGGTAAGAATTATCCGCACAGAAGCATAAATTTAGCGCAAAAAAGACTTTGCTGTCGGGCAAAATTCCGCCCGGCAGCCGTTTTGCGATAAATTCTACGCTAAATTCTATTTCAAATTTTAGGGCCCAATCGGCGTGAAATTTTAAAATTCGGGCTTTTAAATTTAGCATTTGTTGTTTTTATAATCAAATTTTTAGGAGCAAAAATGAAAGCAAAAATATTTTTCGGCGCGGCTATTTCGGCGATTGTGCTGTGCGGCTGCGGCGAGGATAACGTAAAGATCGTCAAAGAATATACGCTTCCGCAACAAAAATCCATGACCATCGGCAACGCAATCGACGGCTCTAGTGAGTGCAAGAAGGTATCGTGGCAGGATATCAGCGTCAAAAAGGGCATCCAGGCGGTGAAAATGACTTGCGAGGTAAGCCCCGATGTGCTAAAGGCGGAATTCGACAGGGCTAACGCCGCCTATGAGAAAGCATACGCCGCAGAGGCGGAAAGCAAAGAAAAGCATTTGCAAAATAGCTTAAAATACGCGTCTGATAGTTACGAAAGGCTAAAAACGCAAAGCTCGCCGCAGTTTGATAAGGATAAAATTTTACAAACCGCGAATAAGTTTTGTAAATTTGACGAAGAAAAGAGCAAAAATCTTTCGTTCAGCTCTCCTGTCAAATGCGACGACGATGCCCTGCAAAAGGAGATCGCGGAGGTTTATAGGCTTAATGCGAATAATTGGAGCTATACTAATTTTTTAAATTTAATAAAAGATATCGCCGCAAGCTCCCAAAGACCGGTGAACGTGCTATTTATCGATAAGCCTGTTCAAATCACGTCGCGCCAGATAGAGATAAAATTCATCGTAAATACCGACAAGAGCGTCGATGTGGACCGCTCTGCAATGATGATTGAGGATGGCAGTGCCAAAGAGATCGGAAGCGGAATTATAAGAAAATTTTACAAAAGATAGCGTTTCGATTGCACCGCGTCGTGAGCGCTAGCTCGGCGCTCGGACAGATCCTGCGAGCGGGCGGTAGCTCGAAATTTCGCGACAGCAAGCTGAAATTTAATGCACGAGTTTAAAAACAGCGACGCGAAATTTTATCGTGCCCGCTCCGAGTACGGGTTGCCGAAGCCGCGTATTCCGACTAGGCTCTGTGCGATATGTAGAGCGTTTATTTCGAGTATGGACCGCTAAAACAGCTGCGCGAAATTTTATTTCGAGCGAGTATTAAAAGGTAGTATGAAATTTCACCGCGTCTGCTTGGCAAGCATATTTGATAGCTGCTAAGTAATACGGCGATGTGAAATTTTGCGTGAGATTTACGGATTTCTCAGTTAGGCAGGCGCGGGATTTTTTTAAAATGCGGCGTAAAATTTCATCTCGACTGCTAGCTTGCTTGAGGTGCGGAGCGTAAATTTTATCGCGATTGCCCTGAAGGCGGGCTGGGGTAAGCGATAAAATTTTAAAATTTTCGCAAATCAGTTCTTGCGCACACAAACCTCGCCAGCCGAATAAAAAACGCTGAAATTTGCAATTTTACGCGGCGTTTTATGAACTGTTCGCGCCGCTAAATTAGAATTTCAAAACGCGAGCCCAAGCCGGTATCTTTGCGCTAGAAATTTTAAATTGCAAATTAAAATTTACATTATCTCGTTAGAATGGCTGGATTGCGAAGCAAGATTCGGCTCTGCTAGGTTAAATTTCAGCTCAAACTCAAATCTATGTAGCCGTATTGAAATTTACGGCTAATTTTGCCTAACGAGCTCGAATTTACGCTGCGCTAAAACTAGGCCCAGAGCCAAAATTTTACGATGCGAAGCTCATTGACTTTAACTTGTGTTTTTTGCAAGAACGAGCGAGGCTAGCGCAAGGCGCGTTTGCGTTACCATAAAATTAAAAGAGCCTTTATGGCGGCGCAGATCTGCAATTTGCAGTAAAAATTAAAAGCCATGATTTTGGCTTATAAGGCGCAGGCGCAGCTTTTAGATGGTTTCTATCACGCTTTAAAGTGAGATTTACTTAGTAATTTCGCGCGATAGATTTTAACGGGCGGAATTTTATTATCGCTGCAAAATTTTTTGGCTTTTAAAATTTTGCTTTGTAGAATTTTAGACCTCATAGTTGTGATAAAGTGCGGCTCATCTTATTTCATAAGATTTTAGCGGCATCGCGCGCCTAATTTATATGGCATGATTCCAAAAAGCGCTTATTTTGAAATCCTGCGGGTAGAACCTATGAGACTGCGTTTGCGAGGTTTTGTAAGAATTTGATGGCAAAGCGCTCAATGCGTTTAAAAATTTTATTTGTGCGTCGAGCCCTCATTTGCGTTTCAAATTTTGCCATTGTGGCGGAATTTTGCTCACGTGGCAAGGGCTTGCATGCAAAGCGTCTGTGAAATTTAAGGATTTGGACGCTAAATTTATTAACGTGTTTAGCGACGCAACGCCGTGACTACCGCCATGCCTGCGCATAAAATCTCTCGCTGCAAGCGATTTAAAAAAGCTTTTTCGCTTCGTATAAATTTCGCGCCGCGAGCGTTTAAAAGCCGTAAGAGCTTTAAAAATTTAAATTGGAAAGATTGAATGACATTTTTTTCGCCCGAGTTTGTCCTTGCTTTTTTAGCGTTTTTAATCGTTTATTGGACGCTCAAAAATCATATTTTCGCGCAAAAAATTCTGATCCTGTTAGCAAGCTACGGCTTTATGTGCTCCGTAAATCCGCGCTTTGCGCTAGTGCTTGCAGCCTATAGTGCCTTCGTATATTTTGCAGGTGCGTGTATTGCGCGCGCCAATCGCGTAGTCGCGAAAGCCATACCGCCCGCAAAGCAGTCTTCGCACAAGAAAAAGCTATCGCGTAAAGCAGCAGCCAAGCAGATGAGCGCAACAAAACAAGCTGGCATAGCAAAGCAGGTGCAAAAAGCGGGGTTAGCGAAGCAGCTCCCACTACCCACTACGAAGGCACGCGCAGTGATGCTTGCGGCGGTTGCTGGCGGCTTATTTTTTCTCGCGTTTTTCAAATATTACGGCTACGTCAGGGAGTTTTTCAATGCCGCGCTTGCCGCACTGCACCTAGGTGCCGTAGATAGCGTGGCGTTTCCGCTTGGAATTTCATATTATGTTTTCATGTCGATCACCTATTTCGTCTCGGTTTATAGGCGCGAATGCGGTGAGCAGGGCTTTTTGAGCTTGGCGTGCTTTTTAGCGTTTTTCCCTAGCGTCGTGATGGGTCCTATCGGGCGCGCTAGCGCTGCCAAGGGCGTAGAGCCAGTACTGCCACAGTTTGATCGCTTCAAGCACTTTGGCAATGCCGATGAAATTTATGTACTTATAATTTTTGCCTTAGTTAAGCTGCTGCTTATTAGCGGCTATTTGGGCGCGTATTATAGCGATGTGATTTCAGGCGTTTACGGCGACGAGCCTGAGTCCTCCGCGGCGCAAATTCTAGCCGCACTGCTGCTTTACGGCGTGGTGCTTTATACGAATTTTAGCGGTTTTATCGATATGGCGCGTGCGCTTGGACTTGCGATGGGCTTTAAGCTGCCTCAGAATTTTAATATGCCCTATGCGGCTAAGAATTTAGGCGAGTTTTGGGATCGCTGGCATATCAGCTTATCCACGTTTATACGCGATTATATTTATATCCCGCTCGGTGGCTCGCGCAATGGCTTTGCGCGCACCTGCGTAAATTTGCTAATCGCATTTGCGCTCTCGGGCATCTGGCACGGCGCGGGATTAAATTTTTTGATTTGGGGACTTTTGCACGGAGCGGCGCTTGTGTTTTTAAAATGTCTTGCCAAAGTGGGCGTAAAGCCGCTAAATCCGCATTTGGCGCTTTTTTGCACCTATATTTTTGTAAGTTTCGCTTGGATTTTTTTCGCCAATTCCCTTCCAGATGCGGCGGCGATTTTGAGCGCTTTTGCCCGCGCACGAGCTTTCGGAGATATTAGCGAGCTAGCGGTACTTGCGGGGATTTTAGCGGGGATTTTTGTTTATCCTAAAATTTCAGCTCTTAAAGATACTTTGATCGCGCTTTTTGCCGAGCTGCCGTTTTTGCCTAAAGCTCTCGCGCTCGGCGTGATCTTCACGCTGATTTTCGCGCTGATGCCAAGCGGAATTCCAAATTTCATCTACGCAGGATTTTAGATGCTTAGGTTTGTTTCGACTCTGCTTTTTGCGCTGCTTTTCTCGGCATTTTTTATGCAAGGCTCGCTGCTTTATTATTTGGAGCAGAGATTTCACGATGATTTTGGGCTGGAAGAATGGCTGCGCCACTCGCCGTTTCGCGTAGGCGGAGAGATCTACGAAAAGATTGCAAATGGCGTAGATAAGCTTGAGCAGCGTATCAAAGGCGAGGACATTAGCAAGGATGAGGACGCAAGTCCGCATAGCGGAAGCAAAAATTTTAAAAAACCTGCACAAGATCGTATGGCGGAAAATCAAGCTTTGCAAAGCATGGGGGTGCGAGATCACGATACTTCGCAAAGCGTTAAACCGCAAGATAGCAAGCCGCAGGCTCATGCCGCGAAGAATTCCTCTTTAAATAATTCTACGCATCATTTAAAAACGCGCGATTCTGCGCAGGAGCCTTACGCACCAAATTCCGCCCCTCAAAATTCTACTTCGCGAAATTCCGTGTCACAAAGCCTGGCTACAACAAGCTCTGTACCGCGCAGCTCCGCTGAGTCGCAAAATACCGTCACGGCAAGCGCAACCTTGCAAAGCGGCGAAAATTCCTATTCTCAGCTCCCTGTTCCGCAGGCTTTGGAGCAGAATTTAACGACGCAAAGCTCCGTGGAGGTTGATGCTAAAATTTCGCTTAGCGACGATGGCAAAATCCGCCTAAATGCAGGCGATGAGGTACTTTTTATGGGCGATAGTCTGATGCAATACGTGGGGATGAGCGCTAAGAAATTTTTCCCGAAGCGAAGCCTGAGGGTGATCGATCTTAGCAAGCAATCGACGGGGCTTGCGAGCAAGAAATCTTTCGACTGGCAAAAGACGCTCGATACTGCGCTTAGAGAGAATGGCGGCGTTAAGCTCGTAGTCGTGCTGCTGGGCGCCAATGACGTCTGGGAGTATCGCGCAGGAGGTAAAACTTATGGCATTAAAACGCCGCGCTGGCGAGAGTTTTACGCCTCAAGAGTGCGCGAGATCTATGATACGGCGCACTCGCACGGCGCGGGAGTGCTGTGGCTAGCGATGCCGTGTATGCAAAAGCCCGATTTTGAGGAGAAAACGCAGCTGCTAAATCAAATATATGCCGACGCTAGTATGGCGCTTGGCGGGTATTTTATGCAAACAACCCCGCTGGTGTGCGAAAAAGGCGCCTATAAAACCTATCTGCAAAGCGGCTCCAAGCTCGTGCGCGTGCGTCAAGACGACGGCATTCATATGAGCAAAGAGGGTTGCGAAGCGGTAGCGAAAGAAATTTTATCAAGGATTGAAGTTGAGTAAATTTATAGTGATTTTATTTGCCGCATTATTAGGCGGATGCGCGGCAAACGCAGGCGTTCGCGGCATAAATTCCGCAAACGCAAAAAGCTCTGCGGGCTTTGGAGTGAAATTTTTTGGCGATTCGCATTTAGGAAGCGACGCGCTGATAGATGCTTTCAGACATGGTTTTTTCGTGCAAAACAGCGTCGGCTTCGTGCCTGCAATGATGCCTAAATATCACAAAAGCGAAAATATAGAATTTAAGCAAAGCGGCTTTAATGTGATCTCGTCTCGCACTGAGCAAGACCCAGATTTCCCGCTATGCGGAGTGATCGCTACCGGCAAAAAGGGCGCTAACGTGCGACTGGAGCTAAAGCAGCTTAGCGGCGATTTTTACGTCGAAATTTTACATAAATCGGATCAGGGCGGCGAGATTTTTCGCGTGCGCGATGCAAGCGGGCTAAGCGCGTATATTTCGCAAGAAGTGCCGCAGAAATGGGAGTATTCTAAGATGCGACTTAGATTTCCGATCGAAATTCGATCGCTGCGTGACGGAGCAGAGCTTGGAGGATATAAAATTTACCGCAAAAACGCGCGCTTTGCAGACTCTTGTGCGAGCAACGGCGCGTTTAGCAACCTCTACGAAAAATGGGGTGCAGATGCCTTTGGTAGGGATTTTTCGGGACTTAGATACGATCTCGTAGTCATCGCTTACGGCACAAACGATGCGATGGATCCGCGCTTTGACGAGCAAAAATTCTACCAAAGCGTCCGTGGGCTGCTTCGCTCCGTCCGCTCCGCAGCTCCCGGTGCAAAAATCCTGCTCGTAGCGCCGCCGCGAAGCCCTAAAGTGCCAAACGCCTCACGCGCTGCGGAGGTACTAGCACATCTAGCGCGAGACGAAGGGGCAATGTTTTACGACATAGCCGGTCTTATGGATGAGGATGGCGGCTGGCGCGGCTGGCGCGAGCGTGGGCTGATCCGCCCTGACGAAATCCACTTGCAAAAAGAGGGCTACGAAAAAATCGGCGCAGCGCTGGCGACGAAATTGCGCGGCAGACTTTAAAATTAATCTTTAAATTTAGGCGGCTCGCCGTAAAATTTACAAAGTTGGTCGCTAAATTTAAAATTTAGCGGCAGTAAGCAAAGCTGCGCCTACTTGGATTTCGCCGCTTAAATCTGCGCCGCGAAATTTAAATCAGAAGCCGCGGCTTTAAATTTACGCGTCGATAGGCTTGATGCCTGTGCTTTTAAAATACGTCGCCCAAATTTACGCTTTTAATTTGGATTAAATTTATGTGGTTACGGCTAGGGGCGAAAGGTCTGTGCGGCGTGCGCTGCATAAAATTTAGCGCTTAAATTCCATTCGCACGGGCTGCAGCAAAGCACGGCGAGCTAAATTTAAAGGAAAGCAAAAAAAGGAAGCAGATGATATATCTTTGCGGTGATACGCACGGCATAAACGAGATCGGCAAAATAACGAACAAAGCCTTTACTAGCGGGCTTAGCGCCGATGATTTCGTCATCGTGCTCGGGGATTTTGGGCTGTTTTGGAGCGAGCGGATAGATGAGTTTATGGCGCGCAAAAATATAGAAAGATATTTCCCCGCCACGCTTCTTTTCATAGACGGCAACCACGAAAATTTCGATATGTTGGATGAACTGCCGTGCGAGCGAAAATTCGGCGGCACCGTGAGCGTGGGTAGTGAAAACATATTTTGGCTGCGACGCGGCGAAATTTACGAGATTGCGGGGCGACGATTTTTGTGCTTCGGCGGCGCGCTTAGCGTCGATAAGGCGCATCGGATACCGGGGCTTAGCTGGTGGGCGCGCGAGATTCCGAGCGAGGAGGAGTTTGCTTGTGCGATACGAAATGCGCGCGATTTCATCGCCGCGGGCGGGCGGATCGATGCGGTGCTAAGCCACACGGCGCCGGGGTTTGCGATGAAATTTTTAAAAGAGTACCTTTGGTGCGGCAAAAGCACCCCCGATAAAACGTCTGAGTATTTAGAGAGGATCTTTGAGCTCGTAAGGCCTGAGCGGTGGTATTTCGGACACTTTCACGGCGATAAAAAATTCCATACGCGCGGTTGCGATTTTCATCTTTGCTACGATGAAATTTTAAAATTTGAAGACTAGCCTTAAGCCCGCGGCAGCAAAATTTAAAGCTTGCAAACGGCGAAATTCTGCCCATAAATTTTAAACGCTACGACGCGCGAAATTTTAGCCTTTATATTAAAATTTAAGCTAGTTCTGCTACAATGTGACACTTTTTTAGAAAGGAATAAAGATGAAGGTCGTAATTACGTATTGTAATTCTTGATCTTATAGACCGCAAGCTCTCCGTGTGAGAGATGAAATAACAAGCGTCTATAAGGATGCAGTTGTCGAGTTGGTCCCTGGTGGCAGCGGAGACTTTCTAGTAGAAGTTGACGGCAGAAAGCTTTTCTTTAATAAAGATTTTGCTAAGCCTCGTTTCCCAAGTGAAGGTGAAATTTTAAATCTAATTAAAGTTGCAGCCTAGCTCAAAGCCCGAAAGTGGGTCGTAAGATTTGCTTCGGGCGTTTTTTTATACTCAAATTTAATATCCCTAAATTTAATCGTAAAACTATCCTAAATTTTGCCAAAATCAGCGCTGCGTAAAGCTTAGACCAAATTATCCCGCATTTCGGCAAATTTGAAAAGTTATTTTAATCAAAATTTATGCGAAGATCGCGGTTTAAATTTTATCGCTCGGAGTTTATAAATTTCAAAAGAAAGAGGAAATTTTTGCGAAATCAAAATTTCGCAAAAACAGGGGGGATTATTTATTTGCGCGCTCAATATACTCGCCGCGGACGGTGTCAACGCGGATGACCTCACCTTCGAGCACGTGAAATGGGATCTGTACCACGGCGCCGGTCTCAAGCGTGGCGGGCTTTTTGTTGCTGCCCTGCGTATCGCCGCGGAAATTTGGCGCAGTTTCTACGATCTTAAGCTCCACCACCTGCGGCACATCCACGCCGATCGCTTTGCCGTTGTAAAACATTATATTTACCATCATGCCATCTAGCATCCATTTTTTCGCCTCGCCCACGTCCTCGTCGCTGATCGCGATCTGTTCGTAGCTATCGGTATCCATGAACTGACACGCCTCGCCGTCGTCGTAGAGATACTGCATCTCTTTTTCCTCAAGATTCGGCGCTTCGCATTTATCGCCTGCGTGGAAGGTCTTTTCAAGCACCTTGCCGTCGATGAAAGATTTTATTTTAACGCGCACGAAAGCTGGCCCTTTGCCCGGTTTTACGTGTTGGTATTCTATGATTTTAAACGGAATTCCGTCCACCTCAATTTTTAGACCTTTTTTTAGATCGCCCATTGAATAAGCCATAAATTTCTCCTTAAATTAATGAGGCGCGATTATAACAAATTTTATTTTAAATTGATATAATTGGCGAAATTTTAAGGGGAGGGAAGCTATGAAAAAACTCATCTACGTTTTGGCTGCGTGTGCGGCTTTTGTGCTCGGTGCGAATGCGAACGAAGCGGAGTTCGTAAAAAACCTAAAGCAAAGTCTAAATGATAAAAACGCTCAGCTTATCTCGATCGACAAGCTAAACTCGCTAAACGGGCTAAATTTACTAATCGTCCGCTCTGGCGATAAAAAAGAGGCATTTTTGGCTAGCGACGACGGCAAAAGTCTAGTGGCGGTAACAGAGGAGCCTAAGCTTGCAGACGCGGCGGATGCGGCGCTGTTTAAGATGAGAACTCAAATTTTAAAGGACGCCAGAGATGCCGCCGCACTTGAGCTACTAAAAAGCATAAATCCGGCGAGATTTGCTTATATCGAGTCGTTTGATAAAAATAATCCCTACGTGACCTACATCGTGGGCGATCCGGAGTGCCCGTATTGCGCCGAGGAGATGAAGAGAATCACGAAGCATCTTCGCAACAGCAACGTAAAATTGATCTTTGCGCCGGTGCACGGCAAAAGCGCGTTTATCAAATCGGCGCTGATTTTAAAGCAGCTGAAAGCCCTCTCGCCGAGCGATCAAAAAGGCGCGATCGACGTGATCGAGAAATACTACGACAAGGACGTGCAGGTAAGCGATACGGACGTCTCAAAAGCCGAGCTTGACGCCGTATATGCGGACACCAAGACGCTCTTTTCCAAAGGCGTGATCAAATCGGTGCCATATGTGATCAAAGTGAAAAAATAGTCTAAATTTGCGGAATTTAGGGCGCGGGGTTTGTGCGCGGACAGCGCGAGTTTGCTTACATATAGCAAGTGTTTGCTTATCAATAGTCGCAGGAAATTCGCAAGTGGCTGATTTGTGCGTGGGTGACGTAGCCGTCCGAACCTATGCTAAAATTTAGTGATAGAATTTTAAAAACTCGCATTTGGCGCTTGGCGAATTTTCTACTTGCAGATTGTGTTTAAAATTTGCTGCCATAGTGCGCCTCTAATGGCGCGCTGTCTGCCTATCCATAGCGTCGCCGTCCGCTCAAACACACCTTCATGCCGTCTATCGATAGCGCGTCTGCCATGCCTTGCGCTTACCTATGCTCTGCCCGTGCCGCCCGTAGATAGCGTATCCGTAGATAGCACTCCGCTCATTTCTTACGGCATACCGTACGCGCACGGTAGCGCTCGCTCGCGCCATATTCTGGGCCTTTTTGGCGCGCAATTCAAAGTAAAATTTTAAAATCCTCTAGCGAAAAGAGTAAAATTTTATCGCTTTTTAGGTTTTGTAGCTCGCCGCTAAAGCCGCTTTTGGAAAACAGTGCGAGCAGATCAGGCGCGAGGCGCGCTTTTTCGCATTTGAGCATTAGTTCGTTTAGCACTTTTTTTGAAATTTTTCGCTCCTTGTATTTGCATTCGCCCGCGACGCAAAAACTCTCAAATTTCGCGTAGATATCGATCTCGACCTCTTTGTTCCAAAAGCTTGAAATTTGCGAAATCTCTAAATTTAAATACTTCGCGAGCAGCTCTTTGCTTAAAATTTCAAACCCGAGCCCTGCGTAGGCGTTGAAATCCGCCTTGATTAGGCTTAGCACGCGCTCTATCTCGCCGCGTCGCAGCGCGGGCAGGTTCGGCTCGATAAATCTAAACCAAAACCTCGCGAAGTTACTGCTAAAATGGACTTTGTCGGTGATATGGTAGCGGCGCAGCGCGCGCGGTAGGCGGTCGTTTTTACGGGCCTTTTGCGCTCTTTGCTCGCTTGATTTTTCGGTGATTAGAAACTTCGCGTTTATGAGATCTGCGGTGATTTTTTGCGCCGTAAATCGCGGCAAGATTTTTGAAATTCCTATTTTTTTGCGGTCGCTTCTAGCGAATTTCATCAGCGCCTTTTTGATCTGCTCTTCGCACTCACCGCCAAATTTAAAGCGCTCGCCGAGACGTTCAAAGCAGAGCAAAATTTCATTTTCGATCGCTTCGAAAACGTCCGCGTAGCCGCTTATGCAACCTATCTCGTCAAATACGAAATGAAACTGCAAAATCGCGTCGATACCAACATCGCCTAAATTTCGCGCCGTGTCTTTTAACTCGTAAATTTCGCCCTCCTTGCGGGCGTAATTTTAGCGAGTTTGGATATAATTTGCAAAAATTTTGGAGTCGCGCTTTGGATTTTCAAACGATCAAAGAAAACATCATCTTAAAAGAAGGGGTCAAATACTTCGATTGCGCCGCCTCGGGCCTTGCGTATCGCCCTATAGAAGCGGAGATCGAGCGCGTGCTTGCAACATATGCCAACGTCCACTCCGCAGGCGGAGCAAACGCCGAGATCACGAGCGATTACTACGAAAATGCAAGGGCGAAAATCAAAGAGCTTTTGGGCTGCGAGGAGCGCTACTACCTGATCTCCTGCGGTTTTGGCGCGACCGCGGCGATAAAGAAGCTCTGGGAAATTCTAGGCATCTACCTGCCGCCCGCGACGCGAGATAGGCTCGGCTTGCGGCGCGAGAGCCTAAAAGATCTGCCGCTTTTCATCATCTCGCCTTTTGAGCACCATTCCGTGGAGATCAGCCTAAGGCAGGGGCTTTGCGAGGTCGTACGCGTGCCGCCGGATCCAAGCGGGCTGATGGATTTTGCGCAGCTGGGCGAAATTCTATCCGCAAACAAAGGGCGCGAAATTTACGGCGTACTTACCGCGGCATCGAACGTGACGGGGCTTAAGCTAGATTACAAGCGCGCTTACTTGATGCTTAAGGCGCACGGCGGACGGCTGTTTGTGGACGCCAGCGCGCTCATCGCGCACGAAAATGTAGATACCAGCTTTTGCGACGGAGTGTTTTTCGGCGCGCACAAGCTTTTGGGCGGCGTGGGCGCTAGCGGGATTTTGGCGGTGCGAAAGGAGCTTTTGCGCGGCGAGGAGCCGACATTCGCGGGAGGCGGCACGATCAAATACGCGGATGCCCTAACGCAGCGCTTTATAATCGACAAGGAGCGCTTGGAGGAAGCGGGCACGCCCGGCATCATCGCGCTGGTGCGAGCTTATCTTGCTCTAAAACTTCGCAAAAGCGCGGGGCTAGAGGCGATAAAGTCGCGCGAAGAGGCGATTTGCAAGCGCTTCATAAGCGAAATTTCAAAAATCCCCGAGATTGAAATTTACGGCAATCTCACCGCGCCGCGCGTGCCGATCTTTGCTTTTAATATGAAAGGTCTCGGTGCAGACGCGCTAGCCGGAGTGCTCGGGCAGAAATTTGAGATCCAGACCCGCGCAGGATGCGACTGTGCAGCACCTTACGGCTTTGATCTGCTCGGCTTGCAACCCGATACCGAAATGTCGCGCAAACCCGCTTGGGTACGGGCTAGCTTCTCGTTCATCCACGACGAAAGCGACGTGGATTTCTTAGCAGAGGCGCTAAGACAGATCGCTCAGATCCGCGATAAAATCACCTTCGTAGCGGGCAAATACCGCTGCGGCAGCGTAAATTGAGCTCGCGAAATTTTATAGCAAGAGCCGCTTTTAAATTTTATGGCGCGGGATTTTGCGACATAAAATTTTATAGCTTGGAATTTTAAAGCGTAGAATTTTATGCACGGCTCGGGTAGCAGATACTCCGTGCCGATTGGGGTGTGAAATTCTTTGGCATAAAATTTCGCGACGCGGGATTTTGAAATTTTAAATTGCGGGCTAAATTTTGGCGGTAAATTTTGTGCTGAGGAGTTTTGCGCCGTGAAATTTGAGCGGCAAAATTCCGTGCCGCGCGGATAAATTTTAACGCCGCCAAATTCCGAAATTTCAAAATTTCGCTATTCGAATGAGCTTCGCAATTTTTGTATTTCGTGAACGCATGGAAAATTCTGCGTCGTGGAATTTTAACCGCAAATTTTGAAATTTTACAAAGCCGAATTTTGCTCGGCGAAATTCTGCGGCGAGAAATTTTACCGCAGAGCTCGTGGCGGCGTAAATTGACGCGACCGCGCCCGTCCGAAAGCTAAATTAAGGCGCAAGCCGCTTGTAAATAAGAGCGCAAATTTTAAGAAGCGAAATTCTGCGCTGCTAAAAGGCGCAAAATTTCATCAAATTTTACTCGCCGAATTCCTTCTGCAGCCTATAAACCTTATCGTAATCGACCCCCTCGATGATGCGCGGGCGCGAGGCGTTAAAATCAGCATTGATCACCGAGCGAGCGGGTTCAAACTCGGGCAGCTCGGTCATCTCTAAAATTTCTGTGATCGCGTGGATGAGATCGTCGTTTAAAAACGGCCTGTCTTTGGCTGCCGCGATGCGCGCCCAAAGATCCGCGTTTTGCTCTTTGAACTTATCCGACGCCATGAAAATCAGCGGGATTTCGAGCGTGAAGCGGTTGATGCCGCCGTGGATTAGCTTGCCGCGGTATTGATAAAGGCTCTGGGCGTGGTCGCTGAAATAGACTATCAGCGTGTTGTCGCTCGCAAAAATTTTATAAATTTCGCTTACTATAAAATCGTTGTAAGCCACGGTGTTTAGGTAGTGCGCGAGCTCTTTTTTCTGCCCCTCATCAAGCGGCTCGCGCGAGATATCCGCGGCGCTAAATTTAGCAAAGCTTTTCGGATAGCGAAACTCGTAGCTCGGGTGCGAGCCCATCAGATGAAGGATGAAAAATTTATCCTTTTTCTGCGTACCATTTACCTCTGCGGCGGAGCTTTCATCCTTGCGCGCAAGAGGCGATTTTTTCGCGCCGGATTTGAAATTTTTTATACTCGGAAGCATAACTTCGTCTAGCGAGTAGGCGTATTTGTAAACCGGGATTTGATTCGTAAAGTCCGAGTGATCCGTCATCTGCGCGCTCGCGCCGCTTGCGACCGCCCACTGCCCGTAGCGCTCCTGGTTGCTGATCCAAAAGGTCTCGTAGTTTGCCAGCCGCGCGAGATTTACGATGTCGAGATTGGCACTCCACGGGCGCTGCTTTTCGCTCTCGTAATTTCCGAAATTTAGCACGTATTTTAACACGTCGTTGGTCTTAGCTCCAGGCGATACGACATCGCTAAAGGCGATTAAATTTCCGCTTTGCTCAAGCGCTTGCAGATTCGGCGTGGTGGGCAGATAGTAGCCGTATAGGCTCATAAAATTTCGCTGCAGGCTCTCTCCGATAATAAAAACGACGTTTGAGATGCGGTTTGGCGCGGTTTTATGCGAATGCGAGGCGTAAATGCTTTGGTACCCGGCTTGCAGCTCGCGCACGCTTTTAAAATCGGCGCCGAAATAATCCTTTGTAACGAAAGCAAAATTGTAAATCGGAATTTTATTCAGTGCGATTATGATGCTGGCGCGCATTTTCGAGCTTTTGGCTACGTAGCTTTTAAATGCCGCATGCGCGATAAAAACGAGCAAGCTAAGCAGAAAGGCTAGCTTTATCGCGCGACATAGCTTCATTCGCGCTCGCTGGCTCACTCTAAGCCTAAAAGCGACGATGACGAAAATTAAAAGCGCCAAAAAAGCCGCGATAAGCTTAAAATTTAAAAACGCATGCGCGAACTCGAAGGCCTCCTTGGGCGTCGTTTGCACCAGCGCATCCAGCGTGCCGTGCGAGTAGGTAAGCTCTAAGCTAAAGATCAAAAAAATCTGAGCGATCGCAAAGACTACGTTTATCGCCAGAAGCGCAAAGGCGAGAATTTTATATAGCCTAGCGCTATAAAAGCTAAGCGCGTAAAGCGCGAAAAAAAGTATCGTCACGCCGCAGATCGCAGATGCCGCAAAAAACAGCGCCTGCGCAGAGAGCAGCTCGCCGCTGCGCGCGATAAGAAGCAACCCGAGCGATAAATTTAATGCTAAAACTAGCGCGTATGCGTTTAGCACCGCGCCGCCGAATACCGATAGGAGGCTGAATCTGTCTTTTAAAAATGCGCCGATATTTTTTGCTAGGCTCATGAAATTCCTTTGATGATTGCGTTTAAAAAACGAAGATGAAAAAGATGGCGCCGATTAGAATTCTATAAATTCCAAACGGGATGAAATCAAACTTCGAGACGAAGCTTAGAAATAGCTTGATCGCCGCAAGCGCCACGACGAACGCCACTGCGCCGCCTACGAAAAAGGTCGTGATATTAGAGGAGTTTTGCGCGAAGGTGTCTAAATTCTTATAGGTGTCGTAAAAAGTCGCCGCAAACATCGTAGGGATCGCGAGTAGGAAGCTAAAGCGCGCGGCTAAGTTTCTGCTTAGCCCGCACAAAAGCCCTGCGATGATGGTAGCGCCGCTGCGCGAAGTGCCCGGCACCATCGCAAAACATTGCGAAAGCCCGATGATGAAGGCCTGAACGTATGAAATTTGATCCAGATGCTCCAGCTCGCCTTCTCTCGGGCGCGCCTTACGAAAGAGCTCAACTACGATAAAAATAACGCCCCAACCGATCAGCGCGTAGGCGACGGTCTGCGGCGCGAATAGCGATTTGATGCTTTTATAGAGCAAAAAGCCGATCGCAGCGGTGGGGATAAAGCCCACGACGAGCTTGCACCAGAGCTTAAAATCGACCAAAAGCCGCTTGTAAAACATCGCGACGACCGCTAGGATAGAGCCTAGCTGGATAACGACCTCGAAGCATTTAAGCGTGTCGGTCTGCTGCAGGCCCATCAGTTTCGCAGCTAGGATCATGTGCCCGGTCGAGCTTACGGGCAGAAATTCCGTCAGCCCCTCGACGATGCCTAAAATCACGGCGTCAAATATATTCATCCATTTTTTCCTTTAAATTTGCTAAATTCTGAGTGATCGAAGCGGGTCTGTAGATCGCCTCTACCATCGCGATATAATCAGGCTTGAGGGCTAAAATTTCATCCAGATTTTCTAAGCCGATCCCGCCGATTACGGCGATTGGGAGGTTTAAAGATTTTCGCGCCTCTTGCACGAGCTCATCGGGGCAAAGCGGCGCATTAGGTTTTGTCTTGCCGCGTCTTAGCGAGCCGAAGGCTACGTAGCTAGCGCCCTGCGCCTCGGCCTTTTGCGCGCGAGCAAGATCAGCATAGCAGCTAACGCCGATGATTTTGCTCGCGCCTAAAAACTCGCGTACCTGCGCTGCCTCACCATCATTCTCGCCGATATGCACGCCGTGTGCGCCAAGCTTTTTGGCAAGCGCGGCATCGTCGTTGATAATGAGTTTGGCGCCGTAATCCTCGCAAAGACCGATGAGAGAGCGGATTAAAGCTTCATCCCTCACGGCGAGCTTGCTGCGATACTGCACGAGCTTTACGCCGCAGCGTAAAATTTCATCTATCTGCGAAAAGATAGTTTGCGGCGGCGTTAAGACATCGTCGCTAAGCGCGTAAATTTCGCTCATCTATCTTTTTTAGGCATCGGCACGCCGTTTAGGATGCAGTTGGTAACATCCCAAAATTTTGCGCTATACATTCCACGTTTAGCCTCTTTGGCTTCCTCGGCGGCTTTTAAAAGAAGTTCGCTATCGTCGGTTGTCGGCACGGCAAATCCCGCCGCCACTAGGTCCAATCGCAGATTGCTTTTAGGATCGCTTGCGTCGCAGACATAGGCGTCATTGCCGCGATCGATTAAATTTACGTAGTAGCGCTTGCCGGGTTTTATCACAGACTCGAGAGCTTTTTTATATTCTTTGTCGAATTTTTTCAGCTCCTTAGCGTCCGTTATGCACCTCGAAGCACCCGCGGCGATTATATTTAAATTTTTTAAGTCGCAGGGAAAGAAACGATCTTTTTGAGCCTTTCTGAAGGTAAAAACGAAGCTTCTACCGTCATTGCCAAGACCTGCGAATGCAGCGATGCCGTATCTGTCTTTTTGCTCCGCAAAGCTTTGCGTGCAGAGCAAAATCGCAAGTGCTAAAAATATCTTTTTCATAGGATTCCTCTTAGGCGGCGCAAATTCTATGAGAGGAATTTGCGCCTAAATTTTGCGGATTATTTTAAATTATACTTTTCCAAAAGCTTTTCGTAGCTTCCATCCTTTTTCATCTCCTCAAGCGCTGTGTTAAATTTAGCGAGCAGCTCGGGATACTTGCCCTTATCAAATGCGATCGAAAAGCCCTCGCTGCCGTCGGATTCTTTAAAAAATGCGGTTAGATCGTCGTTTTTCTTAAGATATTCGTAGCCCACGGACGAATCCACGCAAAGCGCATCGATCTTTTTGTTTTTCAGCGACATAACGGCTACAAAAACGTTCTCCGTAGCGCTAACTTCGGCGCCTTTGATATCTCTGATCGCAAGCTCTTGGATGGTGCCTAGCTGCGCGGCAAGACGCTTACCCTGTAGATCCGCCTTGGAATTTAACGAGCTATCGTCCTTACGTTTGACATATAAATTTTCGACTTTATAGTAAGGAGCTGTGAAATCTATCGCCTTTTTGCGAGCCGGCGTCGCGCTCATTCCCGAGGCGATCATGTCGATCTTGCCGCTTTTAATCGCAGGGATTAGCCCGTCAAAGCTCATATTTAAAATTTCATATTTCACGCCCGCGCGCTTGGCAAGCTCGGCTACCAGATCCATATCAAAGCCGGTAACCTTGGAGTTTTCATCCACAAACTCAAACGGCGGATACTCGGCATTCGTGCCTACGATGAGCGTATCTTTGGTGATGTCTTTAGCGATTAGCGAACCGCAAAGCAAAGCGCCCGCAACTAAAAATCTCATAAATTTTTTCATTTCCCTCTCCTTTAGTGGTTTAAAATTTTATTTAAAAATTCTTTCAATCTCGGATTTTGCGGATTTTCAAATACATTTTTAGGCGTATCGTCCACAGCGATCTTGCCGCCCTCCATAAAAAAAATCCTATTCGCGACATTGCGTGCAAAGCCCATCTCGTGCGTTACCACAAGCATCGTAATGCCCTCTTTGGCGACCTCTTTCATTATACCTAACACCTCGCCGATCATCTCGGGATCTAACGCCGAGGTAGGCTCGTCGAATAAAATCACGTCCGGATTTACCGCCAAACTTCTAGCGATTGCGATGCGTTGCTTTTGCCCACCGCTAAGCTTGTGCGGATAAGTATAGGCCTTATCGCTAAGACCGACCTTTTGCAGCAGCTCCTCTGCTTTTGCGTAGGCTTGTTCTTTGGTATAGATACCCGCTTTTATGGGCGCTAGAGTTAAATTTTCCAGCACGTTTTTATTTGCAAAGAGGTTGAAATGCTGAAACACCATGCTTACCTTGCGGCGAATTTTATTAATATCAGTGCGCTTATCGGTAATATCCTCGCCGTCTATTTTAATAGTGCCGCCGCTTGGAATTTCAAGCAGATTTAAGCAGCGCAAAAAGGTTGATTTACCGCCGCCGCTTGGACCGATGATTGCTACGATATCGCCTTTATTTATGGTCTTTGAAATTCCTTTTAGCACCGATAAATTGCCGTAGGATTTGGTTAAATTTGATATTTCAATCATTGCGGTTTAGCCTACTTTCTAGCATTTTTACTAAAAACGAGAAAAATTTCACGCTTGCATAGTAAAGCACTGCGGCAAAAAGTATCGGCTGGACGGTATAAAGCGCCGCCTGCATGCTTTTTGAAAAAAACGTAAGATCGGTGATTGCTACGAGGCCTACGACCGAGGTCTCTTTAAATAGGCTAATAAACTCATTTGCAAGCGCAGGCAGGATGTTTTTTATCGCCTGCGGAAAGACGATCTCTTTCATTGCCGTGCCGTAGCCTAGCCCCATCGCACGCGCGGCTTCCATCTGGCCGCGATCGACGCTGTTTATGCCGCTGCGCACGATCTCTGCGACGTAGGCTGAGCTATTAAGCCCTAGCGCAAAGATCGCAGCTGCGATATTATTGCTCCACGTAGCAAAAATTATAAACACGAACACCATCAGCTGGATAACGATTGGAGTTCCGCGGATGATATCTACGTATTCGTCGATAATGAAGCTTAAAAATTTATTGTTTAGAAATTTTAAAAATGCCAGCATAAATCCTAATGCGATACCGATCACAATGCCGCCGGAGGTCAAAATAAGAGTAATGCCATAGCTTTTGGCGTATGAAATTTTTTGCGCTTCGCTCAGTTCGGGATAGGTGAAATAAAGCCCCACGGCGATTACAGTCAAAACAAATACGACCTTTAAAATTTTCTCGTTCAACCAAGGCGCCTTTTTCTTAAAATTTAAACGACAAGAATACTAAAATTTCGTTAAAATCTGGCTAAATTCCGAAAGTAAAATTTTATTTGAAATAGAGTAAAATTAGCTTTTTTAAAAGGAGGCAACGATGAGCTTTTGGACCTATTGCGCAATCGCGATATATTTCGGCGCGCTTATTTTTATAGGTAGGTATTATTATGACAAGAATGCGAGCTTAAGCGAGTATCTGCTCGATAATCGCCGCCTGGGCCCATTCGTAACGGCGCTTAGTGCAGGCGCTAGCGATATGAGTGGCTGGATGCTTTTGGG
>NZ_CALIMY010000041.1 GCF_938045205.1 uncultured Campylobacter sp.
AAAAAATGCGAGAAATCAGGTGCGATTTTGGACCTTATTATTTGGGAGATACGACCAAGTCAAAAAATGAGCCAAAGGTAGAAAATTTTGTAAATTTAGCCAAAATTTATCGCAACAAAAACAGCCCAAAAGGCAAACTACGAGAGTGGATAAAAGAGCTCGGCATAAATGACAAACTAGCTAAAAGTATGCTAGATCGGATAAATGAGATGCTAGAAAACAAGGGAGAATTTGATAAGGCGTTGAACGGTCTTTACGGCGGGCTATCGTGCGGAAATTTGATTTTAGAAAAGGACGGAACGCAGAAGACGCCGATTTACGACGTATTGCAATTTCTCTCCGTTACTTCGGGCGCGGAAGATAAAAAAGTGGAGGGCAAAAATGACGATAAATTACGAGCTTAAATTTTTCGACTATTGGCATGTTAGTAGCGGCCTTAGCGGTGGAGCGGCACTTGATAGCTATGTAGTAAAAGACGCCGCAGGGCTTCCGTATGTGCCGGGCAAAACGATAAAAGGACTTGTGCGTGAGGCGGCGGAGCTGTTTTGGGATCCAAGCGATATAAGTGAGTGCTTCGGCTCACGAGGCGGCAAAAATAAGCAAAATAATGGCAATGAGCAAAACGAAAACGACGATACGACGCAGGCGCAGTGCTATTTTAGTAACGCGAGGGTAGATGAAAAAATCGCTACCGAAATTACGTCAAATAACTTGCAGCGCAATCTTTTTGAAATCATTTCGGCTACTAAAATCGACGACAACGGCATCGCGGTAGATAATTCGCTAAGAGATATAGAGGTGGTTTTGCCTATAAGTTTAAAAGGCGAGATCCAAAATGTAAGCGACGAAATCGCCCAAAATTTAAAACGCGCGCTAGAGATGATAAAGCGGATAGGATTAAACCGTAACCGAGGCCTCGGCAGATGCGAATTTAAAGTTAAGGAGCTACGATGAGAGAGCTTAGATTTGAGATAACTTTTAAAAGTCCCGTTATTTTGCAGGCGAGTTCTAACACGCAGGGCAAGATGAGCTCGCTTGATTTTATCCCCGGAAGTGCATTTTGGGTATGGTGGCTAGCAGATATAGCGACTTTAGTGATCCTTTTAAAATTTTTCATAGCGGCGCTGTGAGATTTTGCGACGCTTCGCCGATCAAAGAGGGTAAAGAATTCTTTAAAATTCCGCTTTCCTATTTTCACGAAAAGCTTGATGGCAGCAAAATTTACAATCATCACTTGCTAAGCCACGAAGAATTTGAAAAATTTACCCAGCTAAAACAGATGCGAAGCGGCTACATAAATGACGAAAAAAGCAGCTTAGCCTGGACCTAGATTTTTCACAAAAAAGCGCCTACGATAAAGAAAAAAGACGCTCTATGATAGTCAGATGTACGGCTATGAGGCGTTTA
>NZ_CALIMY010000042.1 GCF_938045205.1 uncultured Campylobacter sp.
TTTTTGTGTGCTTAAACAATACAATTTGCGCTAATACTTTTCCCACGATACTGCACAATATTTATCGCCTGCATTAAGTCATCGCTATTTTTGCGTAGTCTTATTTTACGTAAGCATGCGATGAAATTTCAAAATTTCAAATTTTGCGCCGCGAATTCCTAGCTATTTTCATGCAATTACATTGTTGTGTATATGTATTTTAAATCGTGCAAAATTTAGCCTCAAACGATTCTAATATCTTGATCAAAGCGCCGTATTAAATTTAAAATTTATCTCAAAAAAACCTGACTTAAGGATTCAATAACCGATCAACTCGCCCCTTCGCGCGCCAAAACGACTTTGAAGGTTTTTAAAATAATGACGATGTCGTTCCAGATCGACCAGTTTTTCATATACCACGTATCCATGCCCGCTCTAGTCGCAAAATCCACATCGCTGCGCCCGCTCACCTGCCAAAGTCCCGTAATACCGGGCTTGACGGCGAGGATGAGATCGGCGTATTCGCCCATATCTTTGCGCTCGTATTGCGCGCACGGGCGAGGACCTACGATGCTCATTTCGCCCTTTAGGACGTTGATCAGCTGCGGAAGCTCATCGAGCGAGCTTCTACGCAAAAAATCGCCCAGCTTCGTGATGCGCGGATCGTGCTCGTATTTGTGATATTTTTCAAAATACTCCACCTCTTGCGGATTTTGCTTGAGATACTGAGCTAAAATTTCATCCCCGTTTTCTTTCATAGAGCGAAATTTAAGACACCCAAACGGCTTGCCACCAAATCCCATCCTTTGGTGCGAAAAAAATATGCGCCCCGTGGGCTCTTTTAGCTTCATCATCAGCGCGATTACGCCAAAAATCGGCACCAGCAAAGGAAGTGCTAAGAAAATTAGCGCCAAATCAAGCCCGCGTTTAAGCGCTAAATTTAAAGGGCTTTTCAGAGAATTTCGTATCGCAAAGAGGCTGGTACGCGATGCAAAAACGCTGTAAATATCTGCCTGCGTAAAATCGTATGAGCGCAGCACGGGGGTGAATAAAATTTCTTTGTTCTTTCTGATATTATGCTCGATAAGCTCGTTCAAAGCCTCCGCACCAAGCCTGCTTCCGCCGATAAATAACACGTCGTAATCGCTGCCAAGAGCTCTAACATATCCTAAATACGCGCTTTCTAAGACGGCGCTCTCAAATTCCTCGCCCTCGCCTAAAATTTTCGCCCTCTTCTGCCATAATCCAAATTTAAAAAGCTTCCTTTTCGTTACGAGCTTAAAAAGCGGCAAAACCACCGCCATAAAGGCAAAGCTCAGAATAAAGCTGGCGCGTGAAAATTCGTAATTGACTTTGATCAAAGCAAGCAGCGCAAGGCTGAGTAAAAGCCCAAAAAAGCAACTTCTCACTAAAATTCTACTCTCGTGCCAAAAATCATATCGCCTCGAATAGATCCCCTGATAAAAAAATAGAAATATCATTATGACGTAGGACGGCGCAAAGCCCTGATACCTGCCGATGTCCAGCAGCACGCTATCGCCGTAGAGCAGATTTTTAAGCACCACGGCAAGTCCGAAGCAAAGCCAGATGCCGAAAATATCGACCGCCAAGATTATCAAAACACAGAGTTGCTTTTTCATCCTAGCTCCTATTAAAATCATCTTGCAGGCGCACGATATCATCCTCGCCGGTGTAGCTGCCGACTTGAGCCTCGATTAGCACGACGGGGATTTTGCCCTCGTTTGCGAGACGGTGAACCTCGCCCATCCTAATGAACGTAGATTCGTTCTCGCGCAGCAAGAAATTTTGCTCGCCCACAGTCACGGTCGCGGTGCCGCTAACGACGATCCAATGCTCGTTGCGATGGTAGTGCTTTTGCAGCGATAGCCGCTTGCCGGGCTTAACGACGATGCGCTTGATCTTATAGCCACGCTCATCTTCGAGCACCGTGTAGCTGCCCCACGGGCGGTGCGTCGTTACGTGCACGCGCGCCAGATCGCTATCCTTCAGCCGCTCTACCACCTGCTTTACCTTTTGGGTAGAGCCTTTTTTACATACGAGCAGGGCATCCTTGGTATCGACGATAGCGATATCCTCGACGTCTATGGCGGCTATCGTGCGGCCAGAGCCGATGATGAGATTGTTTTTAGAATTTAGAGTGATATTTTGCTCGCTAGCAGTGTTGCCGTTCGCGTCTTTAGACAGCTCGGCGTCTAAGCTATCGAAGCTTCCCAGATCGCTCCAGCCGATATCTGCGGGCACGACCTTAGCAAGACTCGTGCGCTCCATAACCGCATAGTCAATGCTATCTGCGGGGATCTCTTGCATATCGAGGAGTTTAATTCTAATCGGATTTTCCGCGTTAGAATTTTCGTGCGCACGGACGCAGGCTTCGTAAATTTCAGAGCTCTGAGCCTTTAGTTCGTCTAAAAATACGCCTGCTTTAAACATAAACATGCCGCTATTCCAGTAGCAATTCCCCGCCGCTATATAGCTTTGCGCTGCCGCAAGATCAGGCTTTTCGTGAAATTTTAACACGTCCTCGCCGCTTGCTTCGATATAGCCGTAGCCCGTATTTGCTTCCGCGGGCTTGATACCGAACGTCACCAAAAACCCCTGTTTCGCAAGCTCGTGCGCGCGCAAGACGCTGTTTTTATACGCCGCCTGATTTCTAATTAGATGATCGCTCGGCGTTACGAAAACGATCTCCTCGGCCTTTAAGCTCAAACACGCAAGCGCGATCGCAGGAGCCGTATTTCTGCCGACTGGTTCGAGTAGAAATTTCACGCCGCGCGCACCCAAAGCCTCAAGCTGATCGAGTGCCAAAAAATACTGCTGCTCGTTTGAGACGACGAGCGTGCGCTCGCATAGCGGGGAGTTTCGCTCGTAGCTCATCATAAAAAGCGAGCGATCGCTGAAGAGGCGCACGAACTGCTTCGGCATAAGCGTGCGGCTGATGGGCCACAGCCTCGTGCCGCTGCCGCCGCTTAGGATTATATTAGTCATTTTGGCCGTCCTTAAATTCCTCATATTTTTTCTCGACGTAGCTTTTGATTTCGGCCTCAAAGCGTGCGCGCGAAAATTTTAAAGAATTTTCTCTGATTTTTGTAGGCTCAAATTTATCATAATTTTGCTCAAATTTAGCTACGGCGGCGAGCAGCTCTTTTGCGTTTTGCTCCATAAAATACAGTCCGCTCTCGCCGTCAAGCACCGTCTCGCGGGCGCCGCCGCGCCCAAAGCAGATCACCGGCGTGCCGCATGCCTGCGCTTCTACCGGCGTAATGCCGAAGTCCTCCTCTGCGGCAAAAACAAATGCCTTAGCCCGCCCCATGAGATCCGCCATCGTCTCATCGTCTGCGAAGCCCAAAAGTTCGACATTTTTGCCCGCTTTTGATCTAATTTTGGCCATATCGGGCCCATCGCCGATGACGAGCAGCTTTTTATCCGTCTGCGAAAACGCCTCGACGATGAGATCGATCTTTTTATACGGGACCATGCGCGAGGCGGTGAGGTAAAATTCCTCTTTGGTTTCGCGCAGCGTAAATTTATCCACGTCCACGGGCGGATAGATGACGTCGCTAGGCTTGCCGTAGGTTTTTTGGATACGGCGCGCGATGTAGCGGCTGTTTGCGACGTAGTGATCCACGCGGTTTGCGGTGCTCGCGTCCCAAAGCCTAATTTTATGTAAAAAATACTTTGCCAGCACGCCCTTTAGACCGCGATCCAGCCCGCTTTCGCGCAAGTACTGATGATATAGATCCCACGCGTAGCGGATCGGCGTGTGTACATAAGCGATGTGAAGCTGATTTGAGTGCGTCAGCACCCCCTTTGCGACAGCATGTGAGCTAGATAGCACGACGTCATAGCCACTTAGATCAAACTGCTCGATCGCGAGCGGAAATAGTGGCAAGTAGTTGCGGTATTTGTCCTTTGCAAAGGGCAGCTTCTGGATAAAGCTCGTGTGAGCGTGCTTGCCTTTTAAAATTTTATCTCGATCGGCACCCTTTAAAAAGTCGATGAGGCTGTAAATTTCAAAATCATCCCAGATATTAGTAAAACTCTCAACGCATTTTTCTGCACCCGCATAGGTGCTAAACCAGTCGTGGATAAGGGCTTTTTTCATTGCGACTCCCTAGTTGATCTATTTTCAAATATCTGCTCGTAAATTTTTTCCACTTTACGAATCATAACGCCGATATCAAATTTATCTTTAAAATTTAGCAACGCTTCGGCTTGCATTTTACCGTATATTTTCTCATCGTTTAATAAAATTTCTATATGCTGGCACGCCTGCTGTGCACCCTCAAACAAAAATCCGCTTTTGCCGTTTTCTACAACCTCGTTATTTCCCACGACGTTTGTCGCCACTATAGGGATACCGAGTGACTGCGCCTCTATGAGCGCATAAGGCAGCCCCTCCCACCTGGATGTAGACAGGTAGATGTCCGTAGCGGATAGATACGCGGGCACTTCGTCGGTAAAGCCCGTAAAGATTATATTTGCGCCGTCTTTTTGCGCCATAGATTCAAATTTTGCCCTATCGTCGCCGTCTCCGATCCACAAAAAAACGATGCTTGAATTATCTTTAAAATTTTTGGCTATCTCGTACGCCAAAGACATATTTTTTGCATAGTCAAATCTTGAAATAGTCGTAACTACTTTTTTTCCATATAAATTAAATTTTTTCCTAGAGCTATCCTCTCTCAAAAGAGCTTTTATACCATTATATATGATATCACTCTTATTTTTTTTAAATAGTCCATGCTTCAAACAAATACTATTTTCATTATTTGAGACATTTATAAATTTATCGGTAAATAGCGCCAAAAACCTCTCTAAAAAAATATATGCTCTCTTTTTTAAAAAGCTGTATTCTCCCATATGAACACCATGCAAAGTATGGATTACTTTTAGTCCTGGATTTAAAATTTTAAGCATCCGTGAATAGATTCCCGCGCCCTTGCCGTGGGAATGGATTATTTTTATATCGTTATCTTTTATAAATTTATTCAGCTCAAGAAGCTTTTTTACGCTAAATTTTCTATGCGGCAAGATGAATATGTCTTTAACCTTTTTTGACTCGTTCCACAGATCATAGTAGAGCCTATCTTGCGGACAAGCAAGATATATCTCTATCTCGCTAGATAAATTATTTATAAGCAGATCAACGTGTTTTGGGCCGCCGCCGTGATCGGCTCTAAGCGTAATAAATAAAATTTTCATTTTTTGATCTCAGTAGTTTTATCTATTAAAAGCGCAGAATAAATGGAATCCTGCTCGCTAATTATGCTTTCAATGTCTCTATACTCCACATTTAAAAATTTTTGATTTACGCC
>NZ_CALIMY010000043.1 GCF_938045205.1 uncultured Campylobacter sp.
CTGGCGTCTTCTTCGACGCCTATTTTTATCTTCAAATCAGCCATGCGCTTTGCCTTAAATTTTGATATAATATGCTTTCAGGAGACGAGCAAATGGATCTATTCGGTTTCGAAGGTAAAAATGGCGAAGGCTTGTTTGGCTTTTTAATGTGCCTTGCGATAGCGACGCAGTTAAAAGAGTATTTTGCGCGCAAAAAGGCGCAAAAGATTACCGCAAAAATCGAAGCACAAAAGCGCTTAAGACGCCCGGAGTTAGCTTTTATATTTAAAAATATAGATAAATTTAGCCGCGAAAAGCGAGCCGAAGTTAGGATTTCGCCTAAAGACGAGCCCTTTGTGCGCGAGCTGTCGCAAAAAAGCGGGATAAGCTTTACGCGGTGCGCGTAAAAATCAAGCTTTAGCAAACTCCTTAAGCCTTTCGATACCACTTCTTTCACTTTTTCCCTCGCTTATAAATTTTTTAAACGCCCGATCGTCCGCGAAGCGCGCAATTCTAACCGCCGCAGAAATTTCTTTTAGTTTCTGGCTCTCTATCTGCGAAAAGCCCTCTATTGCTTCTTTTGCGAAGCTAAAAGGAAACTCCCACGCCCTAGCCAAGCCGTGCTCTAGCAGGTAGCAGATCCAAAAGGTTATTTTTTTTTATCACCCTCGTCGCTTGCGGTAAGATCGCCGTAGGTTAGGCGCAAAATTTCCTCATAAAGCTCATTTGCGGCGCTATAGCCTAGGTTTTCAATCTTATCTGCGCTAAGATCGCAGCACTGCTTTAAAATTTCGGCTATATCGTCGTTTTTGATGATGCCGGATTGAATTTTATAAATCAGCCCGATGGATAATTCTCTAATCGTAATGCCGTTTTTCAACGTCTTTTTTTTAAACAGATCCATTCTCGCTCCTATCTAACCCGCTTTAGGGGGTAATTCAGCTCAAAGATATAAGCGTATAAGCTCTCGCTTATAAATTGCGTCTCGGCGCTTTTTAAAATGACGGCGCGGCTTGCGGCCTCATCTTTTAAAAGCTTGTCGCTAAGCACCATGATCTCATCTAAAATTCCGTAAATTTCGCAATCTAAAGTGTTGCGCGCTAAAACGATTTGAAACTTCAGGCTAGTTTCGTTCGCGCTGATACGCTCAAAACCGCTAAAAATCAGATAATCGCCGTTTTGATCTATAAGCGCCGTATTCGCTACCGCCGTAAGATTTAGCTTAGATTTTAAATACTCCAGTGTCTCTTTCATTTTGGCTCCTCATCGTCTCTAAGCGTAAATTTTTCTTTAAAGAAGTTTATTGCTATA
>NZ_CALIMY010000044.1 GCF_938045205.1 uncultured Campylobacter sp.
AGATCCAAATATCAAATTTGCAAATTTAAATTTACTTGTTGCTTGAATTTAAAAGCAATAGCAAGTTTAAATTTGTAAATTCATAAAATTCAGTATCAGTGGTACTGACCGAGATTGAATTTGCTAGGAAATTTTATAAAAAGGATTGATTTGAATAACGATATAAAGCAACGAGCCGAGCAGTTAAGAAAAAACGTAGAAGCAAAAATACAACAAGCTCAAATCAAAGAGCAAAAATATCAACAATGGCTTGAAAATCAAAAACAAAATAATCCGAATTTTAGGGATTATGATGAAAATCCGCTTATCATACAAAGCTATGAAGAGTTTTTCGTTTTAACATTGCTTAGTTCATCTTTTATTTCTTGCCTAATACTTTTTGGATTATTAGAAAATTTATGGGATTATGGAACTATTGAAGATAAAGTATTTTTTTGGTTTAGTTTAATCCCTATAACTTACATTGTTATTGTCGCAATTTTTCAAAAATTCAAATTTAAAAATCATAAAATAAAATTCACAAATCACTATATAGAATTTTATGATTATGGAAAATTAAAAAGACAATGTAAAATATTAGAGGACGAATTAGCTAGAACATTTTTTGCTAATTCCTGTGTTAAAACAGAGAAATTTCATATACTGGTATATTTTATAATAATACTTTCACTAATTATCGATGGTGGTAAGTTATTATTACCCTTGATTTTATTTTATTTTGTAAATTTAACATTCAAATTTATTTTTTACTTATTCAGAAATAAAAATTTGAAAGGTTTTACAGCCTTACCTTTTATAAGAATATCAAATGAAGTTTTTACGGTATCTATGTATGCTACACCAGTTTCGGGTAGATATTTTATGATTTATTTATATAACGATGAAATTTATAAAGAAGTTAAAAAATATTTTTTGCAACAAGGTATAAACATAGATAATTTACCGAAAAGGTATTCAATTTTTTAGTAACAAAATTTAATAAAACCAAAAAAATAGGGAAAATTTTAATAGATGGTGCGACCGACGAGATTTGAACTCGTACGCCTTACGGCACTACCCCCTCAAGATAGCGTGTCTACCAATTCCACCACGGTCGCATAATTTTTAAAGCTTAATCTTAAGCCTTGAGTTATATAAGTTTAAAGCCCGATTTCTCGGGCTTATGATTAATTTGCAGCAGCCTTTAAACCCGCTGTCAAAAAAGGATTTACGAAAAGCAAGATAAATGAAATAACTAATGCATAGATAACCTGCGCTTCGATCATCGCTAGCGAAATATACATCGTATTCGATAGCTTGCTAGCTACGCTCGGATTTCTAGCGATGCCGTTAAGTGTCGCGCTAGCGGCATTTCCCATACCTAACGCGCCACCCAAAGCGGCTAGACCTAAAACGACTGCAACGGTAATTGCAGAAAAAGAAACGATCTGAGTGTAAGCGCTTAGCTGCTCGTTAGCGAAAGCCGCGCCGCAAAGTGCGAATAACAATACAAGAACTTTTTTCATAAAAGTCTCCATAAATAAATTTTAAAACGAGTTTCGGCTCAATACCCCCTACTCCAACGTTTTAAGTGTGAAATATTATTAAAATTTTGCTTTTGATTTGTTTAATCTGGCGGAATTTGCGTTAAATTTAGCAAATCCCGCCGAACACTCCGACATCTTAGCGCTTAGCGTCCAGATATGTGTTTAGCGCCGCAACGTAGGCCTTTGCAGACGCCAGCATCGTATCTACGTCAAGTCCTCTGCCGATGATGGCGCCCTCGCCCGCAAATTCCACCTTAACGGTTACTTTCGCCAGCGCGTCTTTGCCCTGTGAAACCGCTTTTACTTGGTATTCTTTCAAGCTACCGCTGATACCGCTGATACGATCTATCGCCTTAAATATCGCATCCACGCCGCCGTTTCCAAGCGCGCTATCGCTTAAAATTTCATCCTTATACCTTAGCGTAAGCGCGGTGCTAGCGTGTCCTTTGTTGCAGCTATTAGAGCTTAAAACCAGCACTTCATAGGTCTTCTCAGCCCCCACGAACTCGTCGTTTACGAGCTCTCTAATATCCTCGTCGAAAACGTCCTTTTTACTATCTGCAAGCGCTTTAAATTTATTAAACGCGATCTCAATCTGCTCGTTACTAAGCTCATAGCCCAAAGATACCAGCTTGTCTTTAAAGGCGTGGCGGCCGCTGTGTTTGCCCAGTACGAGCGAGTTTTTATCAAGTCCGATATCCTCAGCATGCATGATCTCGTAAGTTTCTTTGTGTTTTAACACGCCATCTTGGTGGATGCCGCTTTCATGCGCGAAGGCGTTTTTGCCCACAATCGCTTTATTAGGCTGCGGCTCGATGCCGGTAATGCTCGCGACTAGGCGGCTGGATGGGTAAATTTCTTTCAAATTTATATCGGTATAAAGCGGCGCAAATTTATCCCTGCGCGTCTTGATCGCCATTACGATCTCCTCTAGCGCGGCGTTGCCCGCGCGCTCGCCGATACCGTTTATCGTGCACTCGACCTGTCTGGCTCCTGCCAAGATAGCGGCTAAGGAATTTACGGTAGCCATTCCCAAGTCGTTGTGGTTATGTACCGAAACTACGGCGCGCTCGCCGATAAGCTTAACGAGCTCGCCTATGCGCGCAGTGATCTCGTCCGGATAGAGATAGCCCACCGTATCGGGGATATTTATGGTGGAGGCTCCGGCGCTTATCGCGGCGTCGCAGATCTCTTTTAAAAAACCCATATCGCTTCTGCACGCATCCTCGCAGCTAAACTCCACGTCATCGCATAGGCTTTTTGCGTATTGCACAGACTCTACGGCGCGCTTTATGACCTCTTGCGGCTGCATTTTAAGTTTAAATTCCATATGAATGGGGCTTGTAGCGATGAAGGTGTGGATGCGGCCGAGCTTCGCACCCTTTACCGCTTCGCCGGCGGCTTTGATATCTTTTTCTAAAGCGCGCGCAAGAGAGCATACGCGAGCCTTGCTAACCGCGCCCGCGATCTTTTCTATCGCGTCAAAATCCCCGGGGCTTGCCGCTGCAAAACCCGCCTCGATAACATCTACGCCCAGCTTTTCAAGCTGCAACGCAAGATGGATCTTCTCGTCCGTATTCATCGACGCTCCAGGGCTTTGCTCGCCGTCACGAAGCGTCGTATCGAAGATTATGATTTTATTTTTATCCATTACAAATCCTTTCAAAGGGTTAAAATTTGGCAAAATTATAGCCGCGCAAACTTAAAAACAATCGCGGCGATAAACATATCTGAGATTATTTCGCCGTTTCTTCGGGTTTGTCTTTTTTATGAAATTTAGCCGCGCTTAAATTTAAAGCTCCGCGAACCAAACCGTAAACGATATAAACCAAAGTGAGCACCGCAGGGAATTCCAGCCTGAAAAGATATAAAAGCGAGAAAAATATGACGATTAGAAGCACTAAAATTTTAATCGCGTTGGGGCGCTTTAGGCTGATCTTTTTAAAGCTCGGAAAGCGTATGTTGCTTACCATCAAAAACGATAGTGCCGCCATTGCGATGATCAAAAATACGCCAAATCCTTTGGAGAGCTCATATTTTAGATAAATTCCGATCCAAAACGCCATCGTAATCGCCGCCGTTGGTATCGGCAGCCCGATAAAAACGCTAGGCTCGTAGGTGCCCGTAGTGACGTTGAATCGCGCCAGCCTGATCGCGCCGAAAACCACGTAAAGCGCAGCTACAAGCGAGCCGACCTTACCGTAATCGTGCCCGATCGCGCAATAAAATAGCAGCGCCGGCGCGACGCCGAAAGCAACGATATCCGCAAGGCTGTCAAATTCCACGCCGAATTTCGATGTCGCATGCGTTAGCCTCGC
Source organism: uncultured Campylobacter sp. (assembly GCF_938045205.1). Lineage (GTDB taxonomy): Bacteria > Campylobacterota > Campylobacteria > Campylobacterales > Campylobacteraceae > Campylobacter_B. Next base: position 3,845 of record NZ_CALIMY010000044.1, read on the forward strand.
CACGCGGCCGTCAAGCCCGTCGCAGATCAAGGATAAAATGATATAAAAGATCGCGGCGCTGAAGTTGCCTTTGATCGTAGAAATTATGCTGATGACCGCTAAAAATGCACTTGCCGCCGTGAAAAAATTCGGCAATATGTAGATTAATTTTCCCTTTTCCTCTTCCATCTCTTACTCTTTAAATTTTATTTTTACACCGCTTTTCATTCGGTGCCGCGGATCGCGCATAAAACGCCTTAGCGCGACCTTCTTAAAATTTAGCCCTAAGTTCTTACCGCGCGCGAAGCTTTAAATTTAAGCTTCGCTCTTTGCGCTTTCGATATCGTCGTTAGCGCCTAAATTTCGCACCAGACGGGTAGGCATGCCGTTGTCTTTTTCAAATTTAGAGATGATCTCCACGATCTGTTCGCCCGATACCGTCTCCTTCTCATACAGTGCCTTTACCATCTCCTCGATCGCCGGAGCGTAAGTCCTTAGCGTCTCTTTTACCGCTGCGTAGCGCTCGTCCAGCGTCTTGCGGACATATTCGTCGATCTTAACCGCCGTTACCTCGCTGTAATCCTTGATGCTCTGTCCGCCGTTTAGGAAGGAGTACTGCTGCTTTTCTAGCACCGCAAGCCCGAGCGCCTCGGTCATTCCGACCTGAGTAGCCATGAATTTAAGCATATCGGTAGCGCGCTGTAGGTCGTTGCCCGCGCCGTCGGTGATCTCGCCTAAAAACACGTCCTCCGCCGCACGTCCCGCCAAAAATGTATCGATCTCGGCAAAAATTTCATGGCGCTGATGCAGATATCTATTTTCAAACGGAGAATTTAGCGTATAGCCCGCGGCACTCAATCCGCGCGGTACGATAGTTACTTTAGATACCGGCATCGCGCCTTTGGTAAGCTCGGCGATGAGCGCATGGCCGCTTTCGTGATAGGCGACGATTCGCTTTTCGATCGGGCTTACGCGGCGCGATTTTTTAGCCAGTCCGATACCGACGCGTTCAATCGCTTCAAGTAGGTCTTTTTGCTCGACCTCCGCCTTTGCCTCGCGACCCGCTAAAAGCGCGGCTTCGTTGATGATATTTGCAAGATCGGCTCCCGCAAAGCCCACGGTAAGGCGCGCGATCTCTTCGATATCGATGTCGCGGGCAAATTTAACGTCGCGCATATGCACCTTCAAAATCGCCATTCTGCCGTCAAAATCGGGTCTATCGACTAGAACCTGCCTATCGAATCTGCCCGGACGCAGAAGCGCTGCATCCAGCGTCTCAGGACGGTTAGTAGCCGCAAGGACGATTACCGGGCTTGATTCCGAGCCGAAGCCGTCCATCTCGGCAAGCAGCTGATTTAGCGTCTGCTCGCGCTCGTCGTTGCCTCCGCCAATACCGCCTGCGGTTCTGCTTTTGCCGATCGCGTCGATCTCGTCGATGAAAACGATCGCCGGAGCCTGTTTTTTAGCGTTATCAAATAGATCGCGCACTCTGCTGGCGCCCACACCTACGAACATCTCGATGAAGCTCGAACCCGATACCGAAAAAAACGGCACATCCGCTTCGCCCGCGACCGCTTTGGCTAGCAGCGTCTTACCCGTGCCCGGAGGGCCCACTAAAAGCACGCCTTTTGGAATTTTAGCCCCGAGGCTGATATATCGCTCGGGGTTTTTTAAGAAATCTACGATCTCCTTAACCTCCTCTTTCGCCTCTTCGACGCCCGCTACATCGCTAAATTTAACCTTCGGCTTTTCGGCGCTTACCAGGTTTTTAGAGCTTCCGATGCCGAGCACGCCGCCGCCCATATTGCGCTGCATGCGGTTGGCTAAAAACATCCAAATTCCAAAGAAAATCACAAGCGGCAAGACCCAGCTAAAGAGCAGATCGGTCAAAAAATTGCTCTCGTTATACGCGCCGTATGGAATTTTGCGCGATTCTAAAATTTGAACTAGCTCGGGATCATCCACGCGCTTGGCGGTGTAGATTACGTTGCCTACTTGCGCTTTAATCGTGGAGCTTCCGATGGAAACCATGCTTACTTGAGAGTTTTTGATTTGCGATTTTAGCTCGGAGTAAGTTACGTTTCTACTCTCGCCCGAGACGGAGCTCAGCACTCCACCGCTATCAAATCCGCCACTTGGGGATATCGCTTTAAACACCACTATCAAAATAAGCGCGAAAATTATAAAAACGCCGATCGGATTTTTATTGAAAAAATTGTTTCCGCCGCCGTTTTGAGGGGGTTGATTATTTGGGTTGTTATTCATATCTTCCTTTCATATACGAAGCTAAGCCATTCGTTTTGCTTTTTCATCTGCACGAAATTTAAATCCGAAAAGGCTTGCTCTATCCTATCTTTATATTTTTCTAAAATTCCCGACAGCACGAGCTTGCCGCCAGGTTTTAGCGCTTTTTTCAGATCCGCGCTTAGGATCAAAATCACGTCGGCGATTATATTTGCGACGACGAGATCAAACTGCGGCTGCGCGGCTGCGCTTGAGCTTTGCTCACCCAAGCTTGAAACGCTGCCGAGCCAAATTTTATCGATCTGTACACCGTTTTTCTCGGCGTTTTGCTGCGTAGCGGCCACTGCCTGCTCGTCGGTATCGCAGGCGCTTACCTTTGCGCCCAGTTTTTTCATCGCGATACTTAAAATTCCGCTGCCGCAGCCCACGTCAAGCGCGCTCATGCCATCGCGAGCAAGCTCGCTAAGCAGCGCCAGGCACATATTGGTACTTTCGTGATGACCTGAACCAAACGCCAGCGCAGGATCGATCAGCAGATCGATTAGCGCGCGATCTTGCGATCTTTCGCACCAGCTCGGACGGACGTAAAATTTGCCGACCGCCACGGGCGCGACGCCTTTTTTGTATTCGTCGAGCCAGTCTTTATTTTGCTTTTTTGAAATTTCGATCTGTAGATCGGCGTCTAAATTAAGAGATCGCGCAAGCCCCTTTTTAAACTCTTCAAACGCAAATTTTAAATTTTGCAGATCCTCTTCGTCGCGGATTATGAAACGCTCGCCACGTTCTTCGACGCAGGTAACGCCGAGCTCAAACGCAAAGTTTTTAAAAAGCTCGCTTGCATTCGCGCTTTTTACGATCATCTCATAAAAAAAATCTTTCATCGCCTCACATCGCCTTTAAATTTTAAAATTTGCATATTACTAAAATTTAGTTCAAACTTTGCTTACGCTCGGGCGTTTTTATAGAGCTTCAAACGCCTTTTTAAGATCGAGCGTGCCCTCGTAATACGCCTTGCCGACGATGACGCCTGCGATGAGCTCTGCGTTTTTAAGCGCGATTATGTCGCTCATATCTTTTACGCCGCCGCTTGCGATAGTATCGATGCCGCAAGCTTTCGCGATAGAGCGGCTAAATTCTACGTTCACGCCGCTTAGCATCCCGTCGCGCGAGATATCGGTGCAGATGATCGCGCAAACGCCTGCGTCCGCGTAGTCTCGAGCCAGATCAGTCGCTTTTACGCGGCTTAGCTCCGCCCAGCCCTCGGTCGCTACGAGCCCCTCTTTTGCATCTATGCCCACGACGATGCGGTAAAGCTTCGCCATTTGCTTTACGAAATCCGGATTTTTAAGCGCCGCCGAGCCCAGGATAAATCTATCGACGCCTAAGCTCAAATACTGCTTTATGCGCGCTTCGTCGCGGATGCCGCCGCCCACTTCTACGCGCAGACGCGTGCTTTTTACGATCCGCTCGATCGCTTTGAAATTTACCGCCTCGCCCGCAAACGCGCCGTCGAGATCAACCAGATGCAGCCATTTAGCGCCAAGATCTTCAAATTTTTTGGCTAGCTCGCAGGGGTCTTTGGAATAAATTTTTGCGCTTTGCATCTCGCCCTTGCTAAGACGCACGGCGCATCCTTGTTTCAGATCGATCGCAGGGAAAATTTCCATCACAGCTCCGTAAAATTTTTAATGATTTTTATGCCCGCATCGTGGCTTTTTTCGGGATGCGGCTGAAAGGCGAATACGTTTTCGCGCCAGATCGCGCTTGCAAACTCATAGCCGTAAAACGTACTCGCAAGCGTGATCTCGCGCGCGCAAAGGACGTGGTAGGAGTGCACGAAATACAGATACTCAAACTCGCCTAGGCCTGCATTTATCGGCGAGCGCTTAATAAAATGCGCGCTGTTCCAGCCGACATGCGGGATCTTTAGGCTTTCGGCACAAGTGGAATTTTGTCCGCAGCGCTCGCTAGGTTCTGCCCCGTCTGAATTAAATTCCGCCTCGTCCGATCCAAATTTCGTATTTTCTCTAAATTTCATATTTTCGGACTTGGATTCCGCTCCCCGAATATTAAATTTCGTTTTGTCAAATTTTACGACGCGACCGGGTAAAATTCCAAGCCCGCTGCGCGCGCCGAATTCCTCGCTTTGCTCAAACAAAAGCTGCATCCCCAGGCAGATGCCTAAAAAATATCTGCCGCTTGCGACGAACTCTTTAATCGCGGCGTCCATACCGCTTGCGCGAAGCTTATCCATCGCCTCGCCGAATGCGCCCACGCCCGGAAGTAGAGCCTTATCGCAGCTCAAAAGCTCCTCGGGGCTGCGCACGAGGCAAAATTTAGCGCCGCAAAAACTAAGCGCGTTCATCACGCTTTGGATATTGCCCGCGCCGTAATCCACGATACCGATCAAGCCGTGCCCTTCATATCGTTTAATCGGTGCGAAAACTCGGGCACGATGCGCTTTAGCTTATCCGCAACCTGCGCGTCCTCGCACTCCGAAAGCTCCTCGATCTGCGAGCTTAGCTCTTGCAGGTCGTATTTTGCGGAGTGAGTTACGAATATGGATTGGTACTTCGTGCTCTTGTCGTTTTCATCGATCAAAAGCTCCTCGTAAAGCTTCTCACCGGGACGCAAGCCTACAAATTTAATACCCAGCTCCTCCTTGCCGGCAAGCTGGAGCATTCGCTTGGCAAGATCGGCGATCTTTACGGGCTCGCCCATATCCAGCACGAAAAGTTCGCCGCCCTGCGCGATGGAGGCTGCTTGAAGCACGAGCTGGCACGCCTCGCTAACGAGCATAAAATATCTCGTAATCTCGGGGTGCGTAACGGTAAGCGGCTCGTTCGCTTCGATCTGGCGTTTAAATTTAGGAATGACGCTGCCGCTTGAGCCGAGCACGTTTCCGAAGCGTACCGCGACGATCTGCGTGTCGCTTGCCGCGTCGTTGGAATTTAGCGCGTAAAGCTCGCAGATACGCTTCGTCGTGCCCATAATATTTGTCGGTCGTACTGCCTTGTCGGTCGAGATCAAAACGACCTTTTTCGCGCCGTATTTTTTAGACAGATCGATTACATTTTTTGTGCCGACGATATTGTTCTTGACCGCTAGATGCGGATTAAACTCGCATAGCGGCACGTGCTTATACGCCGCTGCGTGCACGACTACTTCGGGATGAAATTCTGCAAAAACCTCCTCCAGCTCATGGCGATAAACGACGTTTATCATCTTTAGCTCGTTACGCGCGTCCGCGCCGGTGGCTTCGTTAATCGAGTAGAGGTTAAACTCGCTGTGTTCGACCATAATGAGCCGCTTTGCGCCGAATTTCAAGCATTGCTTGCAAATTTCGCTTCCTATCGTGCCGCCCGCGCCCGTTACCAGCACGATCTTATCTTTGATAAAATTTTCAATCGCCTTGGTGTCGAGATCTTTGGGCTTGCGCGCGAGCAGATCCTCGATTGATACGTCGCGGATCTTTTTACTCTCATCCTCCAAAAGCGAAAAGAGCTTAATATCCTTTAACCCGTATGCAAAAAGCTCGTCGTAGAGCTGCTTTAGCTCGTCCGGATACAGCGCCAGCGCGATGATTGCGGTTTTGGCGCCGCTATCTTTGATCATCTGCGGAATTTCGCCCTTGGCTCTGACGACGTAGTTTTCGCAATAGGTCCCTACTAGCTCAGGCCGCCCGTCCACGACGCCCACAGGATAGTAGTTGATATATTTTTGCCGCATACCTTTTAGGACGTGAAAGGTCTTGCTCGTAGCGCCTACGACGATGCAGGGCTCGTTATTCGTGATGTTTTTCTTCTCGCTTAGAAACATCCGCTTTGAAATTCTAATCCCACCGATTAAAATAAACGAGATTGCCGCATCGATGATGATGACCGAGCGCGGGAATGGGTTAAAAATTTTACTTGCTAGAAAAAACAGGATTAAAAAGGTAAGCGCTGCCATCACGTGTGCATAAAAGAGCTTTCTTGCTTCGTATAGCCCGAAAAATCTCCACGGAACTAAATAGATCCGCAAAAACCAAAAATAGAAAATTTTAATCGCAGTAAGGCTCGAGGCGCTAAGCAGCGCGCCTTTATAAAATTCGTTCGGTATATCTCCACTAAATCGCAGCAAAAACGCGATATAAACGGAGAGGATCGAGATAAAAATATCTCCCAGCAAAAAAAACGCGAAGCGGCTAAATTTAGTGGGTTTTAACAGCATCAGATGTTTTCTTTTACGATTTTTACGACGCGCTCAATCGTCTCGTCGCTCATATCGGTGCCGCTAGGAAGGCAGATGCCGCGACTAAACATATCTTCGCTCGTGCCGTCAACTACGCTAAGCGCGCCTGCGAAGATGCTTTGCAGATGCATCGGCTTCCAAAGCGGGCGAGATTCGATGTCGGCTTTATTTAGCGCATCGATAACCTTTAGATGAGCGTCTTTTTTCTTAAATAATAGCGTTGTAAGCCATCTGTTGCCCTCGCCGCCTTCGACTTCAGGCATAAACTCCACGTCGGTGCCCCTAAACAGATCCTCATAAATTTTAAAAATTTCGCGTTTTCTCTTTACGCGCTGCGGCAAGACCTCCATCTGGCCTACGCCGATAGCGCCCAAGACGTTGCTTAAACGGTAGTTGTAGCCGTAGTCTTTGTGTTCGTAGTGAAGCAGCGGCTCGCGCGCCTGAGTGCTGTAAAATCTAGCCTTGGCGATTAGCTCCTCGTCGTTTGAGATCAACATTCCGCCGCCTGAGGTAGTGATGATTTTATTGCCGTTGAAACTTAGAGCGCCGCATTTTCCGATGCCGCCCAGCGCCTTACCCTTATAAAATCCGCCCAGCGCCTCCGCGGCATCCTCGATGAGATCGATATTTTCATTCGCGCAAATTTCGCATATCTCATCCATCTTTGCAGCCTGTCCGTAAAGATGCGTAACGACGAGCACCTTTGGCTTTTTCGGCGATTTTTTGATCGCTTCTTTAAGCAGCTTCGGACTTAAATTCCAACTCTCGTCGCTGTCTATCAGCACCGGCACGCAGCGCTCGTAAAATATCGGATTTAGCGACGCCATGAAGGTAAACGTGGATCCTAACACCACGTCGCCGTCCTTTACGCCGCTGCAACGAAGCGCCAGATGAAGCGCCGCCGTGCCTGCGTTTAGCGCCAGCGCGCCGCGCGTGCCAGTATAGGACTTCACTGCGTCCTCAAAGCGATTGACGTATTCGCCCAAAGGCGCGATATAGTTGCTTTCAAATACCTTTTTTATATACTCAAGCTCATCGCCGCCCATATTCGGTGGGCTTAAAAATACTCTTGCCATCTTCATCCTTTCTTGATCTTTAAATTTAACCTCGCGCGATGCAAGGCTAAATTTAGCTTTCGGCATAAAATTTAAATGCTCGGATTTTATCACTTTTAATGCTATAAATTTTAAATTTAGCTATTTTTTTTAATCACGCGAGCAGGCACGCCTACGGCTACGCTGTCGCTAGCTATGTCGCGCACTACCGCGGCGCCCGCACCGATAATGCAGCGCTGCCCGATCTTTAGCCTCTGAATGACGCTAGCGCCGATTCCGATGTGCGAAAACGCCCCCACCTTCACGCCGCCCGCAAGCGCCGCGTTTGGGCTAATGTGCGCGAACTCGCCGATCTCGCACTCATGCTCGATTACGACGCCTGAATTGATTATCGCGCCGCGACCGATTTTGGCTCGCGCGTTTATCACGGCGCCGGGCATTACGACCGCACCCTCGCCGATAGAGGCGCTTGGGCTAACGATGGCGCTTTGATGAATTAGCGTCGCTATCTCAAAACCCGCGCGTGCTACTTTCTCTTGGATCTTTGCGCGGGTTTTATTATCGCCGATTGCGATTATTACGGGATGCTTCGGTAGATCCTCGCTAAATTTCAGCCCCGCCGCGTCGTCTAAAAAAACGACCTCGCTAAATTTAGCCCCGCGCGCGGCTAGCACGACGTCGGCAACCACCAGCCCATGTCCGCTTGCGCCGTAAACATAAATTTTAGTTGTGCCCATTAAATTTCTCCGTCGTCGCCATGCCCTCTTTATTCACGCCCTCTTTCGCAAGCACTTTTTTAATCGTTAAAAGCGCGATCTTAAGATCGAGTGCGAAGCTTAAATTCTGCGCATAATACGTGTCGAACTCAAATTTTTTCTCCCAGCTGATCGCGTTGCGTCCGTTTACCTGCGCAAGCCCCGTGATGCCCGGGCGCACGCTGTGTCGCAGGCGCTGCTGCGGCGAATAAAGCGGCAGGTATTCGATCAGCAGCGGTCGCGGTCCGATGAAGCTCATATCGCCCTTTAGCACGTTGAAAAGCTGCGGCAGCTCATCCAAGCTTAGCGCGCGGATCTTTTTGCCGTATTCATTGAGCCGCTCTTCGTCTGGCAGAAGCTCGCCGTCCGCGCCGCGCTCGTCGCTCATCGTTTTAAATTTGTAAATTTTAAAAATTTGCTCATCAAGCCCAGGGCGAGATTGCGTAAAAATCGTACTTTTGCTAATGTGTTTGCGGATCAAGAACCACGTAAGCGCCATCACGGGCGAAACCA
>NZ_CALIMY010000045.1 GCF_938045205.1 uncultured Campylobacter sp.
CGCGTTCGTTGTCCGAAAATCTTAACAAAAAATTCTCGTAAATTTCTCTTCCGCTTAGCATCGCACTCCTTTTTGCAGTTTAGCAAAGATTTGTCCGCTTGAGCCTTTTAATCGGCTTCTTGGCTATTGTATTTCGCACTCTCGATCTCAGCAAATGTTAATTTCGCTAAAGGATTGATAAGCTTAGCGATACAATATTTATTATCGCATGTAATCACGCTTTGGCGCTTATCTACTTTTATTGCATTAGAGCAATTCGGCACATTACATAGCCTTCGCCCAAATCAACGCCAATCGGAAAATTTAACCCTCTCTGCTCTTTCAAAAATCTAAAAAATTCCTCTTTAGAAATTTTGATATTAGAAAATGATCGAAAAATTTCTTCTGCCTTTTGCCTTATCTCGCCTTCTTTAAAAAATACGTTAGGAGCCTTTTTAAAATCTTCATCAAACTCAGAAAATCTACCCGCCATCATATCCAATTCTTTTAATGCCTGCTCTTCCGCTTTATTGGTTGCACAATATTGCGATTCCAGATCATACATCTTATAAAATTCATCGCAAAACAGCTCTATATCACACCAATCGGATAGAAATCCAGCTATTAAATAATACAATTCTTCACTTTGCTGCATATTTCGCCTCATTTTAAATTTTATCGCCATTTTTATTATTTACGCCTTTTAGAATTTCATGCAATAGCTCGTTTTCGGTTGCATTTTTCTCATCTAATATTGATACGCCCATAGTCGTTGGAGTAATCTTGGATAAAAATAGATTTACAAGCTCTGTTTTTTCATCGATTCCGTATGACAATGTAACGATATCCAATAAATCGTGCCGCTCTATAAAACTATCAAAGATATCTTCTAATCGCGACGCTTTCTCTGCGTAGAAGAATATCCACTTTACGCCTATAAGAAAATCCGTTGTGATATTACTAAAGATATCTATCTTATCCATAAAGTGCGATCCGATAAGCAAATATATATCCGAGCCGTTTTTGGACAAAGAGCCAAGCTCGTAAATAGAACCGATATTTTTATAATTTAGCATTTTATTCCTCGTCGCGCCGATTTTGCACCCTCTTTAGCCACTCTTTTTCAAATTTAAAATATTTCTCAAGCTTTTTATTCTTTTCTATTTGATCAGATTTTTCTATATCGGCATAATCTTGCAGCTCGCCTCCGCACTTAGGGCAAATACTCCTATCTTTAACGTCCGAGAAATTATAAAATTTAAGACACCCTTTGCAGCGCATAAATTTAGGATAATACTTTACGCTTTTTTCAGGGCGAAATGCGAGATACGCAAAGAAAGCGCACGCTGCAAAGCATACAATTCCTATGATGATACGCAGATACGCGCTTTCAAATTTTACCGATGCCATAAAGCCAGGCTTTATATCGACTTTTCCCAATAAAGCGGCCACCAGTCCCCATGCGAAAAAAGCAAAAAAGCCGATTAACGCAAAAATTCTATTTAGCATTTTTATATATTCCTCTATAACAAATCAAAATTTCATCGCTTTTTAAATTTACGCTTTTTGGGCTTCGGGGGTTTAACGCCTTGATGAGGAGCGTTTCTTCGCCAGTAGTCGCCGTCATTATACTCCGTAAGCTTTTTGCCGCAGTCCGGGCAAATTTGATCGGTATCTTTGACGTCCTCGTACATGTAAAATTTAAAGCAGTCCTTGCACCACATATATTGTGGATATCTTTTTATGCTCTTTTCAGAGCGGAAGGCAAAATAAAAGCCAGAAATACCTATTACTATAAATGCGATTGCGGGCAATATCCATAAACTACCCGCATCATCAAATTTAATATATTTCTCGCCTATTCTTACATGTTTATGTACCGTAAAATTTATAAGATATAAGAAGCACATTATGCCTGTCAAAAAAGCGGCAATTCTATCTAGCATTGCGTTGCTCCTTTTCGTTATGATCTGCTTCATTCATAGCGTTTTGCGCCATACCGTCCGATCCTTAAATTTGACTTTTATGAGAGATAAATTCTATTCTTGATCGTTTTAAATTTCTCATATAACAAATCTAGAATATTGCAAAATCAACGTATAATCTTCGCTATAAAATTTTACCCTATTTTTTCTATTGTAAATACTCATGCTTAGCAGATATTTGGCGAAATTTATGTAATCCTTCGTACTAGGGAAATAAAATGTAACGCTTTGGTAGAATGTTTTAAAATCCAGCTCAAATTTATACCTGTCCATATCGTCCGCTATATAGCACTCCGCTTCGTCTATTTTAATAAATTCCTCTATATCTATGCATAGTTGAGCGCTATTTTTTGCAAATCGCGCTCCGTTCACTGTATCATAAGGGAAAAGCTCTAGATATGAGACCCTTTCATTATACGAGAATGTTAAAATGTTTTTTGCGAAATAATACATAGCCAAATTCGTAGTAAAACCCAATACCACAAGCTTTTTGTTTTCTAGAATTTTAATATCTAATTTATGATATTCATGTCCCATAAGTTCCTCATCGATAGTTAGAGGATCGTCTTTTATATAAATTTTATTCGGCAGCACTGATTTATTCTCCTTTTGCGCACTATGCCGCTATTCGTCGAGCGCCGTCAAGTATGATCCCAATCCCTTTGATTGCGGAGCATAATAACTTTTTCCATCTACATTGAAGCTGTTCGTGTTCATATTTTCTCCAATATAAGTTCCGCCGAGCCCTCCTCAAGCGAATTATACTCATCCAGATGTATATGCGAATGTTTTGGCACGGAATCTTGCGCTAAAGTAAGCAAATGCCTGGCAAGAGATATAAGCCCGCTTTTATTTGCCCTTATAGTAACTTCGTTTTCGAGAGCATTGACGGAGATCGCGAAGTCCTTTTCCCATTGTAGCTGCAGTTCCTTTTCTGCGCAATAGTCTAATGTTTTTATAACATACTGTCCCATATAGCGCCGATACTCCTTTCTAAATTTAATCGGTTGCCGATAAAATTTATCTCATTGATCGGTTAATCGATCTCATAGTATTTTGGAAAAATTATATCTAAAATAAAAATGAAAGGGGTCGGAATAACTAAATTTAAGACAGGTGCTGTGCGCGAAAATGAAGCGGTTAAAATTTAAACAACTCAAGTCCTGATTAAAACTTAAAGATAGCTTAAATGGTGGTCCCGATTGGACTCGAACCAACGACTTCCACCATGTCAAGGTGACACTCTACCAACTGAGTTACGGGGCCAAAAAAGAAACGGCAGTATATCAAAAAAATCTCTCAATAGCAAGCAAATTTTAATTTTTCGTAAAATTCCGCCGAAATTTTATACAAGACTCCGCCGCGACGTAAAACGCCGTCGAAATTTTGCGCGAAATTTCACCATCTTACCCTCGCCGGAATTCTGCAGGAGATTTCATCGCGACGTAAAATTCTGGCTAAATTCTGCGTAGGGTTTAGTCGCTACGATGGAATTTCGCGTGAAATTTCATCCGCATTCGCGCGGCGCGCCTTATTCGTCGCATTCCGTCTCGCCCGCCTTACTCTACATTTGTCTTGTTTTGCTACCTTGTTTTATTTCGTCCGCCTTGCTTTACCGTGTCATATTTCGCCCGCTTGCCTCGCTCTGCCTTGCGCCCGGCTAAGACGTCCAAATTTTTTCATTCAGCCTTAGAATTTTTACGATTTGCAGCATCGCGTCCAGATCCGCTTTAATATCCTTTGCGATGCGAGCATTGAGTATCGGCTGATCCAAGCTCGGCTCGAAACTATCGGCGCCGCGGGCTATCGCGATATAAATTTTATTTTGTTGAAACTCAGCGAGATATCCGATTTTACGAGCTGTTTAAGTGATAAAATTTTCTCCATCAGCGCGGGCGTCAGGACATACATAGCCGCCACCGTATCGCTTGCGTAAACCGAAAAGTTTGCATTGAAGTCCGCGTTATCTATCGGGATTTTGCGGCTGCTCCATAGCTTGCGCGGTAGTGCAGACGGCGGCAAATCTATGCCTGTGGGTCCCGCCGCGCCCGAAAAAACAAAAACATCGGAGCCAATTTTTTTATTAAAATTTGCCACAAAAAAAGGTCCCTCGAAAAATGTAGTGTAACTCTTTTTAAAAAACGATGAAGTTCCACTGCCGGTCTCCTTTTCCAGCCTTATGTCGCAAAACATAAAATCCACTCCGTCCGCGCTTGCGTAAACCAGATCGTCCGCGCGAAATCTATCAAATCCGTCAAATATCTCGCTTGCCCTTACCTCTTTTTCCTGAAAAAGCGCGCCCATTTTATACGAAAAGCCCAGGCTCTCGATATAAGGCTTGAGATAAAGCTCTTTGTAGCGCATCACAAACCGCTCGGTTTTGCGCTCGAAAATCCACTCGTAAAATTTGTCCCGCATGCCGATTATTGCTAAAATAGACATGACCAAAAAAGATAAGCTTTCTATGCCGAGATCGAGCTTGGGAAAATTGCGAAAGATGATTATCAATGCTAGCGCAAGCATCGGACCAAATACCGCAAACGCTACGAGATAACTTAAAATTTTCCAAAGCTTGCGACTTTTCTTAAGCTGCTTGCGCTGCTTTTCTAAATCTATTACGGTTTTAATATCCACGCTTAACCTTTAATTATTAAATTTAATGGCGCAAACTCGCGGCACAGCATAAATTTACGCCAGATATGGCGCGATTTTGGTACGTTCCGCTTGGATCTCGCTAAAATTTACAGCTCCTTGCGCGAACCGCACGTTCCGTTTGTTCGCCATACCTTACCTCGTTTTGCCCCGCCTGCCTTGCTTCGCCTCGTCTCGTTTCATCTACTCGCCTTGCCTCGCTCCGCCTTGCGCCCGTTAAGACGTCCAAATTTTTTCATTCAACTTTAGAATTTTTACGATTTGCAGCATCGCGTCCAGATCGATTTGTATCTTGCTCGCGAGCTTATCACCGCGTATCGGCTTACTTAGATCGGGCTCGAAGCTATCGTATCCGCGGGGGATTTTTATATAAATTTTGCTTTTTCTGAAACTAAGCGCGATCTCTGATTTCACAAGCGTTTTTAAAAATAAAATTTTCTCCATCAGCACGGGCGTGAGTACATACGCTGCGGCGACCGCGTCTTTTGTATATACCGCAAAAGATCTATTAAATTTCGCGTTATCCATATTGCAAAATTTTGCACCGCTTTCCAAGACGCTGTGCGGTAGCTTTATTTGTCTTGGAAGAATAAAAACGTCGGATCTGATCTTTTTATGAAAATCGGCTGCGAAAAAAAGGCCTTGAAATATCTCCGTTTCCTTCTTTTCATAAATCAAAGTGAAAAAGCTATCATCTATAGTCTCTTTAGACATCCAAATATCGCAGAAGCTAAAATCCACGCCGTCTATGTTTCCATATATCAAATCATCTCCGCCGGAATTTGCATATTGATTAAAAAGCCCGCTTTGCAGGATATCTTGCTCTTGAGTTACGGCGCCGAATCTGTTGTATTTGTATCCTAGACTTTCGACGTAGGGTGCTATGTAGAGGGCTTTGTATTGCAGCGCGAATTCTCGCGTTTTGACTTTGTAGGTTTTTTCGTAAAATAGCTTATAAGTAAAATATAGCGCTATGCCCAGACCAAATAAAAGATACGGCATCCCCAAAGGCGTACCCTCTTCGCTAGCCATATACCTCATTAGGAAAACCGCAGGGATAAATATCGCGCAGGCTTTAAGCAGGCTTATTATTTTCCATTTTATGCGGCTTTGCAGCAGCTTGCGGCGCTCTTTTTCCAAATTTACGATAGTTTGTACGTCTAACAATTTTTGATCCTAAATTTTACCACTTGCGGCAAGATAGCCTAAATTTAACATTTAAATTTAAGCAGGCAAAGCTAGGCTTAAAGCTCCCCGTTAAATTTCAGCAGTTCGTTTGCATACGCTCGCACGCTCGCGTCCACCGCCGCAAGCGCGTCCACATCCGTCACGCTAGGCGAGTTAAATTTCTCCGCGCACTTTAGCACGACGCGCGCAATGTCGGTGAAGCGGCAGCGCTGCTGCAAAAACGCATTTACGCCCGCTTCGTTTGCGGCGTTGATGACGACACCGAGATCAGGGTTTGCTAGCAGCGCGTCTTTGAGGGTAAAGATTTGAAATTTCATCTCGTCGATCGGCTTAAGCTCTATCGGTCGCAGAGTGCACAGATCCACGGGTGCGGTGATCTGCTCCCGTACGTCGCCGCTAAACATCGCGTGCGCGATGGCTAGGCGCATATCGGCCCTGCTAATGTGCGCCGTCGTAGAGCCGTCCGCAAATTCGACTAGCGCGTGGATCTGCGAGGTGCGCTCGATAAGTGCATCGATCTTACGCGTGCCGTAGAGCCAAAACGCCTCGATCACCTCAAAGAGTTTATTCGCCATCGTGGCGCTGTCGATCGTGATCTTTGCGCCCATCTTCCAGTTGGGGTGTTTGAGGGCGTTTTGCGGCGTGAGCGAGCCCAGCTGCGTTAACGGCACGTCGTAAAACGCGCCGCCGCTAGCCGTGATGATTAGGCGAGAAACGGGGATTTTGGCATTGCTAAGTAGAAATTTCAGCCCGAAATGCTCGCTGTCGATCGGGAAAATTTTATCCGTTTGCAGAAATTTCCCGCCGACGACCAGGCTTTCTTTGTTGGCTAGACAGAGCCTTTTGCCGAGCTCTTGGATCTTTAAGCTGGGCATCATACCCGCAAAGCCTACAAGAGCGTTTACCACGGTCGTGCTTTTGCACTCCGCAAGCATCTGCAAAATTCCATCCGCGCCGCAAAATACGCGCTCGTGATCTACCTCGCTTTTTTGCTGCGCGTCCGCGATACAGACGAGACGAGGATGAAATTTTGCGATCTGTTCGTTTAAAAGCTTGATATTACGCCCGCAGCTAAGCGCTTCGATCATACTGCCGCTGCGCGCGGCTACGTCTAGGGTGTTTGTACCGATAGAGCCCGTGGAGCCTAAAACTACCATGAATAGACTATCGCCATCGCGATCGCGCCAAACATATAGCCGTCGATGCGGTCTAAGATCCCGCCGTGCCCCGGAAAGAGCGCGCCGCTGTCTTTAAGACCCGCCGCGCGTTTTAGGTAGCTCTCAAACAGATCGCCAAACACGCCAAAAATTGCTATGATGATGGTTTTTCCTAAAATTTCAAGCGGCGGCATATTGGTAAAGATGCGCGCATAAATGAGGCTAACGATAAGCGCGAGTGCAAGACCGCCTAGCACGCCTTCTACGGTTTTATTCGGCGAGCTAGCGCTTAGCGGAGTTTTGCCAAAGGCTCTACCGATAAAATATGCGCCACTATCGCTAGCTACGATAATAAAGATCAGCCAAACGAAGTGAAAAACTTCCCCGAAATCATCATAAGCCGCCCACATAAAAAATATCGGCGCAACGGGATAGATAAAAGGAAGCGTGATCTTTAGGCTAGGGCCCTTGGTAAAGGCTACGACAGAGGCGACGCATAGGATCATCAGGATGCTAACTTTTAGCGCTGAGACGAAAGGCTCATCGGTCTGCGTAAATGGTAGCAATGCAAAAAATGCGATCGCCAGCGCGAGCCACTTTTTGCTAGTTTCCTCCAGACCCCATAATTTGAGGCTTTCAAAAAACGCCAGCACGAGTATCAGCGCAAATACGGCGAAATTTAGCCACCTAGCGTTTATGAGAATTAGAGCCAAAAATACGGCGAGTAAAATGCTTGCCGTGATTATTCTTTGCTTCATAGAATTTCCTTGGAATTTATTTTGAGCAATTATATCGCAAGCTCGCTTATTACGGCTTTAAAACGCTGATTGTTTTAAAATTTACGTAGTTTACGAAAGCACCTTCGTTGATTTTGACATTTTGACGTTTGGTGTAATCGACGAGATATTTTCCGCTGCCGCTTGCACTGAAGCTCACGCAAATTTTAGCGGCGAATTCGATCACCTCTTCGCTTAGACTTTGTTTATTTGTCTTTACGATGACGTGTGCGCTTGGAATGTCCTTAAGATGAAACCAATAGTCGGATTTGGAGCTATTTTTTAGTAAGAACTCATTGCCTTTTTCGTTTTTCCCGACGCTGATTTTAAAATCTCCTAGATAAAAGTTCGCTACGTATTCGCTATTTTTTTCCTTGCTTTTTTGCCTAGTTTGCGTGCGCTTAGGCATTAGAATTTCGATCTCGTGTGCGTCCTGTGCGGTGATAATGAGCGATTTTAAATTCTCGTAAAACGCGAGTTTCTCCTTTAAATTTTGCTCTTCGATATGTATATTAGCAGCCTTTTGGCGCATACGCTTTGCCTCGGAGTAAAGCTCACCCAAAGTGGCGCTTGCAGGCTTTTGTAGCTTAAATTCTATCGCTTCGGCGTCTCCTTTTTGCAGCGTAAATTCTCGCGCGCTGGTTGGAATTTTATAGATATTTTCTTTTAGCAAGGCAGCTTTTGCACTTAAAAGCTTGGCGCTTCGCAGTAGTTCGGCGCTGCTTTGCAAAGAGCCTAAAGCCTCACGCACCGAGTCTAGCTTTTTATTTAGCACCGTGATTTTTGCGGATTTGAGCGAGTTTAAGCGATCCGCATTTAGCGCGTTAAATTCCGCGCGAAAAAATGCTTTAAAATCCGAAATTTTTGGCACGGGGGCTTCTTTAATATTTGCAGGCGGCAGATGGCGGAGTTTTCTTCCTACCTTAATCTGTCTAAATTCCGTCTCGAAGTGCCGCAGTGCCTCTAAAATCACATCGTTTTCATCGGTGATTATTACGTTGGTAAATCGCCCGGTAAATTCGAAGTAGATATTTGAGCTTTGGGTTTTGTAGCTTGCGTTTTGGCTTACGCTAAGGCATAGAATTCTATTATTTTCTGGCACACTAACGGAGGTAATGCGCGATTTTACGAAGCGCTTGGCAAGTAGCACATCAAAGGGCGCCGCGTAAACCTTACCTTCGGTAAAAGCGTCATTTTCGTGGATATTGCAGCCTGATTTATTCATATCAAAAAACAGCGTCTCATTGCCGTCAAAGCAAACTTTAAAAAGGTTATCTCCTACGCGTTTAATGTGCGAAAGGAAGCGTTTGGCGCGTAGATACTCGCAAATTTGAATTAAGTTTTGGTACTTCATACGCGCTAAAATTTCTCTTTATGGATTTTGCTTAAATTTAGCTTCTGCAGATCGTGCAGGCTCGGGCGCTGCTGCGGCACGCCGAGAGCCAGTATCGCTTCTGCTTTGAAATTTGGCGGAAAGCCCAGCGCCTCGCGCAAAAACTCCTCGCAGCTGCGTCCGTCCGCGGCGGCACGCAGCCTTACCTGTACCCAGCAGCTGCCAAGATTTAGCGCGCTTGCGGCAAGGTGCATGTAGCCTAGCGCTACCGAGCAGTCCTCAATCCAGACGTCCTGCTTCTGCTCATCTGCGATCACGACGATTGCGGCCGCGGCCTGTTTTAGCATATTCGCTCCGCTTTCGCGGCATGCGCTTAGCTGCTCAAGCATCTGTTTGTCGCGCACGAGGATGAACTCCCACGGGCGGCGTGCATGCCCCGACGGCGCAAGCAGACCCGCTTTTAAAATTTTATCCAGCGCCTCATTCTCAAGCGGCGCATCCGTATATTTTCTGACGCTTCTGCGGTTTGCAAAAATATCTAAAATTTCCATCGTCTCGCTCCTTGCGGCTCAATTATACATAAAATTGCAAAAATTTATGATTTTTTAGCTAAAATCGCGCAAATTTAACCGATATGAAGGAGATTTTATGAAGCAGACGATCACGGAGAAAATTTTTAGCGAGCACGTAGGTGAGGCGGTTTTTGCGGGACAGATCATCGAAAGCGCCATCGATATGGTCATCGGCAACGACATCACGACGCCGATTTCGATCAAGCAGTTTGAGCTTAGCGGTGCGAAAAAGCTCGCCAACCCGGACGGCTTTACGATCGTGATGGATCACTACATCCCTACGAAGGATATTTTAAGCGCAAACCAAGCTAAAATTTCGCGCGAGTTTGCTTACAAGCACGATTTGAAAAATTATTTCGACGAAAAGGATATGGGTATCGAGCACGCGCTGATGCCTGAAAAAGGGCTCGTAGTACCCGGCGACGTCATCATCGGCGCGGATAGCCACACCTGTACCCACGGCGCGCTGGGGGCATTTGCGACCGGTATGGGCAGCACCGATCTAGCTTTCGCGATGATAACGGGCAAGAATTGGTTTAAAGTACCTCCTACGATCAAAGTGATCTTTCGCGGCAAGCCCGCGCCGCACATCTACGGCAAGGATCTAATTTTAGAGGTGATCCGCCTCATCGGCGTGGACGGCGCACGCTATAAGGCTTTGGAGTTCTGCGGCGACGCGCTTAAGCATCTGGATATGGATAGTAGATTTTCGCTTTGCAATATGGCGATCGAAGCGGGCGGCAAGAGCGGTATCGTCGCGGTCGATGAGATCACGAAGGAATTTTTGGCAGATAAAAATTTGCGCGCTGAGCCGAAATTTCACTACTCCGACGAGGGCGCGAACTATGAGCAAATTTTGCAGATCGACGTTAGCAAGCTTGATCCGGTGATTGCGTATCCGTTTCTGCCTAGCAACGGCAAGAGCGTGCGCGAGGCGGTGCGCGATGATATCGCCGTCGATCAGGTCTTTATCGGCAGCTGCACCAACGGCAGGCTCTCCGATCTGCGGATCGCCGCGCAAATTTTAAAAGGTCGCAAGGTCGCGCGCAAAACCCGCCTCATCATCACGCCTGCGACGCAAAAAATCGCTCTGGCAGCGCAAAAAGAGGGGCTGTGGGATATTTTCGTCGAAGCGGGCGCAGTCGTGAGCAACCCGACCTGCGGCGCGTGCTTGGGCGGATATATGGGGATTTTGGGCGTGGGCGAGCGCTGCGTAAGCACGACTAATCGAAATTTCGTCGGTCGCATGGGCGATCGCAGCAGCGAAGTATATCTGGCAAACTCCGCCGTCGCCGCAGCTAGCGCCGTCGCAGGCAAGATCGCCGACCCGAGGGATTTGTAAGTTTAGAAAGCCGCCTTTTATTTTAATCCGCTTGCGTCGTAAATTTTAAGGGATAAAATACAAAATTCGATAGCGTCGTAAAGCTTGGCGAGTATAAAAAAATGGTGAGGACGGCTGGCTTTGTTGTTGAAATTTTGCGGCGAAATTTCACCTCGCCATCTACAAAATTTCTCCATTATAAATTCCGCTTTCACCCACCGCGAGGCTTTGTTATTAAAACCTTGCGGATTTTAAATGCCACTATCGGTGCAATCACGTAAATTTTGAAATTCTACTTGGCAGGGTTTTACTTTAACAAGTGCCTTAGAGTAAAATTTATGCTTAAAAAATGCCGACGTGCAGAGTTTAAATTTAGGTTTCCGCTTCGCTCGGCTTGTTTGCGTAATAAGTAAAATTTCAAATAGATATCCCATTGGCGCTTACATTGATAAGTACCAAGCGTTCGCCTAGGTTAAATTTTAAAATTTAAAGCCGAAAGCCTGCGCGCAAATCTAACAAAACCACCGCAAATTTACTCAAATTTACGGCAGCTTCTTTAAAATTTAAGGCGCATCACGCCTCCAAAATCGCTCCGTTGCTAGCGTTCGTGACCAACTTACGATACATTCTCAGCCAGCGATACGGCAGCGGTTTTTCAATCGGCTTAAATTTAGCCCTTCGCGCGGCGATCTCCTCCTCGCTTAGGCGCACGTTGATCGCGTATGTATCCACATCGATGTCGATGATGTCGCCATCTTGTAGCAGCCCGATCATGCCGCCCTCGGCAGCTTCGGGGCTCACGTGCCCGACGCTTAGCCCTCTCGTAGCGCCGCTAAATCTGCCGTCCGTGATCAGCGCGACGTCCGCGCCCAGACCTCGCCCCATGATTAGGCTCGTCGGGCTTAGCATCTCCTGCATGCCGGGACCTCCGCGCGGCCCTTCGTAGCGGATAACGACCACGTCGCCTTTGTTTACCTTGCCGCTTGAGATACCTTCTATCGCTTCGTCTTGGCTGTTAAAGCACACGGCCTTGCCGCTAAATTTGCGCTCGCCGATGATGCCCGCGGTCTTGATGACGCAGCCCTGCTCGGCTAAATTTCCAAACAAAATCGCCAGTCCGCCAACGTCCGAATAGGCGTTTTCGACCTTATGGATGACCTCTTCGTCTTTTATGGCGCTAGCGCCCACGCGCTCGCCTAGGCTCTCGCCCGTGACCGTCGGCGCGCCTAGGTCTAGCAGCCCGTTGTCGCGGCGCGAAATTTCGTTTATCACGGCGCTTAGCCCGCCCGCGCGGTCGATATCCTCCATGTGCACGTTTGGCAGGCTAGGGCTGATCTTGGCGATGTGGGCGATCTTGCGGCTAATGTCGTTTAGGCTTGCGATCTGCAAATTTACTCCCGCTTCGCGCGCGATAGCCAGGATGTGCAGCACGGTGTTGCTGCTGCCGCCCATCGCCATATCGACGACTAGGGCGTTTTGGATCGATTTTTCATTCACGATGTTGCGGATTTTGTATTTTTCATCGAGCGCTATCTCGCAGATACGGCGTCCCGCTTCCTTGATGAGCTCCTCGCGCTCAGGAGTAAGCGCGGGTACCGTGCCGTTGCCTTTTAGCGCGATACCCATCGCTTCGCACAGCGTATTCATCGAGTTTGCCGTAAACATCCCCGAGCAGCTGCCGCCGCTTGGACAGGCATTGCACTCGATATCTTTTAGTTCCTCGGCGCTGATCTCTTTGGTTTCAAATTTTCCGACCGCCTCAAACGCCGTGGATAGGTCGATCGGCTCGCCCTTTTTGGTGTAGCCCTTTTTCATCGGGCCGCCGCTGACGAATACCGTCGGCACGTTCACGCGAAGCGCGCCCATAAGCATGCCCGGCACGATTTTATCGCAGTTTGGCATGCACACGAGAGCATCTAAGGCGTGCGCGTTCATCACCGTTTCGATCGAGTTTGCGATCAGCTCGCGGCTAGGCAGGCTATAAAGCATCCCAGCGTGTCCCATCGCGATGCCGTCGTCCACGCCGATGCAGTTAAACTCAAACGGCACGCAGCCGTTTTTGCGAATCTCGTCTTTTAAAATTTCGGAGTATTTGTTGAGAAAAAAATGCCCCGGGATGATCTCGATGAAGCTGTTTGCCACGCCAATGAAGGGCTTTTCAAAGTCCTCGTCCTTTAGTCCGGTCGCTCTTAGCAAGCTTCTGTGCGGCGCACGCGTATAGCCCTTTTTGATGATGTCGCTTCTCATTTTTTGTCCTTGGATTGAAATTTTCTCCATTTTAGCATAAAATTTTACCGCTGCAGGGCGTTTTAAATTTTAGCGCATTAAAATTTAAAGTGGGACTATTGAGCTTAATCAAACCGAATCACTCCCGTTTTTGATATAATTGCACATCGATTATCAAAATCTTGCCGTTTGGCAGGAATAAAAAGGGGAAAAGATGCAAAGAAGAAATTTCTTAAAACTAACGTCTGCGTTGGCGGCTAGCGGGCTTGCTAGCCCTCTTTTTGCAAAGGAGACTTTTACTATTTACGGCGCGCCCGCGATGCCTAGCCTCATCATCGGCGTTGCGTGCATGCAGGGGCAGATCGGCAAAAAATACGACGCGAAGCTCGAGCTTTGGCGCGATCCAGATCAGCTGCGCGCAGGCGTGGCAAACGGCGAATACAAGGTCATGATGAGCCCTAGCAACGTGGGGGTGAACCTCGCAAATCAGGGGCGCAAGATCGGCATGGTAAATATCCTCACCGAGGGGCTAAATTTCGTGATGAGCAAGGGCGAGAAGATAACGGAATTTGCTCAGCTGAAGGGCAAAAAGATCGTCATGCCTTTTAAAAACGATATGCTAGACATCATCGTGCGAGCCATAGCGAAAAAGCAGGGCATTAGCGGGCTAAACATCGACTACACCGCCAGCCCCGCAGAGAGCGCGCAGCTGTTTTTGGCCAAAGACTACGACGTCACGATCACGGTCGAGCCACTAGCAAGCGCTATGATCTTAAAGGGCAAAGTATCAGGCATCGCCGTGCAGCGAGGGGCAAATTTAAGCGATATGTGGGCGCAGGCGTTTTCGGTAAAGCCTATAATCCCGCAAGCGGGCATCATCGCAGATACCGATTTTTACGCCGCGAAAAAGGCGGATTTTGAAATTTTAAATGCCGATTTAGCGGACGCGCTTGCGTGGATCAAAGCGAACAAACAAAGCGCTGCAGCAATCGGGACGAATTTCTTTCCCGCGCCGCCGCCTGCGATATTTATGAGCATCGATACGTCGAATTTATGCGTCAAAAAGCCTAGCGAGATCAAGGGCGAGCTTTTGAAATTTTATGAAATTTTGATGGAATTTAATCCTAAGCTCATCGGCGGCGCGATGCCTAAGGACGAGTTTTTTCTATGCTAAAAATCGATAAAATTCGCAAAGCTCAAAACCCCGCGTTTTACGTCATAGACTATCTGTGGGGCGGCTTTGCGAGCCTAGGGGCGGTGTGCTTTTTCATAGCCGTCTGGCAGGTAGCGAGCGAGGCTTACGGGCCGCTTATTCTGCCCGAACCCGCGGCTGTTTTTTCTAAGGCGTGCGAAATTTTAAAAAATTTCGCCGCAAACGATCTAGCCCTGTCGCTTAAGCGCGCGCTTGCAGGCACCTTCCTCGCGCTTTTTGCGGGGATTTGCAGCGGGCTCGCGGCGGGGTATTTCAAAAGCCTGCGAGCCTTTTTAAACCCGCTAATTACCGTGCTTCTTTCGACGCCGCCCATCGTTTGGATCGTGCTTGCGATATTTTGGTTTCATTTCGGCGATACAAGCGTGCTTTTTACCGTCGTTATCGTCGTCGCGCCGATGACCTTTGCGTCCGCGGCGCAGGCGATGGCTAGCGTAAGCGCCGAATACACCGAGCTTTTCGACAGCTACAAAAGCTCAATTTTAAAAAAACTGCGCTACCTCTACGCGCCGCATCTAATCGAGCGGCTGCTCCCTGCGATCTACGTCGCGGTCAGCAACGGCGCGAAGGTGCTTGTGATGGCGGAGCTTTTAGGCGCGAACGACGGCATCGGCGCAAAGATCGCCGAAGCGCGCGTCAATATCGACACGGTCGAGGTCATGGCGTATGTGTGCCTAGTGATAGCCTTTACGGCGCTTTTTGATTATCTCGTGACCAAGCCGCTTCAAATTTTACTGATGCCGTGGAGCAGATGATGCTAAAAATTTCAAATCTGCGCTACGAAATTCTGCGCGACGTTATAATTTCAGATTTTTCTTTGCAGTTGCGCGCGGGCGAAGTAAAGACGCTTTTTGGCCCGAGCGGCTGCGGCAAGACTTCGCTTTTGCGGCTGGTCTGCGGGCTGGAGGATAAAAAAAGCGGGCAGATCGAAAACGGCTTTAAAAAAATCAGCTTTTTGTTTCAAGAAAACCGCCTGCTACCTAACCTCACGGCGCTTAAAAATATCGAAATTTTTAGCCCCGTGGGCGTGAGCGAAATTTACGCCCTCGCCGCAAAGATCGGGCTAAGCCCGAGCGATCTGAATAAATTCCCGCGCGAGCTAAGCGGCGGCATGCAAAAGCGCACGGCGTTTTTGCGCACGATCCTTAGCGGCTGCGATCTGGCGCTGCTTGATGAGCCGTTTGTAGGTCTGGATCGCGATCTGCGCGGCGTGCTGATCGAAATTTTAGTCTCAAAGATCGAGCGCGAGGGGCTTGCCTGCCTTTTGGTGACCCACGACCGCTTCGAAGCCGCACGCCTAAGCCACGAGATCATCGAGCTCGAGCCCAAAGGGATGGGGCTTAGGCGCATCGTGAGCCTAGATGAGCCGCTAAGCGCGCGCGACGAGCGATACGAAGAGCGCGTGGTAAGCGAACAGTTTAGGGGGGTGAGCTATTATGAATAGAAATTTTATCTTTAATGCGCGCAAACAGGGAGGCTCCGCACGAAATTTAAACTTACGTTGCGGCTCAGACGCGAGCAAGCGAAGCTTTGGCGCGTATCGCGATCCGGGCGCGTACGGACACGGGCATTTGCCGGGCGCTAGATGCGACGATCTCGGCGCACGCATAGATGGGCTTTTTCGGGGCATCGGGCGCTACGATCTGGATGCGCGCAGGCGCGAGCTTTTGCGGGGTTCTGGATGTATCGATGTCGGCGCGGGCAGACACAGCCTCACACAGGATGCAGGGCACCGCGGTTTTATCACACCGAAATACGAACTGCACAGCCGTGCGAACTGCGATTATAGCGTGAGCGTGCTCCTGAACGGCGCAGTGTGCTGCGGTTTTACCGCGCGAAATTTAGCGCAATTTAGCAACGATACATACTGCGGCTCTAGCGCGAGTACTTACTTGCGGTATAGCTCTAGCGTGAGCGCTTGCTTACGGCGCGTTGGCGCGAACCGAGATGTCCACTCACGCCGCGACCCTAGCAGGAGTGTCAGCTTGCGACGCAGCTCTAGCACGAACGGCCGTTTGCAATCTAGTATGAGCGGACGCTCGCAGCGCAATTTCAATGCAGGCATTTGCTTGCGTCGCGTTGGCACGAAGCAGAGCGTTCATTTGTACTTCAAATTTGGCGCGAACCGAGACACCTTTCTACGTTGCGGTTTTGATACATGCGGATTTAGCGCGAAGTGTAGCACTCAAAAAACTATTTTGGGTGCCTGCCACTCGCTGTTTTGCGATGCAAGTGGGCTAGGTAGCGAGCAAAATCCCACTCTAGGCACCTTTTGTGCGGTGCAGAATTTTTTGAATTTACATGTCGCGCGCGATTTTAAGAATTTTAGCCCCGTAAATTTGAAGAAATTTAACCTCGCCGCCTCGCAATTTGTAAATTTAAAAAAGCAAATCCGCGCCGGCGAAGGTGCCAAGAAGAGCGCCGGTCCGTACAATTTGACGAGTTTTGGGCGCGAGACCCGCACGCCGGGCAGACTGGGCCCTGAAAATAAAATTCCCGCGCCGCGTAGATTTTACTTTGAGAGTGCGGTTGGTGCGCCGTGCGGACCCGGCCTCGGATACAGAAATTGCGAATTTGCGCAAAATTCTAAAGTTTGTGCCTCGGATTTTACACAAAATTTTAAAAATTTTGACCGGGGCTTGGAAGCCGAGCCCGTGCAAAATTGTAAAATTTCCGCTTTAAATTTTATACAAAATTTTTGGAATTCCGCTCGCGGTAGGGAAGTTGGGTCTATGCAAGGCTTCGGAAATTCGGGCCGAAATTTTGAGCCGAAATTCCCGCAGAGCGCTAAGAATTTCAAGCAAAATTTCGAGCAAAATCTCTCACAGAGTGCCAAAAATTCCGATCGCAATTCGGAGGCAGAGCCCGTGCGAGGCTTTAAAAATCAAAATTCCGCTCAGGTTTTTTTACAAAGTATCAAGAATTTTGATCAAAATTCTTTGTCGAGCTTTCCGCAAAACGGTAAAATCTACGAGCAAAATTCTACTCAGGGTTTTTCGCAAAGTGGCAGAAGTGCCGAGCCAAATTCCAAACCGAGTTTCTCGCAGAACATTAAAAATTCCGAACGGAATTTCCCGCTAAGCTTCTTGCAAGGCATCAAAAATTCCGATCAAAGTCAAAATTCCAAACCCGCCTCCGCGCAAAGCTTTAAAAATCAAAATTTCGCGTGGGATTTCTCACAAAACGGCGGAAGCACCGAGCCGAATTCTGTTCAGAACTTCTCGCAAAGCGCTAAAAATTCTGATCGAAATTTTAAGACCAATTCCACGCAAGACCGAACCGAGCCCGTTTCGCCGCAGGAGCTCAAAAATCCCGAGTCGTGCCCGGCGCAGCGGCAAGAGCTAGGTTTTTACGCGCCTAAATTTAAAGACGAGCGCGCTAGGAATTTTTTCTCTCATCCGATGCGCGCCTTCGTTCTTTGCGCCTGCTTTTTTGCGGCGCTGGGCGCGCTTAGCTTTTTAGCGCCGGACGCGCTGGCGATCGATTACGTCGCCGCTCATAAATTTTATTTTCTGTTTTTGGCGCCCTCGTGCATCTACGCGGCGTTTTTGCTTACCGCGCTGCCCGATTGGACGAATTTCGAGGGCTCGCTAAAGCCCGTCTCGCTTGCTTTTGCCGCCTGCCTGATCGCGGCTTTTATCGCAAGCTTTTTAAATTTACGGCTCGCGGCGGCGATTGTGGGGCTGTTTTGGGCGGTATTTTTCATCTTTGCGGCGCGGCTTTTGTGGCTGGATAAAAACTCGAATAATTTTAGCATCCTGGCGGTCTTAGCGGCGTTTTGCGCCTGCTCTGCGGCCTACGGCGCAAGCGGAGATGAGAAATTTTTGCTTAGCTTCGTGCATATCAACGTCGCGGCAATCGCCGTCGTAAGCTACCGCATAAGCGTCGTCATCGGTAACGAAGCGTTAAGAGAGGGCGGGCTGAAGGACGCTGTTTTTATTCCAAATTTTATCTACAAAAATTTAGCCGCTTTCCTCGCCTTTGCTTTGGCGCTCGCGACGCCATTTTTAAGTGAGGCGACGTGCGGGTTTGTCGCGCTTGGCATCGGGTTTTTGTTTTTGGCAAAACTTCGCGAGCTGCACTACGTCGAAATTCTAAGCCGCCACTATATGGCGT
The DNA here is from genome assembly GCF_938045205.1 of uncultured Campylobacter sp. Lineage (GTDB taxonomy): Bacteria > Campylobacterota > Campylobacteria > Campylobacterales > Campylobacteraceae > Campylobacter_B. The sequence goes on from NZ_CALIMY010000045.1 coordinate 18,516, forward strand.
TTTACTACGCGCTGCAGGCTGCGTGCGCGGCGGGATACCTGTGGCTGGGCGCGACACTGATCCGCGGAGGATACGCTGCCGCGCCGCTGCACGTCATCGCGATCTGCTATATCTACGGAGCTATACTTTTCGTAGGAATGATCGCCGGCCAGCGCCACAGCGGAATTTCGCCGCTAAATTTTCCGCGCCTAAGCCGCGCGGCGCTCGTTTTGGCTCTGCTCGCGGGAGGTTTAAGAGCTGTTTTTGCTGGCGAGAGCTTTGTTTTATACGTGATGATCCCCGCGACGCTTTTTATCGCCGCGGTCGCGCTATATCTGATAAACTTCATTCCGATCTTTCTGAAAAATCCTTTCAGCGCGGATCCGGATTGATGCTCATCAAAGCGGGCTTGCCAAATTTTAGCTACAATCGATCAAATTTCATTTCAAGGAGAGCTTATGCAACACATCAAAAATATCGACGCCGCTAAGGCCGTAGAGCTTGCTTCGCTAGTCGAAGTATCCCCTCATAAGGTGATTTCGCGCACTCTCGCGCAAAATCCAGCGCTGAATATGACGCTTTTTGCCTTCGACGGCGGCGAGGAGATCAGCTCGCACAAATCCGACGGCGACGCGTTCGTTTACGTGCTTGAGGGCGAGGGCGATTTCACGATCGACGGGCAGAAGCACCGCGTAAAAGCGGGGCAAAGCATCGTCATGCCTGCGGGCTTGCCGCACGCGATCTCCGCGCCGGTGCCGTTTAAGTGGTTTTTAGTGGTGGTTTTTTAACCTCTAAGCTTAAGGGCGGGTCAAATTTTAAAATTTAAGCCCGCCCGCCGTTTCATAAAATTTTATCCGAAATTTCATTCTTAGGATCGCCTTGTTTGTTCCCGCCTGCTCCCGCTCGCCCTCGCAAAATTTTAAAATTTAGAAACGTTTAAATTTTACTTTTACAGCGCCCAAAAATTTCGTCTGTTTTGCAAACCGTGCGGGAGCTGAAAATAACACATCGCGTTTGCGCGCCGCGCGGAGCCCCGAAATCGCACGCTTGAGCTCGCATCGCAAGTCAAATCCATAGCTCGCGCGTTAAATTTTGAAGTCGCGCCTAGCATGCAAATGCGCGCCAAGCTAGTCGAGCAGATAGGCGCTGTAATAGGGCAATGCGTCGAGCGTGCAATACATATCGGGCGAGTAGAGCAGATGGACGCTGTAGTAGGGCAAACCCGCCGAGTGCGCAATGTGCGCCGAGTTAATAGATCGAGAGTTAAATTTAAAGGCCGTGCCCGGCGCGAAATGCACGCCAGACCGGTCTAAATTTTAAAATTTAGCTCTCGCTCGGGCTTAGCTCCTTGATGATGAGCTCAGGCGTGATCGTGCCGCGGAAGTTGTTTTTGCTAATCGTAAAGATCGCGTCGACCCGCTCGCCCGCGCGCGGCAAAAAGTCGTAGTTGAAAAACAGCGCCTCGACGCTGCCTCCGTTTTTGTCAAGCGCCATTTTGATATGCTTACCCTCCTTGCCGATCTCCCTGATATTGCGGGCGCGCGCGCCTTTGATGCAAAAGAGCGGGCGAGGATTTTTCTGCCCGTACGGCTCGTAAAATTCTAAAATTTCAAGCAGCTCGAAGTCTATCTGCGACGCGTCCAGCTCGCCCAGCAGATCGTCTTGCGCGCTAAAATCGCTCAGATCCTTAGGCGTTATGCGCTCATTTACGCGCCGCTTAAACTCCTGAAGTAGCGCAGGATCGATCCCCACGCCCGCAGCGCCCTTGTGCCCGCCGAAGGTAGTTAAAATTTCGCTTTGCGAGGAGATCAGCTCTAAAATGTCGAATTTGCCGATGCTGCGCGCGCTTCCTTTGGCCCGAGAGTCGCTTACGCTAAAGACGATCGCGGGCTTTTTGTAGGTCTTGCTTAGGCGGCTTGCGACGATGCCGATGATCCCTTCGTGCCACTGCGGACCCCACACGACGATGACGTTGTCGCTCGGATCGACGCTTTTTACGATCTCGTCGTAGAGGCTTTTCTCCTCCTCTTTGCGCGAGTTGTTGATCGAATTTATCGTCTCTAGGTAGTGGTTTGCCTCTCTGATATTTTTGGCGCATAGGAAGTTATACGACATCGTCGCATCGTCCATCCGCCCCGTGCAGTTGATTAGCGGCGCGATCGTGTAGCTGATATCGTCGAATTCGAAGTGCTTTTTAAAATAGTGCTCCTTAATCGCCTTGAAGCAGGCGCGGTTTGAGTTATTTAGCCGCTTGATACCGAAGCGCAAAAGCGCGCGGTTCATGTCGCGCAGCTCCATCATATCGGCGATTATGGCGATGATGAGGATATCCATCGAGCTTGCCATATCGTAGTTCACGCCGAGGGTTTCTTTTAGCGCGCCTACGAGATACCACGCTACCTGCGCGCCGCAAATTTCGATATTTGGGAAGGTGCAATCGGGCTGCTTCGGATTTATTATCGCATAAGCTCGCGGCAGCACGGGCGGGGGCATGTGATGATCGGTGATGATGAGATCGATCCCCTTTTGGGCGCAAATTTCGGCAGCTTTCGTCGCGGAGGTGCCGTTATCTACGGTAATGATGAGATCCACATCCTCAAGCTCTTCAATAATCTCGCTGTTTAGCCCGTATCCGTCGGTGAAGCGGTTCGGGATCTTGATAACGTACTCCGCGCCTATTTGATTGAAAAAATCGCTCATTATGACGGTGCTTACGATACCGTCGACGTCGTAATCGCCGACTACGGCTATGCGCTGGTTTTCTTCGATGGCAGTTTTTATGCGCAAAGCCGCCTTATAGGTATCTTTCAGATCGCAGGGTAAGGGAATTTCAGAAATTTTAGTATGCCGATCGTTCGCAAATCTCGATTTTAGAATTTCCCTTATCTCATTTTTACCTAGCATTTTTTATAGATGCTTCGATAAAGCCCAAAATAGCGGGATTTGGGCGCACTAGACGACTGGTAAATTCCGGGTGAAACTGCACGCCCAGAAAAAACGGATGGTTTTTTAGCTCGACCGCTTCGATAAGCCCGTCGCTCTCGCCGCAGACGATAAGACCGTGCTTTTCAAACTCGGCGCGGTACTTCGGATTGGCTTCGTAGCGGTGGCGGTGGCGCTCGCGGATGGTCTTTTGCTCGCCGTAAATTTTACCCAAAAGCGAGCCTTTTTTGACGTCGCAGTCATAGCCGCCCAGCCGCATAGTGCCGCCCATAGGGGATTTGTGCGTGCGAATCTGCTTTTTGCCGCTTGCGTCGATAAAGCTATCGATGAGGTAGATCACCGGATCTTCGGTCTGCGGGTCAAATTCCGAGGAGTTGGCATTTTTTAGTTTTAAGACATTGCGCGCAAACTCCACCATCGCAAGCTGCATCCCCAGGCAGATGCCCAAAAACGGCACCTTATGCACCCGCGCGTAGTTTATGGCTAAAATTTTACCCTCTACTCCGCGCGAACCGAAGCCGCCCGCGACCAAAATTCCGTTTACGTCGCGGAAAATTTCATCCACATTGCTCGCTTCAATTTTTTCGCTGTCGATCCATTTTAAGCTTATCCGCGTATCAAGCGTCGCGCCCGCGTGGATGATCCCTTCGGTGAGGGATTTGTAGCTTTCTTTCAGATCGATATATTTGCCGACGAAGGCGATCGTAGTTTCGTTCGTAGGCACAATGACGCGCTTAACGAGGCTGTCCCAGTTGCTCATATCGACTTCGAGCTTGTTTAAGCTTAGAGTCTCCGCGATCGGCGTTAAAATATCCTGCTTCAAAAACGCAAGCGGGATCTGATAGATACTCGCGCTATCGGGGCTTTCAATGACGCAGTTTTTATCCACTCCGCAGCTTAGCGCGATCTTGTCTTTAAGCGCGCGATTTAGCGGCATTTCGGAGCGGCAGATTATCATATCGGGGCTGATACCGATGCGGCGCAGCTCGCCTACGCTGTGCTGCGTGGGCTTGGTCTTAAGCTCGCCCGCTACCTTGATGAAAGGCACGAGCGTGAGGTGGATATTCATCGTATTTACCCTACCCAGCTCCACTCTCATTGCGCGGATCGCCTCTAAAAACGGTAGCCCCTCGATGTCGCCCACGGTGCCGCCGATCTCGACGATCAGCACGTCGTTGCCCTCGCCCGCCTTTTTTATGCGGCGCACGATCTCGCCTACGATGTGAGGGATTACCTGGATCGTCTTACCCAGATAATCACCCCTGCGCTCCTTTTCGATGACGGAGCTGTAGACTTTGCCCGTGGTGAAGTTGTTATCTTGGCTTAAATTTTCATCCAAGAACCGCTCGTAGTGCCCCAAATCCAGATCGGTCTCCGCGCCGTCGTCGGTGACGAAAACCTCTCCGTGCTCCAGCGGGCTCATGGTGCCGGGATCGACGTTGATATAAGGATCCGCCTTTAGGATGCGCACTTTAAGCCCCGCATGCTTTAAAAGCGTCGCGATCGACGCCGCCGCAATACCCTTACCCAGCGAGCTCAGCACTCCGCCGGTGACGAAAATATATTTCGTTTGTTTTGCCATAAGTTTTCCTAAATTTTGATATTAATGTTGCGATTATAACTTCTTTTAGGTTAAAGCACACTAAGCTAGAATTTGAAAATTTTAGAAATTTACGGCAAAATACGCACCCAAATAAATTTTAAATTTAAAGGAGAGATGATGAAAAAGATCATCGCGGCTTTAGTGCTCATCGTAGCGCTTATAGTGGGCGTTTTTGTAGCGACAAAGGACGCTAAAACGGGCGTAGCTAAAAGTGTAAACGATAGCATAACCAAAACGGTTGACAGTGCGGTCGGCAAGAGTGCCAGCGCGGCGATTGAGCAGCAGATTGCGGAATTTATCGCTAGAAACGAAATTTTCGAGACTAAGAGCGCTAAATTTTATCCCGGAGATAGCAACTCAAGCGGCTTTATCGAAGGCGTAGTAAAAAAAGAGAAACTGCAAAAAAGCCTTGCTGAAGGCTTTAGCAAGCTAAAGGAAAAAGCAGGCGCGCAAGATAGCAACGATACGGACGAGCCAGATCCTGCTAAAATTTTCCCGGAGGATTTTGCTTTTCGCTATGACTACACTATTAAGCATAGCGTAAAAAACGCTGCGGATGGATTTGAGAGCGACGGAATTTTAACGATTAAGACGCCATATTACGCAGAGCCTTGCAAGAAGCTGTTTAAGACTGACGCGCCGCTTAGCACGCATCTAAACTACGGACCTACAGAGGTTAAATTTAGCGCAAAGCTAGCCGATATAAATGTGCTCGAAGATGGCGGAATAGGACGTCTTGCAGGCCTTAGCCTAAACGGCACGAGCGATATGAGCGGCAAAACGATAAAAGCCTTGGGTTTTCAAATCGGTGAAATTTTTATAGATGACGGCAAGGATTCGGGTCTTGATATAAAGGATCTTATCTATGAGGCAAACTTTAAAAATGGCATCCAAGATCTAGACGATAATATAACTAAGCTCTTTTTGAATGACATAGATTTTGCAGGCAGCACAAAAGAGCTCGTCGTAACTGTAGATAAACAGCGCTTCGTCGTAGTTACGGATATGAGCACGGAAGGTAGCTACCGCGTAAAAGATGGAATTTTAAATTTCAACGAAAGCGATAAAGCCCAAAGCCTAAAAATCGCTGACGTGCTAGTGCGAAACATCCATTTAGGCGTCGATACCAGCTTTAGCGCCGCACTTTTCGAAAAATATCTGTCTGTTATCTCAAATCCACAAGAAGGCGAAAAATTAGCGGAAAATAAAGAGCTTTTTATGAAGCTGCTAAAAGATGATATGAAAATCAACGTGAATGATTTTTCGTTTGAAAATAGCCTCGGTAAGAAATTTGCTTTTAACGCAAGCGCGCTAGTAGGCGGCTACATCGACGAGACGCAGCTTTTTAAGCGTATGAGCTTGGACGGCAAAGCTACGATAAATACGACCATCACGGACTTCCTATCGCCTTATGACAGCTTGCGCGATTTTGCGCCTATGGCGGAAGTTTACGGCTCGCAGTTTCTTAAGCCTGATGGAGATGGGGTTAAGATGGAGTTTAGCTTCGATAAGGCAAGCAACTCTATGATCTTAAACGGAAAGCCTATCCCGCTACCGCACAATTAAATTTTTAAGCTTTGCGAGCAAATTTTAAATCCGCTTGCAAAGCTCTTTTTATTTCTTGCTTTTTTGGCGCAGAATTTTGTAAAGCTCCACGTAAATTTTTACCTGCAAAATTTCGTGGCGGCGCCATAAAATTTCGCTCAAATTTTACCGTATCGTTTCTGCATGCCTTGCTAAATTTTAAAACTTACAAGCCAAAATCTCATACTTACAATGACAGATAGACTTAAGCAAATTTGGCTATAATGCGCGCTTTTGCAGCGCAGCTAGCGTAAATTTAAAAGACGGCGGATTATGAGCGGCATTTATTACGCCGCCTCTTTTGACGACGTATTTTATATTGGGAAACTAACGCTAAATTTGCATTTTTAAATTTCAAGGAACGATATGAAAGTAATCAAACGAAACGGCAGAACCGAGGAACTTGACGTAAGCAAGATCAAAAAATACACGAGCGAGGCGGTAAAGGGGCTGGAAAACGTAAGCCTTAGCGAGCTTGAGGTGGACGCAAAGATCCAGTTTCGTGATATGATCACCACGGAGGAGATCCAACAAACCCTCATCAAAACCGCAGTCGAGAAGATCGACGTGGACCGCCCGAACTGGACCTTCGTCGCCGCGCGGTTATTTTTATACGATCTGTATCACAAGGTAACGGGCTTTAGCGGCTACAACAGCCTAAAAGATTACTTCGCTCGCGGCGAGGCGGCGGGTCGCATAATGCTCGGGCTTAAGGAAAAATACGATCTAGAGGATCTAAATTCTTATCTGCAGCCGCAGCGCGATTTGCAGTTTAACTACCTAGGCATCAAGACGCTTTACGATCGCTATCTCATCAAGGATAAAAGCGGCGCGCCGATCGAGCTTCCGCAGCAGATGTTTATGGCGATCGCGATGTTCCTCGCGCAAAACGAGCTTGACTGCCAGAGCTGGGCGAAAAAATTTTACGATCTCATATCTAAATTTGAAGTCATGCTGGCTACTCCGACGCTTTCAAACGCCCGCACGACGCGACATCAGCTAAGCAGCTGCTACGTGGGCTCCACGCCTGATAATATCGAAGGAATTTTCGATAGTTACAAGGAGATGGCGCTTCTGAGCAAATTCGGCGGCGGTATCGGCTGGGACTGGTGCAAGGTGCGCGCGATGGGCGGCAGCATCGACGGACATAAAAACGCCGCGGGCGGTATCATCCCATTTTTAAAGATCACGAACGACATCGCCGTCGCCGTCGATCAGCTGGGCACGCGCAAGGGCGCTATCGCCGTGTATATCGAGCCGTGGCATATGGACGTGAGCGACTTCCTCGATCTGCGCAAAAACTCAGGCGAGGAGAGGCGCCGCGCGCATGAAATTTTCCCCGCGCTGTGGATAAACGATCTGTTTATGAAAAGGCTTCAAAACGGCGGCAAATGGACGCTCTTCGATCCTGCAGAAGTAAGCGATCTGAGCGATCTATATGGCGCGGAATTTGAAGCGCGCTACGAGCAGTACGAGGCCGACGATAAAATTTCAAAATCCACTATCCTGGCAAAGGAGCTTTGGAAGAAAATTTTAACGAGCTATTTTGAGACCGGAATGCCCTTTTTATGCTTCAAAGATAACGCCAACCGCATCAATCCAAACGCGCATCAAGGCCTGATTCGAAGCTCAAATTTATGCACCGAGATCTTTCAAAACACGGCGCCGAACCACTACAAAATCAAGGTCGTTTTCGCTGACGGCAGCGAGAGGCTGTTTGAGGAAAACGAAGAGGTAAGAACCGACGCAGACATCGTAAAAAAGGCGAAAAAGATCACGGCGTTAGACACGCTGGGCGGCAAAGAAATTTTTATCGTAGAGAAAGGCTGCGACGAGGGCGCGACGGCGGTTTGTAACCTCGCAAGCGTAAATTTAAGCAAAATCAATAGCCGCGAGGATATAGCTCGCGTGATGCCGATCGCCGTGCGAATGCTCGACAACGTCATCGATCTAAATTTTTACCCGCACGCCAAGGTCAAACACACCAATCTAAAAACCCGCGCGATAGGGCTCGGCGTGATGGGCGAAGCGCAAATGCTTGCCGAGCGCGGCGTGAAGTGGGGTAGCTACGAGCACTTCGAGCTGATTGATAGGATAATGGAAAACGTGAGCTTTAACGCGATCAAGGCAAGTTCAAATTTAGCCGTAGAAAAGGGCAGATACCCCGATTTCGCGGGCTCGAAGTGGAGCGAAGGAATTTTCCCGGTCGATTTAGCGAACGAAAACGCCAAAGCGCTCGTTAAGCGCGGCGGACTCTTTGAGCAGAGTAGCTGCGACTGGGACGGACTGCGCGAGAAAGTAAAGCGCGACGGCATGCGAAACGGCTACCTGATGGCGATCGCGCCGACATCGAGCATCAGCATACTCGTAGGCACCACGCAGACGATCGAGCCGGTGTATAAGCGTAAATGGTTCGAGCACAACCTAAGCGGCATGATCCCGGTCGTCGTGCCGAATTTAAGCCCGAAAACGTGGCAGGCGTACGTACCTGCGTACGAGCTCGATCAACGCCTACTCGTAAAGGCGGGCGCCATCCGCCAAAAATGGATCGACCAAGGTCAGAGCCTAAATATCTTCATGAGCCTGGATAAGGCAAGCGGCGGCTATTTGAGTGAAATTTACACGCTTGCGTGGCAGCTCGGGTTAAAATCGACCTACTACCTGCGCTCCGAAAGCCCAGATAGCGAGAAGCTAAACAACGTCGCGGACCGCTCGATCGAGTGCGAGGGGTGTCAGTAAAATACGGCGGCGCTATGGTTGAATATAAAATTTGAAAAATTTTGAAATTTTTAAGAGCCGCTATAAAATTTTTGTAAAATTTAAGCGGCTCAGGTCGATAGCAAAGCGAAATTGCTTATTAAAGAATTCCTTGCCTTTCGAAGTAGTTTGATTTAATAACGGACGAGCAAAAAAGCGCAGCCTTCGCAAGAACCAAATTGTTTCAACGGCGCTCGCTCAAATTTAAAGCGTAGATTATTCTACCTGTCCGAGCTTTTTAAGATAGGCAAAAATTTTAGCGATCTCGATCATTTTATTTAGGCTTTCGAGCAGTTTTGCGCTTTGCGAGCTCGGCGCGGATTTGAAAATTTCGCTATTTTCAACGCCGATTACGAGGCTGTTTTCACCCAGATAAAGCTCAGTTTTGCCGAACAAATTTACGGTGATCGTCTGCATGTTTTCTAAAATTTTTTTGTTTTGCAAAAATGCGGCAGCAGCGGGATTGTTGAGATATACGTCAAACGACGCGCTTAGATGCGGGCTGTCTTTAAGCAGCTTAAGATCCGACGCGCCGAAGATAAACTCTCCGCGCGGTACGACTAAAATTTTGCTATCGAAAGTCTCGCTAAAATCGAATTTTGCAAAAAGCCCGTCGAAAATCGCCGTATCATCCTTTTTTTTGAGATGCAGAATTTTATCCAGCTCAAATACCCGATTTTCTCTGTTTTTATCGAAATCGCGACTTAGGCAGATGTCGCCGATTTTTATGCCAAATTCGGGCGTCTTGCCCACTATAGCGTGCTTGCAAGTGCATAGATTTGCCTCTTTACGGAGCGGATTTTTGTAAATTTCATCGAGTAAAAACGCGCCGAAAGGCTGAAAGGTAAGGCGCAGCTCCTTTGCGATCCAAAGCAAAAATTCGTTTTTAAAAGCCTCTTCACTGAGCGCTTCAAATTTACGCGAAATACGCACGGCTAGGTATTTGTAAGCAGGATAAGCAAGAGCTAGCAGTACCAATAAAAACAGGAACGAGAAATCTCCGAAATCCTTGCGCATAGCAATAAACAGCGCCAGTACTACCACTGCTACACCGCCGCGCGCCTTCCAAAGCGCCACATTGCGTGCTCCATCTAGTTTTTGCTTTTTTAATTCGTAAGAAACAAGGCTCATCGCTATCCCCGTGAGTGAAATTTGACGCTCATTATAGCGAAAAATGGGATTAAATCAAGCCATATGATAAGCGCGTTGCTATTTATAAGGCGGGTTTTTTCATAATAGCTCAAAAGCATATAAATCGCCGCCTTTTTCTCTGCATTTTACAATATCGCCGTATTTGAATTCTAAAATTTCATCCAGTTCGGATTCAAAATTCGTCGTATCGGTAATTTTAAAAATATATTGCGCGATTTGAACAGCCTTTACCGGGCGCCATACATCGATATCTTCGTTTAAAATTTTTATAAAAATTTCTTTATCGATCGCGCTTGCCGTATTAAACCTTTCTGCCCGGTTATCTAAAATTCTTTCTGCCTAGCCACAATTTAAGATATTTTAATACGGGTCTTAAATAATCATTAGTAGCATTGGCTTTAAAGGTGCTTACGTCTGATTCGATCAAATACCAGCTATATCCGTCATCCTTTAAAATATTCATTTTGCGATGTTTGGCCTCAGCGTTTGCGTCCGATATCTCTATATCCAGTACTTTATTTGCGATATTCATCTGCACCGATAGGTTGGAGCTTAGATCATATATGAAACGGTTAAGATCTTTGATAATATGCGTATTATATACGTCATCGATCATTTCGGCTCTTTTCTTCCTAAAAATTTCCTCTTCTATTGGGTCTCCATCAATAAGCTTTCCATAATGATCTTCATCGGCTACGAGCTCTTCGTAAGATGCGGTAAAACATCTAAAATATTCCCCGTACATCCCAAATTTCCAATTCGTAGGCACCGTTTCATCGATTACTTGAAAATATTCGCTATTAAATCGATTGTAATCTATATCGTCTTCAAACGGTAATATGCAATAATAAATCCGCCCCTCTTCATATTGGATACCATGAACAAAATAGGTTCTATTTAATCTCAGATGCTCATGCCTATCTTCTTTTATACATTTTACAATCATTTTTAATCATCCTTAAATTTGAAATCGTCTACGGCTTCTATGATGGGCTACTCGTCTTTATCGCCTATTATACTATTTCTAACAAGTTCTGTAAAAAATTCTTTGTTTTTGGATTTGTTGATTGCCTCTTTTATAGCATTAAAGGATAATTTTAAATTCTTTAAATTGCCGTCTATAATGCAAAAACCGTTTTTCTCACACAATGATATTACGCCCCTTAATACTGCTTCATACTCGGATCTAAAATCGATACGAAACGTAACGGACTCTATTATATTATTAGCATCAAAAAGTACCTCTAAGCGGTTGCCGTTTTCGCTTCCATATAGATCCATTTCGTTAGACTAAGATTTTTCGGGCTTTAATAGGTGCGAAAATTTCAGAAAATATCTCTTTTTGATCTTTGCCTTTTTCCAATACTTATCGTCTTCAAAGAGCTTTATATTGCCATATTGCCGGTCGTATTGCAGATCGTAGGTATCGCTTTTAGGCAGAATAAAAAACTCACATTGCCAAATTGCCATATCCTCTTTCCTCAAATATTTTCATTATAAAATTTTAAAAGTAATACACATAGCAGCCTCGGTCATCGTATATATCAAATAAAATCGAAAATTTCTCTTTATTGTTTACGGCTAACTGAACTCTAATGTTCAAAGAGGGTTCTTTTGCCAGCTCAAAATTAAAATGGCGCAGCAGTATGGATCTCAAAAAATTTGGCTCAAGCGTCTTTTCTTTTATAAAAATAACGCCCGCTCTGGCGCCGTTTTTATAAGGCTTAGCTTTTGTGTATTGCCCCTTCATATTTTTAAGAAGATATTCTTCTATTTTCTCATCTCTTTCCCAAAAAAGAATTTTATAAACTACGCTATCTAAGTGGCTTGCTTTTGAAATTAAAAACATAACTAGCCTTATTTTAGCCTCGACATCGATATTTTCAAAATCTATTCTCGATCTGGCTACGCCTCTTTTATTTCTACTTATTTTTCTAAATTCTATATCGAAATTAGTTGGGTCTATAATACTTTTTATCATTGCCGTCGCCTTTTAAAAACCTTTCGCTGCGTGATACTATACAA
>NZ_CALIMY010000046.1 GCF_938045205.1 uncultured Campylobacter sp.
CTAGATTAAGATAAAATTTTGATTTAAGGAAAATATGAAAAGCGGATTTGTAACGCTCATCGGGCGGACGAATGCGGGCAAGAGCTCGCTGTTAAACTATCTCTGCGGCGAGAAAATTTCGCTCGTTTCGCATAAAATCAACGCCACGCGCCGCAAGATTAGCGGCATCGCGATGAATGGCGCAGATCAGGTGATTTTCACGGATACGCCGGGGCTGCACGAAAGCGCCAAGCTGATGAATAAGCTGATGGTCGAAGTGGCGCTCGGAGCGATTGAGGGTTGCGATTTGGTGCTGTTTTTAGCGCCCGTGCACGATGATACATCTGAATACGAAAAATTTTTAAATTTAAACGCAGGCGCCAAACACATCGTGATTTTAACTAAAACCGACGAAGTAAACGACGAAAAGATCGTGCAGCGACTCCTACAATATCAAAAATTTACCGACAAATTCGAAGCGATAATCCCCGTTAGCATCAAAAAAAAGGTCTATAAAAAGCAAGTTTTGGACGAAATTTGTAAAATTTTGCCCGAGCACGAGTATTTTTACGACCCCGAAATTTTAAGCGCAACCAACGAGCGTGAAATTTACCGCGACTTCATACTCGAGGCGATCTTTGAGGGCATGAGCGACGAGATCCCGTATTGTAGCGACGTCGTGATGGAAAAAGTGGTCGAAAAACCGGGTCTGATCTCGGTATATGCGCGGGTCATAACGGACACTAATTCTCATAAAGAGATGCTGATCGGCAAAAACGGCGAGGCGATCAAGCGGATCGGAATTCGAGCAAAAAAGTTAATTTCAAATTTTTCTAAGGTCAAAATTTACTTAAAATTAACAGTTTTTGTAAAAAAAAGCTGGAAAAATGACGAATTTAGGGTAAAAACCGATTTTATCTATTGACATTTTATTTTATTTCTATTAGTATTAGCAGCGTAGAAAATTTCATTTGGAAGTGGAGTGTTATGGCAAAGAATAGTAAAAATGCTAGTTCGATTGTTGCGATTAACAAAGTCACGCAAACCATATTCGGTCTAAGTGAGAATGAAGTTTTCGAGCACGACTTCTCAAAAGCAAATCGTGCGAAGGAAACTTACGTCTCATATATTCCGTATAAGGATATAATGACTGCGACGGTTGAGATAAGCAGATCGGTAGAGGACGCGGATCTTTTAGATGCGATCGTCGTTAAGGTGTATGAGGAGCTGGGGCTTGACACCGCTTTGGATTACAAAATCACCTATAGTGAGGTAATAGGCGCTGGCGGCGATGATAGAATTTTTAATGTTTTCGTCGTAGACAATGCCAAACTCACTTCAGAATTCGATGCGATCGCCGCTAGGACGAACTACATCGACTATGTGGCTATGGCTCCATTTTTATACGAGGGCTTGTATAATAGAGGCGTCCTAACTCGCGACGGAATCGACTGCTTCATCTACTTGCAGCGCGACGATGCGTTTTTGGTAGTGTATCAAAACGGCGAATATTTTCAATCTCGTCAAGTAAGATACAACCTAAAATTTTTGCATGAAAAATATGTCGAGCTAGTCGGTAGCAGAGTCGATGAAGAGAGCTTTTATAGACTGCTCTCCAAACAGGGAGTAAATTTAGAAAATCCGACCGAACGCGATTACATGATCCAAATTTTTGACGATATGTTTTACTACATTAACGACGTGTTGAACGGTATTAGTAAAATTTACAACGTCAATATTCAAAACGTTTATATCGGAACGGATATCGGTAAAATTCCTGCGATCGAGGTTTTTGTAGAAAATAATCTAAAGCTAAGATACAAGGATTTTAATTTTAATGTTGCAATCAACGCAAAAGATTATCCGCTCACTCAGCTAGATATTTTGATGTTCTTGGTAGGTCAAGATTATTTGGTTACTAAAGACGACGATCACAACTACTCGCCGTTTATGAGACCTCCGCCTTTGACTCAAAGATCAACCGGCAAGCTGATAGGCTATATGCTGCTAGGCTGCTTACTTGGCGCTGCGTATCCTGCGTATAACTTCGGCTACGGCTATTATAATAATATGGTAGCTAATGATAAAACTAGCGAATATCAGGGATTAGAAGATCAGATGGTTCCTGCTAGAGCCGAAAGTGCGCGTTTGGATAAAGAGACTAAAGAGGTAAATGCCCAGGCTGCTAAGAGTGGTAAGGAGCTTAACGACAGGCGCGATCTAATTAATGCCATCTTAGACAAGAAAAACAATTACGCTATGAAGGGTGTTTCTATTTTTGAGCTAACCAATATGGTCGTTAAAAATAAGGGCAATATGGTTAGGATCGGTGATGAGAATAGGACTCTAACTGTTCAGGTGCGCACCAAAAACGATAAGCAGATGACCGAGCTTTTAGAGGATATCAGTAAAAAAGAGGTGTATGGCGTGGATACTAAAACAATCGCGCTACAAGAGGGTAATAAAACCGTCTTTTACGATAGCAACATCAGTGTGGAGGTTAAATAATGAAAAAGAAAAGTTCATTAGATCAACTTGATCAATGGTTTGCCTCCAAGGGAAATAGTGCAAATAACTATTTTTATATAGCTTTGTTGTTTGTGGGTGTGGTAGCTTACTTTATTTTGAGTAGCTATGCGGATCCGTATTTAGAGGAGAGCGAAACAAATCTAAGTACTGCCACGACTAAGCTTGAAGGCGCACAAAGAGAATATAATGAGTTCTTCGGCGGTGATCCTAAAGCTTTCGTTGATAATAAGCGCAATATCCTCAATGGTGCTAGGACCAACCTTAACAATATCGTTGAAGAGCGTAAGTATCTAGACGGTAAGCTAAAAGAAATTTCGAAGCTTACCTATAATGAAAAGAACTGGGCTAAGTTTATGGATAGCCTCTCAACGATCGCAGAGAATAACAATATTAAAATTTATGCTATTCACAGCGATAGAAGAGAGCCTAGCATCAAACAAATTTTTCAGCCTGAAGCTTTGCTGGATATAGATGTGAAATTTGAAGGAGCATTTTCGAACGTCCTTAGGTATATCAACCTTATCGAACAATCGGAGATGATCGTAGATGTAAATAAGATGGATATCAATGCCACTAAAAACGGCAAAATCGGTGGAAGCATCGGTATATCTATCTGGGGAGTAAATTACTAATGAAAAAGTTAATTTTATGCTCTTTGCTACTTTCTACTGCTCTATTTGCTGTAGATAATAATCAGACGGTGGCGCCTAGTAATGGAGCCTATAAAGCTAAGTACGATGCGATATTCGATGATCTTAGTAAGCCTAGAGTAGGTCTTAGCGATGAGCAGATAGCTTCTTTGCAAGATCCGTTTTATCCTAAAGAAGCTAATGCGCCTAGAGAAGCTAATCAGCAGGTGGATCTAGGTTATCAGCTAGTAGGTATTATGGGCGATAAGGTTAAGCTAAACGATAAGTGGTATGGTTTGGGCGAATATGTAGGCTCATATAAGATCGTGCAAATAACGGGCAATAGCGTTATTATTACCAACGACGATGAAAATAAAGTCGAACTAACACTAAAACAAGGAAGTCAAAATGTCATTATTACATATAAGTAAAAAGCTTAGCATAGCTGCTATGCTTGCTTTGTCTGTTACGGCTACTAGTTTATATGCCGCTCCTGCAACTGCAGGTAACTGCGATAGGAAAGCGCTAAATATTAAGATTAACGATACCGTTACGCTAAACGAGATGCTAACTCAGCTATCCGATATGTGCCGCTTTTCAGTGGTAGCAAAAGATGCTATCGCTCAAGAGGAGATGAGTAAGCCACTGCAGGGCGTAAGCATCAAAGACCTTTCTTTACGCGAAGTTTTAGATCTACTCATAAAAGAGAATAATCTAAGCTATGAGTATTCTCATGGCATATTAAAAATTTCAGCGCTAGAGACTAGGACTTTTAAGGTGGATTACATCACTTCTATTAGAGAAGGTACTGCTGTTACTAAATCTTCTGTCGATTCCGCACCTACGAAAGTGGATGATAGCGACGATAAAGAAAATAAAGAAGATAATAAGATCACTACCAAAGAGAAATTTGATTTTTGGGAGAAGATTAGCGAGGAAATCACTTCTGTTTTAAATAACGGTACCGAAAAATACGTCGCAGTCGCTCCTATTATAAATCAAAATGCCGGTTTAGTAACCGTTACTGCTATGAAGTCTCAGATAGCTCGTGTAGATAGATATCTAAGCGGTATGCAAAAACGCCTTAGTCGTCAAGTCTTGCTAGATGTAAATATCATATCTGTCGAGCTAAATAACGAATACACCACTGGTATAGATTGGAGTAAATTTCAACTAGGATTTAATACCTATGTAGGTGGAGATCCGACTAAGCTTTCAGGCTATCACATAGATAACGGAAATAGAGGAAAGGCTAGCGATACTCACGGAACTTGGACGATAGGAGCTAATCTAAATTTCAATATCGACGGTTTGATTAATTTCCTAGAGACCAAGGGCAAAACCAAGATTATTTCAAGCCCTAAGGTAACTACGATGAATAATCAGCCTGCTATTATCTCTGTAGGTGATACCATTAACTACGTATTAAAATCCACTACTACAGGTGATTATCAAGGCGGAGATACCCAGTCAGATGATCAGTATTCGATCTTTGTAGGTATTCTTTTGAATATCTTGCCTGAAATTTCAGATGATAATAGGATTATGCTACGAATTAATCCGTCTTTAAGTTCTCTTAAATATGCCGAAGATAATGTAAGAAAAGAAAACGGCAGAAGAGATATCGCACCTGATACCTTGCAAAAGAAACTCTCAAGCGTAGTTTGGGTAGATGATGGCGATACTGTAATTTTAGGCGGTTTGATTGGTGCAACTAAGTCTAAGAATAACACTAGGGTGCCTGTGCTAGCTGAAATTCCATTAATTGGAAATCTTTTCAAAAGCACTGCCGATGTTTTGAGCACATCGGAGCTAATCTTCGTAGTAACTCCACATATCATCGACAATACCGGCGCGCCGCTTGCTACTTCGCTTAAAGAGCTAGGTTACTCAAAGTCCATCTACGAAAATGAGTAATAATTATACGGCGATCAAGGAGATTTTTATCGAGGATAACGAAGTCTCGGACTTCGTTAATCTCGATAAATCGACCCTTGCTTATCATAAAATTTTAAATGCTTTGCAAAAGCCGTTAAAACTTATACTTTTCTACGGCAAACCGGGCTGTGGCAAGACATTTTTGCTTAATAAAATCAAGGTCGATCTTGAAAAAAAGGTAAGAGTTGTATTTGTGCCGCAGCCGTTTTTTGATGAGAAAGAATTTTTCTTAGAGCTTTATTCGCAGATTTTTCATTCAACTCCTAGCGAGCCGATTGATAATTACGAGAATTTTATGCGAGTTTACAGAGAGAGATTTGGAATTTCTACGAATGTGGGAGCGGTAGAGCAGGTCGTTATTTTGCTCGACGAAGCTCAGCTGTATCCCGGAAATTTGATAGAAAAAATTCGTCTTATGGCAGATACCAGATTATTTAAATTTTTATTTACAGTGCATAAGACTGACGAGGAAGATCGCCTCGCAAAGGATTATTTTAAAACTAGAATTTGGGAGAGCATCGAGCTCCCTAATTCAAATTTAGGCGAAGTCAAGCTATATATTGAAAAGAAGCTTGTGCTTCACGGCTTTCAACAATACTATTTTATGTTTAGCGACGATAATTTCGATTTGATTTTAAATTTAACGGACGGTAATATGAGGAATATCAACAAGCTTATGTATAAGATGTATGAGCTTTTTGAGTATTATGAAGTAAACAAACCTACGGAAATTAGTTTTTCGCAGATTAATAATAAAATTATAGAGATGGCAGCGATAGGCTCGGGGATAATAAATGCTTGAATTTTACGAAGTAAACGAACTTGAAAAAAAATGGGAAGAGTATAACAAAAACAGAAAGCAGTTTTCTTTCCTGAAATCTAAGCCGAATTTCGTATTGAGATTCGACAAGACGATTTTGGGGCTTTTGATATTGATCTCGGTTGCGATCGGAGCGATATTTTGGCTGCTTAAAGATAGTGATAGCGTCAGTATGGCAAGTATCAATCAAAATATTGAGGACAAGGGTGGTGCTACAAATTCTGCTAGTGATGCCGAGCAGCAGGCGGCAGATCTTGCAGTGCAAAATAATATCTCCAAAGAGGATTACAACATTAGCGCGCCGAAAGTTGCCCGCGCCTCTAAACACGAAAAGGAACGCCCAAGTTTAAATTTAAACGATGTGGGTGTACTATCCAGCGAGGATTCCGGTGGGTTTAAGATAACCAATAATTACGAAAATGGCGGAAACTATGGCGGGCAGGCTCAGGCTCAGAATTTCGGCGGTCAAAATTTTGGCGGACAGAATTTTGGCAATCAAAATGCTCCTACATTTAATGTACCTAATACCAATAACGCAGCTTTTGCAAATCAGCCGCCTAAAAACGAGGTTATAGATTTTGGACGCGCTCCATTGCCACCTAAATCAAATTTCTCTGGAGGTTCTACAAATACCGCAAGTAGCGCTCCACTAAGTTCCAGGATTGAGATAAAAACTTCAAATTTAAGCGAAGATAAGCAGAGCTTGGAGAGTAAATTTTATGCAACGAATAAGATTGAGTATTCGCTATCGCTAGCCGAAGAAGCGTATAATAAGAAAGACTACGACAATGCGATCAAATGGGCTCTTACGTCAAATGAGCTTGATAAGGACAACGTCGCCAGCTGGATAATTTTTGCTAAAGCCAATTATAAAAAGGGTCGTAAGGAAGACGCGCTTTACGCTCTTGAGACCTTTAACGCAAAGGCGAAAAATAGCGAAATTTCTAACCTCATTTCAAAGATAAGAAGCGATAAACTATGAAAATTTTATATATTTTAGCTTTTGCGATCGCGTCGTTATTTGCAGTTAGTGCCGATGACGTGCGCAACTGGGATCAGATCGGTCAGTATAACCGCATCTGCCAAGAAAGCGTGCGAAATTTATTCATCGAGGAGCAGAGCGAGGCACTTGCAAATATGTATGCCAAAGCGTGCCTGAAGATGGACAAAGTAAACGAGCTTGTAGTGCCTACGGTGATGCTTTATAAGACGAAAGAGGCTCGTGAGAATGCTTCTCTTTATTCGACCATAATTTTTCAAAAAAAGATGCTTTATTTGGCGCTTTGCGACGGCGTAGACATAAGCTATATAAGAACGCCTAAAATTAATTATATTTTGTCTGAAATTTTTGATAAATTTACGGAGAGAGCATACGTAAAAAAGAGTGATACGTATGTCTTTACCCTAGAAAACGGCGAGCGTGCCGAGCTTTTTATCAAAGAAGAGGAAGGGGTAAAAAAGATGGTAATTGCAATTTATGCTGGCGATAAGCTTAGCTCGATTAAAATTTATTGGTGATTGCGATGACGAAGATTGAAGAGCAGATTGTTGCGATTTTAATAAGAAACAATATCCTTACTAGCACCGTTGTTCCGGAAATAAAGGACAAAATGGATATTGGCTTGACGCTAGGAGAGGTTTTAGTCGGAGATAACTATCTAAGCCAGGATGATTTTTGCTCGATTTTAGTTGAGCTGTACAAGCGCCGTCAGATAGAATTTGACGATATAAGCGAAAAATTTTCGATGGATCCAAAGGAATTTTTGCGAATTCTAGCTAAAAAAATGAACCTGTCGTATATGAATTTAGATGATATCGATATAGACTTCAGACTATCGGAACGCACCCCTACCGCACAGCTTAAAAGATACGGCGTGATACCGGTTAAAGCGGATGATCTGAATATTTACGTTGCTTTTTCTGATCCGTTTAATCTTGAGTCGCAAGATAAAGCGCAGGCTATGTTTAGCAAACAGCTGCTTAAAATCGTAGTAGCCGATCCAAACCAAGTAAATAAATATCTATCTAAGCTTGAGCTTTCAGAGAGCATTAAAGGGCTCGTAGCGGAGATCCGCAAAGAGCTTGCCAACACCGGCGGTAGCGGAAGTAGCGATGATACCTCGGCGATTTTGAAGCTCATTGAGATGATAATTAGTCAGTCTATTAAGATGCGCGGTAGCGATATTCACATCGAGCCTACCGAGAATAACTGCGTCGTGCGCACCAGAATCGACGGAATGCTCGCTGAAATTT
>NZ_CALIMY010000047.1 GCF_938045205.1 uncultured Campylobacter sp.
AATTCCGCAAGACAAAATTTAGCGAGGCAAAATTCTGCAAACGGCGATTCGCAAAATTCCGTAAATTCTATAGCTTCCGCAAATTCCGCCGCCGCAAATTCGGTGGGTGAGGGACCTGACGTAAATTTTACCGCAGTAAATTCCGCGCCAGAAAATTCCATAAATTCTACTGCACAAAGTCCTGCTTCCGGCAGCGCAGACGATCTTTCTAAATCGCCGCGCAAGGCTTTGCCCGCAGGCTCTCGCGCAAAGTTAGCGATCATCATCGACGACGTAGGCACCGACGAGCAGGCGCAAAAGATCGCCGCTCTTCCCGTGCGCGTGACGCCGTCCATCTTCCCGCCCGAGTATCAGCGCAAGGACACGCGCTCGCTCGCTCGCGGCTTTGAGCATTACGCGATCCACCTGCCGATGGAGGCAAGCTCTGCTAAAAATAATTCCGCGACGCTGCGAGCTTCGGATAACTACGAGAAGTTGCGAGGCGTCATAGCCAAGCTGCGCGCGGACTTTCCGAACGCTAAATTTATAAACAACCACACCGGTTCTAAATTTACCGCCGACGAGCGCGCGATGCAAAACCTACTGCGCGCGATGAACGAGTATGGATTTTTATTTATCGACTCGCGCACGAGCCCCGCTACCAAGGCTAAGGCGGCGATGAAGGGGTTTGGCATGCGATACGTGCATCGCGATGTGTTTTTAGATAATCAAAACAGCGTCGCCGCGGTGCGCAAAAAGCTGCGCGAAGCCGTGATGCTTGCTAAAAAGCAGGGTTACGCCATCGCTATCGGCCATCCCAAAAGCTCCACTCTGCGCGCGCTTGCAAACAGCGCCGACATCCTAGGCGAGGTCGATTTGGTCTATTTGGACGAAATTTATGAGTACTACGAGTGAGCTCGGTTTTAAAATTCCAAGTTTAAGAAGGCTCGGTGCGAGCGAGCCCGCGCAGCTGTATTTTAGGGGCGAGCCGGCGGTGCTGCAAAAGCGTCGCATCTCGATAGTGGGCTCGCGCAAGATGAGCGTTTATACTAAAAATTTGATCCTGCGCCTTTCGCGCGCTTTGAGCGATGCGGACTTTTGCGTCGTAAGCGGCGCGGCGATCGGTTGCGACATAGCCGCGCATGAAGGGGCGTTTCCAAACACGATCGCGGTTTTTGGAAACGGCCTTGATCAAATTTATCCCGCGCAAAACGCCGCCATGATCGGCAAAATTTATGAGCGTAGCCTCGCGCTTAGCGAGTATGAGGACGGCGTGAGCGCGCGCGGATTTCAGTTTTTGCAGCGCAACCGTATCGTCGTGGCTCTGTCCGAGGCGCTGATCGTCGCTCAGGCAGAGCCCCGCAGCGGCTCGCTGCAAAGTGCGCGCCTGGCTCGCGAGATGGGCGTGCCCGTGTACGTGCTGCCGCACCGAATGGACGAGAGCGCGGGCACGAATGATCTGCTCGCAAAATCTCAGGCGCGACTGATCGCGGATTTTGGGGAGTTTGTCGCGTCTTTGGCTCCGCAGACGACGCAAAACACTGAGCGCGCGCAGGATGAGGTGATGGAATTTTTAGCGCTAAATTCCGATCTGCAAGCGGCGATCGAGCGCTTCGGCGATAAAATTTACGAATACGAGCTTGAAGGCAGGATCGAAATTTTAGGCGCAAAGATCGTGGCAAAGTAGCCGGCGGCAGGCGCTTGCTCGCCGTGATTTAATCGGCGCGCTCGCCGGTACGGCTTATTTGCACGGCGCGTAGTCTGCGCGGTCGGAGTTTAAATTTAGAAAAAGGCGGCTCGGTAAAATTTTACCTTCTGCAAGTAGCACTTGAGCTTAAAACAAACCCGCGCGGCTTGCCGAAGCCGAACTAAAAAGGATGAAATTTGATAGTTGCGATCGATCTTGGGCTTAAACGTATCGGCGTGGCGGCGGCACCGGATGATAAGACGCCGCTTCCGTGCGAGCCGATCCTGCGCAAAAACCGCACCCAAGCCGCGCGCGAGCTAAGCGAGCTGCTGCGCGAAAAGGGCGCCAGCGTGCTCGTGCTGGGCGTGCCGCGCGGCGGGGCGAGCGAGGAGGAGATGAGCAGGCGCATACAACACTTCGCCTCGCTGCTGGATTTTGACGGCGAGATAAAATTCCAAGACGAGAGCTTTTCGAGCGCCGAGGCGGCGGAGTTTGCGAGCAAAGGCGCTAAGAGCGGCGGCAAGGATCCGCGCTTTGATAGCATCGCCGCGATGATAATTTTGCAGAGATTTTTGGCGAGCAAGGGCTAGGCGCGTGCGTGGCAACTCAATTTGCGCGCGGCTGCGCAAGAGAGAATTGCCATTCGTCTGTTTTGCCGATCACTTAATGCTTGCAAAATTTTATCTTGCCCGCCTAAACGGACGGAATTTATGCGCGCCGAAAGTCGGTAAAATTTTATCGTCCACTAAGGTTTGGCAGAATTTTACTTTGCCTGCAAAGAGCCTGCGGAATTTATTTTGGCGGTAGCCGTAAAATTACTCCATAGACAGTCAAACCAAGCGAGATTGACAGCGATTTAAGTTTTAAACGGCGAGGTTTATGCATTTTGGCGATTTGTGTTTGCGCGCACGGCTGCTATTTTAAGTTTTTTCAAGGTCTATTTAGACGCAAAGAACGCTAAGCAAAATTGCAAAAACGCGGATGCATCATAGAACAGGGTGTAAATTTTGAGATAGATTTCATTTAGGGAGCGGTTATGTTTAAGATCACGATGTTAGTAAAAAAGGCGCCGGGTATCACGCAGCAGGAGTTTGTGGCACACTGGGCGGCGCATTCACAAAAGGTTTTGGCTAATCAAAAGGCACTAAATATCGTCCGCTATGCAAAAACTATGCCCGTCTTTCCAGAGGGACAGAGCACCAGGCGCGAGACGGCGGCGTTTAGCTACGATGCGATGGGCGAGCTGTGGTATGAGAGCGTGCAGACGTTTGCGGAGGCACGAAACAGCGAGACGGCGCGAGTGGTGCTAGCTGAGCTGATGGCGGACGAGGCGAGGTTTTGCGATATGAAAAACTCCGTGATGTGGTTCGGCGAGGAGGAGGCTGTGATAGAGTTTGAGCGCTAGGGAGCGCGGCTTGCGCTTTGCAGCGAATAAAATTTTGAAGCGAAGCTCTTTAAATAGATAGAAATTCTACGTGGCATTTGGGTTTTAAAACTATCAGAATTTTACGAGCTGGGCTTGCGCGGCTGAAATCGTAATCGCAGTCTACATAGATGAAATTTACGTACGCTATACAGATACTGCGCGGCCTAAATTATTTTAAGGCTCATATATCTAAGTGGTGTAGATCTAAGAAGCCTGGGTATTGGAGCCAAAACGCCTAAAGACGCATTACGCTTGCGATTTTGGCATAGGCAAGCCGATTTCTAAGATAAAATTTAAAGGCTGGCGGCGTAAAATTTTTTAAAATTTCTAAGCAGCAATGTGAAATTTTCAAAAATTTTCTATGGCGCGGCAAGATGCTTGTCACGGGTTTGGTGCGCGACAAAATATTTTATGCACTAAATTATCGCTCTGATAAATCGCCATTGCAGAGGCTGCAGGTGCTTAAGACCTTAAGGATTAAATACGTTTTAGTCCTATTATAAAATACTATAGCCGTGGACAGTCATATAGACGTGCGAGTAAAAAAGTGGGATAGCCAGCCATAAAAACAATCTTGCAAGTAAAATTTTAATTTGTCTTTTTAAAATTCCGCTCAAAGTTCCGTTTAAAATTTTATTTAAAATTTTGCTTGGGATTTTGATAGGAATTTTGCAAAAATTCGCCGGAGATTTCACAGCTATTATCAAAAATTAAAATTTTATCCCTCGCTTTTTGCTATAATTATTTTTAAAATTTAAAAGGAGCAAAAATGAAAATTTTAGTGTCGATTACCGCACTAATCGTAGCAGCCTACTTGCTCGCGCAGATATTTTTCCCGCAGGGGGTCTCGTTTGTCGGATGCGGCGTCGGTAGGGCTAATTCGTGCGAAGACTACGGAGCATATTTGCTTGAGGAGCGCGATTATGAGGCAGCGAAAAAGCCGTTTGAAAAAGCTTGCGAAGCGGGGCTGGAAAATAGCTGTGCTATCGCGGGAGATTTATATTACGACGAGCAAAATTTATATAAAACTACGAAAGATAAGGGCAAGTCCGCGCGGTTTTATTCCAAAGCGTGCGAGCTTGGAGCTGCCAAAGCTTGCTACAACGCCGCGATAATCTCTTATAAAAATGCTGATAAGAAAAATACGTTCGCATTTTTTGCCAAATCATGCGATTTGGGACTAGGCGAGGGCTGCTTAAACGCTGCGGTCGCTAGCTACGAAGAGAAAGACTATCAGGGCGCTCTTAAGTTTTTCCTCAAATCTTGCGATGCTGCTTTGGCGGAGGGATGCCAAAGGGTCGGGCTAGCGTATTCAAAAAAGGAATTTGGCGAGCCGGATCTGGATAAGGCGATGATCTACTACGACAAAGCCTGCAAGCTGGGAGCTGAGTTTAGCTGCAATGTAGTAGCCGCGATGAATAAAATAAATGCAAGCGAGGCTAATGCGACTAAATAGATAGCAGGGCTAGCTAGATGATAATACGGCGAGATCGAAATTAGCGTAGAAATTTTGCGGAGCTTTATGGGATTTTATGAAATTTCGTGAAATTTTGTCTTTAAATTTTATTGCTGAAATTTCGCATATTGCGATAATAGCGGTAGATAGTGATTTTAAAATTTCAGTATTTTGGAAGTTAGAATTTAATCTATGCTGTGGATTTTATTGACAGAATTTTAACTTGTCATAGACTTATCCATCGCGATATAGGGATTTAATCATAATCTTAGTGCATCCCTGAAAGAGAAAAAATTGTGCAAACTAGCGAGTAGCTATGTAATCACAGCTGATATGGCAAAAATATCCGAAGAAGATCGCACGGGATAATTAATTTGCGAAGTAAATAAAATCAATTCACAAGGGAATGGGAATCTATCAATAAACAAGTGAAATTATTCATTGCAAAGCAAGCAAAATCGATCTGTAAATGGGTAGATCAAGCTTAAAACTAACTCGAAGTAGCCTGCAAATAAGCTAAATTGCAAGCAAGATAAATTTTAAGCAGGCATATTGTAAGAAAGTAAAATTTTAGATGAGATAAGTGGGATAAATCGATTTCAAATCACCGTAGAAGTTGGATGAAGATTTTAATTTTAAAGCCCCATTTTTCCGGGATTTAAGATGCCTTTTGGATCGAAAGCCCTTTTGATTGCGCGAAATAGCTCCATCTCTGCTGCGCTAAAAGCTAGTGGCATAAATTCTGCTTTGCTTAGTCCGATGCCGTGCTCGCCGCTGAGTGTACCGCCAAGACCAACTGCAGCTTTGAAAATTTCGGTGATCGCGTCATGTCCGCGTCGCACCTGAGCTTCATCTTTTTTGTCGGCGACCATGACGTTGGTGTGGACATTGCCATCGCCCGTGTGCCCGAAGCAGGGCACGCGCACGCCGTATTTATCGCCGATGCGCGCGATACGGCGCAGTAGTTCGGGCAGCTGCGAGCGCGGGACGGTGATGTCCTCATTTAGCTTAAGCGTGCCGTAGATATTGATCGCCTGCGAGCAGTTGCGTCTCGCAAACCAAATGCCCGCACGCTCTTCTTCGCTTTCTGCGATGCGAAAGTCGCTCGCGCCGTTTTGAACGAAAATTTCTTTTATGAGCGCGAGCTCCTCCAAAAGCACTGCTTCTAAATTGCCGTCTGTTTCGCAGATCAAAATCGCGCCCGCGCCCTTCGGCAAGCCTTTGTGAAATTTCTCCTCGACCGCGGCTATGCACAGCGCGTCTAAAAATTCCATCGCCACGGGCGTAATACCGGCAGCCATCGTCTTATACACGGCATTCATTGCCGCATCTACGCTAGGAAAGACGCCCATCGCAGTCTTTTTAAGCTTTGGCATCGGGATTAGTTTGAGCGTGATTTCGGTGATGATGGCAAGCGCACCTTCGCTTGCGATTAAAATTCCTGCCACGTTGAAGCCTGCGACATCTTTGATAGTGCGTTTGCCCGCTCGGATCACCTCTCCATTAGGCAGTACCGCACGCAGTGCCATTACGTAGTCTTTGGTGATGCCGTATTTTGCGGCGCGCATACCGCCGGAGTTTTCGGCAACATTGCCTCCTAGCGTGGAATAATCCTGGCTTGCGGGATCGGGCGGATAAAAAAGCCCGCGCGCTGCGGCTGCTTTTTGCAGATCGATATTTATGCAGCCGGGTTGGACTACGGCGAGTAGATTTTGCATGTCGATTTCTAGAATTTTATTCATATGTTTTTCAAATGCCAAAATCACTCCGCCGTTTGCGGCTAAAGATCCACCAGTAAAACCGCTACCTGCGCCTCTTGGAACTATGGGGATTAAATTTTCATTGCAGAATTTTAAAATTTGACTGACATCGTCCTCACTTCGCGGGAAAAGCACGCCGTCCGGCAGACAGCGCTTTTTTGTCGCGTCGTAGCAGTATGCCGTGCGATGAGCCTCGTCAAAATAGGCATTATCCGCGCCTAATAGATTTGTAAAAAACGCTTGCGCGGCGCTATTCATCGCCGTCTAAGCCCAGCAAATAGCGGTAGTGTTTGTCGTAATCGCTGATAGGGCCGTTAGTAAAGTCCCAAATGACGGTCTTTATCTCGCCCACGCGCGAGTAAAATGGCAGCTGATAATAAGCCACGCTGCCGCTAGCGAACGTACGCAAAGGCTTGAAACTACCGCAGTCGGCAAATACGCCTTGTTTATCCATCGCGATAAAAATCAGTCCGGCGCTGTTTTGCGCGCAAATTTTACGAAAATCGTCTCGGCTAGGATTTGGCTTGTGGTTGTAGCTAAGATAGGCGCCGCCAAGATCTGGGTGGATAAAATTTATATTAGGGAAAGCCTTGATAACCTGCTCGTAAATTTCAGCGTTAGGCGCGACGATTATGGCGCGGTCATAGAGGAAATTTAAGATCACTTTATCGCCGCTTGAGGGTAAAATTTTAGGCAGTGGCAGTGCCTCTTGAGCTAACATATCAAAGACCTCAAATCGCACCTTTGCCTTGCCTGCGCTTTTTTGTGTCACGACGGCACGCGCGATGATGGAGCTCGCGCCGCTACCGAAATTATGCATCACCACTCCGCTGCTGCCTACGGCAATCGTAGGGCTATCTGTGATCTCACCCGAACCATCAGTTACGCTAAGTAGGGCGGTTTCGTATCGCGGCATGTTAAATTCCGCCCCTATCGCCACGCTTAAAAATAGACTCAAAATAAGTAAAGCTTTTTTCAAAATTCTACTCCTGAATAAAATTTTGGCTAATTATACATAAAACTTTGAAATTAGCGATAAAATTCCGCGGTATTTACGAAATATAAGCGTTTTTTCGTTACAATCCCGCCTTAAAATAATATTTCAAAGCGGTTTTTATATGACTAGAATTTTTATATTGCTTTTTCTGTGGATAGGCGTAGTTTTTGCGAACAACCCCAGCGTAGAGAAGTTTGCCTGGCCCGATGGCGTAAGTCTGCTACAATTTATGGAAACTGCGGGCATCCCCGCGTCTGTATATTATGACCTGGATAAAGAGGATCAGGAGCTTGCCGCCGAGGTACGAGCTGGCGTGGAGTGTCAAATTTTGCGTGATCCAGCAGGTCGCGTCTCTCAGCTGTTAATCCCTGTCAGCGAGGAGCTTCAGATCCACATCTACCGCGATAAATTCGGCACTTTTAGATTCGTTTATACTCCGATAGTTTATGAGGAAAACAGCTACTCTTTAGGAATTCAGATCGAAAGCTCACCCTATCAAGATATCATCAAAGCTACGGGCAATGCGGCTTTAGCGAATGAGTTTATGCTTGTTTTTAAAAATGAGGTAAATTTTAAAAAGCTGCAAAAGGGCGATCGGCTTGTGATCTTGTATGAGCAAAAAACGCGCCTTGGCAAGCCTTTTGGCGGAGTAAATATCACCGCAGGAATGATCGAGGAAAATAAAAAGCCCAAATCGCTATATTTTTTCGATGATAAATACTACGACCGAAGCGGTAAAAAGGTCGAATCTTTTCTACTTATCACGCCGCTTGTTTATACTAGAATTTCATCCTATTTTACCCCTAAAAGATTTCATCCGATTTTAAAGCGATATCGCGCGCACTTAGGCGTAGATTATGCAGCCCCCAAAGGCACTAGGGTAAATGCCGCAGGGGCGGGCAAGATTAGCTTCGTAGGACGTAAAAACGGCTACGGCAACACCGTAGAGATCAACCACGGCGGCGGTATCAGTACGCTTTATGCGCATCTTAGCGGCTTTGCTAGCGGCACAAAAGCAGGCGTTAGCGTCAAGCAAGGTCAGCTAATCGCCTACGTGGGCTCGACCGGGCTTAGTTCGGGACCGCATCTGCACTTCGGACTTTATAAAAATAAGCAGGCTATAGATCCGCTTAAGGTAGTCAAGATTGAAAAAACTAACGTCATAAGTGCTGAGGAGCTTAAATTTAAAGCTCTCGTCAAAGATATGGACGCTAGAATGGCTGCGGCTAAAGACGGCTCGAAAAACCCGGCTAAATTTGAAAACTACGAGTCGCTTATCACGATAAATTAAGGCCAAAAATGGAAAATAAAGAGCAGCTGGACGACGTCGAGGAAGCCAAAGCGCTTCTTGATGCGCATCTAGGCGATACGCTTGAGCATGAGCTGAGTGCCGCCGATCTTACGGAGCATTTAAAAACTCTAAAAAAGCATGACGAAGAAAAATACGTAGAATTCTTAAAAAAGCTAGATCCTGAGGATCTTGCCGATGCTGCGCTTGAGATGCCCGAGCATATGCTCGAAGACGTCATCGAAACTCTACCTCACGAAAAGATCGTAAAAGCGATTGAGGAGCTAGAAAGTGACGATCAGGCGGAGCTTTTGCAAAACATCGGCGAAATCGACGAGGACAAGGCCGAGCAGATTTTCTATGGGCTTGACGAGGACGATCGCCACGATATTCTTACTATCTCCAAATATAGCGAAGATGAGGCGGGCGCGTATATGCAGACCGAGGTCTTTAGCGCGAGGCAGGATCAGACCCTGGGGCAGGCGGTCGAGATGCTGCGCGTTATGCGCGAAAAGGATGAGATCGAGAATGTCTTTCAGCTCTTCGTGCTCGATAAAAAGGGACATCTGCTTACTACCTTTTCGACGTCCGATCTGATTTTATACGATTTTTCACTCACGTTGGAGCAAATTTCACAAAAATTCGGCGCCGAAAACAAAATCCACTTCGCCACCGATACTGACAAGATCGACGACGTAATCAAGGACTTTGAAGAATTTGACCTTAACGTCATCCCCGTTGTCGATGCTAACGGCGTGCTTATCGGGCGTATCACCGCCGATGATATCCACGATCTCATCCAAGAGCGCGCCACCGAGCAAATTTACAACCTCGCGGGCGTCGATGACGAAGCCGAAGACGATGAGACTACGATCTTTAAGGCGGGTCGCGCGCGCGCCTTGTGGCTAGCGGTAAATTTATGCACGGCGATCGTAAGCTCCACGATCATCGGGCTTTTCGACGCCACTATCGAAAAGTTGGTCGCGCTCGCCGTACTTATGCCGATAGTCGCCTCCATGGGCGGCAACACCGGCACGCAGGCGCTTACGGTAACCGTGCGCCGCCTGGCCTTGGGCGAGATAGCGTTTAAAGACAAAAAGCAGGTTCTCTTTCGCGAGATCACGATCGCTTTTATAAATGGCCTCATTTTTGCCACGCTAATGGGGTTTGTGGCGTATTTTTGGTTCGGCATTAAGCTTTTGGGGCTGGTAATTGCGATGTCGATGGTGCTAAATTTAACGCTCGCGGGGCTTTTCGGCGCCGTCATTCCGATCACGCTTAAAAAATTAAATATCGACCCCGCCGTCGGTAGCTCCGTGCTGCTTACCACGGTAACGGATATCGTGGGATTTTTTAGCTTTTTAGGACTTGCGACGTGGATACTACTATAAAAAATTTTAAAATTTCCGAGCTTAAAAGCTCGAATTTCGTTAAACCCTTTCGCTTAAATTTTGAAATGGACGGCGTAGCGCGCGCGTGGGACTGCGTCAAGGTGCACGATAGCGTCTCGATTTTGCTTTATCATACGCAGCGCGACGCGCTTTTGCTCGTTAAGCAGTTTCGCCCCAGCGTGTGGTTTTATCAAGAGGAAAATTTAATAAATTCGCCCGAAAAGGGCTACACCTATGAGCTTTGCGCTGGCATTTTAGACAAGGGCATCAGCGAGGAGCAAACGGCGATCGAAGAGGTACTCGAGGAGACGGGCTATGCCGTGAAAGATCTGAAATTTATCACGAGCTACTACAGCGCCCTTGGCTTTGCGGCGAACCGTCAAATTTTATACTTCGCGTGCATCGACGAATCGATGAAGCTAGGTCGCGGCGGCGGCGTGGACGGCGAGAAGATCGAGCTTTTCTACCTGCCCGCAGCCAAGGCGCGAGAGTTTATGTTCGACGAAAAGATCGTGCGCGCGCCGGGGCTGATCCTAGCATTTCAATGGTTTTTGAGCGAGTTTAAAGTTTAGCGGCGAGATGGAATTTCGTGTGCCGCCGCGCGTTTTTGCGCCTCTGTTTTAAATTTAAAGGACGGCGATGAGGGTTTTATTTAGGCTGTGCGTTATCGCGGCGTGTCTTTATGCAGCGATCGCGGCGGGACTTTATATCTTTCAGGAGCGGCTGATATTTTTGGGCGAGCCGCTAGATAAAAACTTCAAATTCAGTTTTGAAAATTCCGAATTTGCAGGACTTGTAAACGTTCCCGAGAACGGCGAGCATTTAGAGGCATCAATGTCCGCTACGCAAAATGGCGCGGCGATAAATGGCGGCGCGGACGAAAGCGCTTCGGCGATTGGCGGCGTAAAGGAAAACGGCGCCGCAGCGGGCGAGATCAAAAACGAAAGCGCTCAAACTAGCGCCGAGCATATTGGCGAAAACGCCGCAGTAAACGGCGATGCGGGCAATAACGCAAAAGCCGCTGTGATAAAATTTCAAGAGATCAATATTCCGTTTGAGGGCAGATCGATAAACGGGCTAAAATTTAGCGCGGCAGAGCCTAAAGGCGCGATTTTGTTCTTTCACGGCAACTTCGGTGACGTAAGCGGCTGGGGCGCATACGGCGCGGATTTTGCGGCTTTGGGATATGATTTTTATATTTTCGATTACCCGGGCTACGGCAAATCGAACGGCAAAATTTCATCGCAGCAGCAGCTTTTGGCGAGCGCGGATGCGATGAGCCGTTACGTTTTGGCGCAGCATTCGCCCAAGAAGCTCGCGATGATCGGCTACTCGATCGGAAGCGGCATCGCGGCTCAGCAGGCTGCGAAGTGGGATGCGGCGCGGCTGATTTTGCTCGCGCCATATTTTAGCTTCGAGCGGCTCGCGCACGAAAAAATCCCCTTCGTGCCGAAATTTTTGATCCGCTATAAGATTCCGACTGCGGAATTTTTGCAAGCGGCACGCGGCACGCAGATCACGCTCATCCACGGAGCCGCAGATGAGCTGATACCGGTACGCCACTGTCGCGATCTTGCGGGATCTCTTAAGGCGGGCGATCTATTTTATGAAATACCAGACGCGCCGCATAACGGACTGCTGGCAATGCCCGGTATTTGGGAAATTTTAAAAGAGAGGCTGCGCTAATCTAG
>NZ_CALIMY010000048.1 GCF_938045205.1 uncultured Campylobacter sp.
GTTTAATGGCCACGGATCGCAATAGCTCTTTTCTCATGCGGCTGCTATGAAATTTTAAAGCTTGCGCGGCTTTTGCGTGGCCTTGAGCTTAAAATTTTATCGCGCATAGCAAAATTGTGCGCAGCAGTACCGCAAGGCTCAAACTTTAGTCCGCGCCGTGCCGCAAATTTAGCCATACCGCGCATTGTAAATTTTAGCTCGCCGTGCGTTGCAAATTTTATCTCGTCGCTAGCGAAAATTTTAAAATTTTTCCTATCGGCGCAGTGTTTGAGCGGCGCAAAATTTGAGATATTCTTACTTGCACCCACAACATCTATCGGCATCGTACCCGCCGTTTTAGCACCGGGGCAGCCGGAGCCCGCCCGCCTAGCAGAAATCGCCTCTCGGTCTGCCGCTTTTGCACGCGCCTTAAAGCCCAGCGATCTTACATTGACCGCTCGATTTGCTATCCTCGCTTCTAGCAGCAAATTTACCGCCTCCTCACACTCTTTAAAATTTTTAAAATTCTCGCACTTCGTAAAACACGCAAGCGCCGCAGGACGAAAGTCACTTTTAAAATTTAACCCCGCGCCGTTTGCGTGTGGGTTCGGCACCCAGCAAAAAACCTTCACTCGCCGCTCCCTGCAAGCGCTTCAGGCTCGCTCTTGCTAGGTGAATTCGCACCGGTCGTCGCCAAGCTCGCGAGTGCTTCAAACTCGCTCTCGTCAATCACCCGCACGCCAAGCGAGCGGGCTTTTTGCAGCTTGGAGCCCGCTTCTGTGCCTGCGAGCATGAAGTCAGTCTTGGCAGATACCGAGCCCTGCACCTTCGCGCCCATAGCCAAAAGCCTGGCCTTAAACTCGTCGCGCGGACGGCTGAGCGTGCCGGTGATGACGACGCTGCGGCCCGTGAAGACGCTTTTAGTGGTCTGCATCTGGGGCGCGCGCGGCGTGATGATTTCGCTTAAATTTAGAATTTTTTCGCGATTTATCTTGCAAAACTCCGCTAGGCTCCTCGCCATCGCCTCTCCAAAGCCCTCCAGCCGCAAAATTTCATCCTCGTTCGCATCCAGCCAATCCTGCCCGAATGCCGCAGCGATCTTGCGCGCGGCCACCTCGCCGATGTGTTCGATCCCCAAAGAAGCGATGAAGCGCTCAAGCGGCGCGTTTTTGCTCGCATTTATCGCACCCAAAAGATTTGAAATTTTTTTATCCGCAAAGCCCTCGAGATCCGCCAAATCCTGCGCGCTGAGGGCGTAAATATCGCCGATCTTTGAAATTTTGCCGCTTTCAAAAAGCTGCGTAATCGTCGCGTCGCTTAGCCCTTCGATATTCATGCATTTTTTGGAGCAGAAATAGATCAGCGAGCCTATCACACGCGCCTTGCAATCGAGGTTTTGACACTTTATGAGCGCGCCTTCGTCAAGTAGCTTCTCGCCACAAACCGGGCAGCGACCCGGGCGCGAAATTTCACTCTGCGTGCCGTCTCTGCGCTGTTTGTAAACGCTCGTGATCTTCGGGATCACGTCGCCGCTGCGGATGATGCCCACGAAATCGTTTTTCATCAGCCCCAGCCGCGCGATCTCGTCGAAATTATGAAGCGTCGCGTTTGAAACGTTCGCGCCGTCGATATTTACGCTATCTACGACGGCTACGGGGGTGACTGCGCCGGTACGACCGACCTGCAGATTGATCTCGCGCAGCCGCGTTACCTTTTCGACCGCGGGAAATTTATACGCGACCATAAAGCGCGGGAATTTCACCGTATAGCCCATCTGCACGCACTTTGAAAGCTCGTTTACGCGGATTACCATGCCGTCTAGCATCAGATCTTTGCTTGCGCGCATGCTATGCAGCGCCTCGTACGCGCTCCTAATCTCGCTTATATCCGAGCAGATGCGGCAAAACTCGTCGCGTAAGAAACCTAGGCTGCGTACGAACTCCATTATCTGCGAGTGCAGCGCAAAGTTTAACGAATGCTCGCCCACCCCCCACGGGATAAATTTTAGCTTCCGCTTCGCTACGATTGCGCTATCTAGCTGGCGCAGGCTTCCCGCGGCGGCGTTGCGCGGGTTTGAAAACAGACTCTCGCCGTTTGCGGCGCGCTCGTCGTTTAGCGCGTCAAAATCGCTCTTTGCGATCAGCGTCTCGCCGCGGATCTCGATCCTTTGCGCGTAGGGGATCTGAAGCGGCACCGATTTGATCGCTCTTGCGTTTTGCGTCACGTCCTCGCCTATAAGCCCGTCGCCGCGCGTCGCCGCGCTTATCAGCACGCCGCCTTCGTAAGTTAGATTTAAGCTTGCGCCGTCAAATTTCGGCTCGACGTAAAACTGCGCGCTGCTCTTCTCGCCGCGAGCTAGCCACGCCAAAAGGTCCGCATCGTCGAAAATATCCTCCATCGACCACATCTGCGCGCCGTGAGCGAGCTTAGAAAAGCCCTCGCTGATCGAGCCTCCGATGCGCCGCGTAGGCGAGTAGGGCAGCGCGAGCTCGGGATTTTGCTCCTCGAATTTCTCCGCTTGCGAATAAAGCTCGTCGTACTCCTCGTCGCTCGCGATCGGCTTATCGTCGGTGTAATATGCTCGCGCCCACGCATTTAGCGTATCTACTGCGGATCTGTATTCATCGTAGTTCATCTTGCGCTCGCATCTTTAAATTTTAAAATTCCGCGCTCCGCTAAAATTTTACGTCGCGTTAGAATTTTACGCTCCGCGGCAGGTCTGTGCACCCCAAATACTGTGCCGCACAGCCTATTATCGTTAAATTTTGTGGGTCCGTTCGCTTTAAATTTCATGTTTAAAAAGGCGCGATCAATTTCCATTGCCGAACTCCTTTAGCGCGCGCTCGTAATCAGCCGGCGTGTCGATACCGATGCTCGCAGTCTCGATACCTAGCATCGCGATCTTTTCGCCGGCGCTTATGGCGCGAAGCTGCTCGAGTTTTTCGGTATCTTCCAGCACCGAGGCGGGCAGGGCGCAAAAGCGCTTTAAATTTCGCACGCTGTATGCGTAGATGCCGATGTGTCCGAGGTAGCACTCGCATGCCGCGCGCGGGTAAGGGATGAGCGAGCGCGAAAAATAGATCGCAAAGCCTGCGTTGTCGAGCACGAGCTTGACTAAATTCGGATCCCCTGCCGCCTCCTGGCTTATATATTTGTAGCAGCTCGCCATAAATGCGCCCTTTTGCGCGATCATGGCGTTGGCGAAATCTTTAAATTTAATCAAATTTTCACTCTCAAAAAAGGGCTCGTCGGCTTGGATATTGATGATGATCTCATCCTCCGCAAGAGCTGCGTTTGCGACCGCTTCAGCGATGCGATCGGTGCCGCTTTGATGCTCGCGCGCGGTAAGAACGGCGTCAAAGCCGTAATCTTGCGCGATTTTTAAAATTTGCGGTTCATCCACAGCGATTAGCACGCGGTCCGCCTTTGCGGCATTTTGAGCCGTTTTGATAAACATCGGCACGCCGCCAAACTCACATAAAATTTTATTTTTAAAGCGCGTCGAAGCAAGGCGCGCGGGGATTACTATCATTTTTTGATCCACTCCATTATGGCGTTTTTGATCTCGCTTTGTTCCACGACGCTGGAGTGTACCTGCGGCGCGCTAAAAAGGCGCGAGATCTGCGGCGGAATGTCGCTGCGAAATTCCTTCGAAAGCGCGATCATATCGGCTCGCTCGTCTTCGCAAGCCCTGCCTTTGATCGCGCCGATCATCGACGGCGTAAATTTAATCCACTTCGCGGTTGAAATGACGAGATTTAGGCGGCTTTCGTCAAGTAGCTTAAAGCAGGTCGCCGTGTGCGGATCGATCAGCACGCCGTGCTCACTTTCTTGCTTGATAAATTTAGCGCACTGCGTATCGTCGCAAAAATCCGCCTCAAAAATCTCCTGCAGCTTCGCAAGCTCGCTCGCGCTAAGCTTATAAAATTTATCTCGCGCCAGGCTTTGCATCAGCTCGCTCGTGCGCGCATCGCCGAATTGATCGCTAAGCAGCCGCTCGACGTTGGAGCTAACTAAAATATCCATCGCAGGGCTGATCGTGCGGATGAGCTCACGCTTTCGCAGATCGTAGATGCCGCGCGTAAAAAGCTCGGTCAGGATATTGTTCGCGTTTGAAGCGATCTTAATTTTGCCGATCTTTGCGCCCATTTTTTTGGCGAAATACGCTCCCAGCGCGTTGCCGAAATTTCCGCTAGGCACTATGACGTCGAAAGTATTAAATTTAGAGCCCTGTTTTACGCTCTGCGCGCTGTTTGCGCTTGTCGCAGCGTCTAAATTTTGACTGCACGCCGTGCACTGATCGCTTTGCTTTAAATTTTGCTCGGGGCTCAATACGCCGTGCTTCGAGAAATAGATGCTAGCGTAGAGGTAGTAGATGATTTGAAATAAAATCCTGCCGAAATTTACGGAGTTTGCGGCGCTTAGATTTAAATTTGCTCGCGCGAGCTCGTTTCTGAAATCATCGTCAGCTAGCAGCGATTTTAGCGCGCGTTGCGTATCGTCGAAGTTGCCGCGCACGCCTAAAATTTTAAGATTTGCCGCGCTTTGCTTTACCATCTGCTGGCGCTGTATCTCGCTCGTGCCGCCCTGCGGGTAGAGGCAGACCGCTTTGATGTTTTCATCGTCCGCAAAGGCCTCCAGCGTCGCAGGCCCCGTGTCGCCGCTCGTGGCGCACATTATTAAAAATTTTTCATTCCTGGATTTTGCGATGCTCTTTAAAAGCGCGCCAAAGGGCTGCAGCGCCATATCTTTAAACGCAAGCGTCGGGCCGTGGTAAAGCTCCAAAATATAGGCGTTTTCGCTTAGCTTTTTGATCTGGACGGGGCAAGCGGGGTTTTCAAATTTATCGTAGCGCTTTAGCGCGTCTTCAAAGACCTCGCTGCTTACGTCAAAATCAAAACTCTCGATGATTTTAAGCGCGATCTGTTTGTAGCTCAGATCCTCGCAATGCTTAAAAAAATCCTCGCTCAAAAGCGGCATCCGCTCGGGGCTGAAAAGCCCGCCGCCGCTCGCGCTCGGATTTAGCAGCGCGTAGCTAAGATCCGCTTTTTGCGAAAAATCTCTCGTAGAAACCAGTTTCATCTTTTTCCTTTTTAAAATTTTAAAATTTACGCCCGCCTAGGCGCTTTAAATTTGATCGCTTACACTGCTTGCACGGACTTGCGGCATTGCGGTTTTAAGCCTGCTGCATCCGCCTCGCGCCTAAATTTCTTCCTTTATCAAACTTCCTATACCGCCGTCCGTGAAAAGCTCAAGCAGGATCGAGTGCGGAATTTTGCCATTTATGATATGCGCGGCACTTGCGCCGTTTCGCACGCACTGCAGGCACGCATCGACTTTGGGGATCATGCCGCCTGCGATCGTGCCGTCTTTTTTGAGTTTCGAAATGAGCGCGGCATCGAGCTTGCTGATTAAATTTCCCTCTTTATCGAGCACGCCGTCAATGTCGCTTAAAAATATCGCCTTGCTCGCTTTTAGCGCAGCTGCGATCCTACTGGCGCAGAGATCGGCGTTGATATTAAAGCTCATGTTTTCGTCCGTCTCGCCGCCCGCAAGCGGGGCGATTACCGGCAGATAGTCCTTTTGTAGCAGGTCGTTTATCAGCTTGGTATTTACCTCGGTGATCTCGCCTACGAAGCCGTATTTTTTCTCATCGAGGAATTTTGCCCTCAAAAGCCCGCCGTCCTTGCCGCTGATGCCGATCGCGGGCGCGCCGTTTTGGTTCAAAAGCGCCGTGATCTCTTTATTTACCGCGCCGCTTAACACCATCTCGGTAATTTCGATCGCGTCTTTACTCGTTACGCGAAGTCCATCGCAAAATTCGCTCTTCACGCCGATCTTATCCAGGGTCTGATTGATCTTTTTGCCGCCGCCGTGCACGACGATGATCTTGATGCCGACCATATGCAAAAGCACGATGTCACGGGCAAAATCAAGCTTGAGCGTATCGTCGGTTTGCGCCGCGCCGCCGTATTTGACGACGAAAATTTTATCTCTAAATTTACGGATATAGGGCAGCGCGGAGATGATGACTTCGGCGGTTTTGCTCTTTTTTATCATAAAATTCCTTTAAAACCTTATTTTATCATAGCTTGGTTTATGTAGTTTTGAATTTTGCGGATAAAGTTTTCGCTTAGCTTTAAATTTAGCAAAATCACCGAAATTTCCGCGCTCAAATCCCTTAATTTCACGTAATCTTTCGCCGTGCATAGGATATGCTCCGCGTCCTCGCGCCTTAGCAGCTCTAAAATCTGCTCTTTTTTGAAATCATAATGATCGGGGAAAAATGCGTGGGCTTTTGCGAGCGGTAAAAACTCTTGCAAGCGCCAAGGCTTGGCGATAGCGCTAATTAAGATCGTGCGGGATTTTTCAAAACCAGCCTCTTTGGAATTTAAAATTTTATCCGCGGCGGCAGGGTTTAAATTTGAAATTTCATCTGCGGCGCGATTTAAATTTAAATCCGAAATTTCATCCGCAAGATTTGAAATTTCATCCGTGCCGTTTAGAGTGCCTTGCAGATCCGCCGCCGAAACGATTTTAAGCTCCTGCGAGATGTCGCTCGGAGAGGGTATGAAATCCGCAAA
>NZ_CALIMY010000049.1 GCF_938045205.1 uncultured Campylobacter sp.
GCGCACGATGAAATTTTTAAAATTTCTAGGCGCGAAACGCTTTGGCTTGCGGACGACGACGGGGTTTTTAAATTTAACGCCAGCGTCGCACAATGGATTTAGAATTTTAAAATTTACGCCCGAACCGCCGCGCAATCGGTTTGGAATTTTAAAATTTACGCGCGCTTCAGCGCGTCTTGTGAACACAGCGCAAAATTTCATATCGCAGCGTGGATTTAAAATTTTAAAATTTATTCAAGAGCTGCCGTTCGCTCCGCGCTGCGTTTTGCCGCGCGTAGATAGTGCCGAAACAGGGCGCGCGGTACGGCTTACTTCGCAGCATACGCACGACGTGATAGAAAAACAGAGCGCGGTTAAGTTTAATCATGCGGGCAGATATTTGAATTCTGCGCGGCGCCGCATAGCGCGACTTTGTAGCGCAGCTGCACGGCACGGCTACGAAGCAGGGCGTGCAGAAAAGCTTAGCAAATTTGACCTCACGGGCGCGCTTTTAAATTTCATCTCCTTGCTGCTGCGTAAATTTAAACCTGCGCTTTTAAAATTTATGCGCGAGGTGCCGCGCGATAGATCTGAAATTTTAAATTTTACGCCCGAGCTGAGTAATCGGTTTGAAATTTTAAAATTTACGCTCGCGCCGCGTAAATTTAAACCCGCGTCCATTCCGTTTTTAAATTTTATTTCAAATTTCACTCCGCACGCCAGCGCCTCTAAATTTGAAAATGGCGTTAAATTTAAAGGTGCCGCTAAATTTGAAAGGAGCGCGCGATGAATGCTCTGCGAAAATCCCTGCTTCGAATTCGCGCGCTGATAAAA
The DNA here is from genome assembly GCF_938045205.1 of uncultured Campylobacter sp. Classification (GTDB taxonomy): domain Bacteria; phylum Campylobacterota; class Campylobacteria; order Campylobacterales; family Campylobacteraceae; genus Campylobacter_B. The sequence goes on from NZ_CALIMY010000049.1 coordinate 814, forward strand.
AAGGAATTTTTGGCGATGTTTCGCGACAAGGGCACGCGGATGGTGCTGATCGTGCCGGTGCTGGTGCAGGCGATCATATTCGGCTACGGCGCGAATTTCACCCCCGAGCAGGTGCGCTACGTGATTTTGAACGATGCCCGCGATGCGATGTCCACCGCGCTGGTGCAGAGCATCGCCGCTACGCCGATGTTTAAGACCGAACTTGGCTGCAAAGACCTAACCTGCCTGCGCCGCGCGGTAAGCGAGGGAGAGGCGATCATTGGGATCTATTTCGGCGGTGATTTTGCGAGCACGCACGAGCTTTTGATTATTGCGGATTCGCGCAATACGACATCCGCAAACACCATCATCGGCTTCGTGCAGGCCATAGTGCAGGAGTACAATACTCAGCATTTTGTGAATTTAATCAGCATAAATCCACGCTATGTTTTTAACGAAAACACGATCACGCGCTACACGATCATGACGGGGATGATTTTGGGGCTTTCGATGATTCAGGTGCTGATGCTATCGGCGTTTAGCGTCTCTCGCGAGCGCGAGGAGGGGAGCTTCGATATGATGCTGATGACGCCCGCGAACCCGCTTGAGATGCTAATCGGCAAAGCCGTGCCGCCCGTGCTGATCGCGATCGCGCAGGGGCTCGCGCTGTTTTTGATCTGCGTATTTTACTTTGAAATTCCGTTTCGAGGGCGCTTTGCGGATCTTTTTGCGATCATCGCGATCTTTAGCACTTGCAACGTAGGCATCGGCCTCGTGATCTCGACCGTCTGCAAAACCTCGCTGCAATCGGTCGTGAGCTCGTTTTTGTTCCTGCTGCCGTGCATTATGATAAGCGGGTTGATAACGCCTGCGGACGCGATGCCGCGGTGGTTTTACTACATAGCGCACCTCGATCCGATGTATTATGCCAACAACTGCATGTGGCGGATCTACCTGGAGGGCGCGGGCCTGGGCGAGCTGTGGCATCTCATCGTACCGCTGCTGCTGATCGGCGTGGGCACGTTGAGCTTTGCGGCGTCGCTTTTTAGAAATAAGCTGGATTAGGGATTTAGATCGGAATTTCAGCTGGAATTTTGGCTTGGATTTTGCTTCGTTGGAATTTTTGGATTAAACCTCTGCTTAAAATTTTAAATTGATCGCGAAATTTCGGCTTGGAATTTTGCCCTAAATTTTGCGCGTTCGTAGCGGATAAAATTAAATCAAAATTCCGCGTTCCCGCCCGATGCACCGCGCGTCGCGATAAAATTTCGTGCCTTAAATTTTAAAAATTTTGCGAAATTCCGTATTGCGAGTAGAGTTAGAATTTAAATCCGGGGTTGCCCGGGCGTCTTGCGGCAGTCGTATCATCTGCGCTCACTGCTGAAGCAGGCATGTTTGCGGTATCTGCGCTCGCCTTGGAAGTGGGCTTTTTCGCATCGTCCGCGTCTGATTTCTTAAAAGTGGCGAGTTTGCTGTAAATGCTCGGTTTTTCGCCGTTCGCGCCTAGCTTGGCGCCGTCAAGCTCGCTAGAATTTTCCGCGCCGCATAACCTTGCGGGGTTGAATTTTATCCACGCTATGATTAGCAAAATCCCCGAAAACGCCGTTACCAGCGACGCTGCGATTAGATACGGCAGCGCGAGGATTACGCCTATTTTAGCTAGCGCGCCCGATGCCGCTTCACAGGGCCACGTCACGGACACCACTATGCCGTAGATTTTAAATAAATCCACGCCGCTAAGTGTGGCTAGGCGGCAGTTTAATACGCCCCAGATTATCACCGCCGCGCACGTCGAAAGGACGTAGAGTAGGGTGTAGAGTAGACCTAGCATCGCGCCATCTTTTAGCGCTACTATCATGGCGCAGTAGCACAAAATCGCGACGATCGGGATACTTTCTATCAGCCTATAGGTCTTAACGAAGCGCACGCCTAGTGCCTTTTCTAGGCAAACGAAGCAGTCGTAAAATATCGCTAGCGCCGCTAGCAGCGCTAAAACTCTAAAAATCGCGACCGCGTCCTCGTCTATGCTGCTTACGCCCACCGTGCCGCTTATGCCGATGCCTAGCAAAATCACGGCACCTAAAACTCCGCGGAATTTCGCCTTGCGAAGCAGATCTTGCTTTGAAATTTCTTTCATTTTTATCCTTTGAATTTTCTAAATTTACGCACTATTTTGCGGCTTTGCTGCGTGCGGCGACGCTGCGCCCGATGGCGCGCGGCTTTTGGACGTTGCTACGGTTTAGACTTGCAAAAGGCGTGGTCGCCGCAAAACGAAAGCGCTTCGGCTTAGGCGAGCTTTTCTATCTTGCTCCAGGCTAGCAGGTGCACGACGCTAGTTATTATGAGAGCGGCAAACGGCAAAAATTCCTTAAATGATGTGATAACTAAAGCCGCAACGGCATCGTCAGTTTGCGGCTTGGAGTTAGCCAAACCGAAGGGTCCCGCGCCGCACAGTATATTTAGCGCTAAAAACCCCACGCAGAGCCACACATAGGTGCGAAAGGCGCTCACGCCGCTTACTCGCGCCAAAGAGAAATTTATGCGAAGCCACGCTACGATTATGTAGATTGCGGCTGCGGGTACCGCTAAATTCCATATTGTCTCTCCTGTTGTCTCTCTAACCATCTCTTCTCTACAAGAACTTATCGGATGAAATAATGAAAACACCGAGATACAGATGAAAACAATTATGCAGTTGCGGTAAAGCGCCGCCGCTTTTATGCCGGTGAGCGCTGAAATTTTGCTGAGCGCTCTTAACCTATAAATCACCGAGAAGCAAATAAAAGCGATAAAAATTCCGCTGACTATTAAGAACATTCCGCCGGAAGCAAGCCCTATCGCCTTAAAAATCACGAGCACCACCGCTAAAAACAGATCGATGCCGGTGCTGATCATCCCCTCTTTTCTTGCCTGAGATACGAGATCTTGCATAATAAGCCTTTTTAAAATTTATCCCGAAGTATACATAAATCGATGTAAAGCAGGAATTAAATAGCTAAATTTAAAATTTCAAAATTTCGTCGGGACAAGCTTGCAGACTGCGGAATTTCAGGAATTCTACCAGAGCGAGAATAAAATTTCGCCGCGGGATTTAAAACGGAATTTTGATTATGGATTTGCGGGGTAGAATTTCGCGGTGGAATTTCAGATCTCAAGCGCGACATACTTTCATCGCACGCTTTGAAAACCGGCAAGCCGCAGGTAGAATTCCGCTATGAGATTTCTGATCGGAATTCTGCGGTAAAATTCCTCTATGGAATTTAGACTGGAATTCTAAGGCAAAACCTCGATATAAAATTTTAATCAGAATTCCAAGACGGCATTTTAAGACAAAATTCCGAGATCTAAATTTAGATCAGGGTAAAATTCTGCGATTTAAAATTCCACGCCGATTGACGAGTTGCTTTATTGCGCCGTTCGCGCCTACTTCACCTGCGCGCTGAAAATTTGCGTAATGCTGGGGATTTGCTCGCCCTCTATGTCAAATTCCGCCGTTTTGATCTGTACGCCGTAGAGCGAGCTAAGCGCGATTTCGGTTAAAATTTCGTTACTTGCGCCGTAGTTGTAGCTAAGATCATTTCGCAAGATCAGTGTGCGATCGGCGACTGCGAGGGCGTGGTTAGGCTGGTGGGTGGTAAAAACTATGCTCGCATCGCTATTTGAGCGCAGATTTGCGATGAGGCTTAGCACGCGGTCTTGGTTTTTGATATCAAGCGCGCTAGCAGGCTCGTCCAAAAACAGCACGTCGCTGCCGCTAGCTAGGGCTCTAGCAAAGAGCACGAGCTGCCTCTGCCCGCCGCTAAGGGCGTTAAAGCTGCGCTTTTGCAGATGGGCGACGCCTAGCGTATCCAGAGCGTCAAGGCAGATTTGAATATCCTTTTTGCCCGGTTTTGAAAAGAGCGAGATCTCGCGTACCCGCCCCATGAGTACGATGTCAAGCACGCTGTAATCAAACGCGACGTTAAAGCTTTGAGGCAAGAAAGCAAATTTTGCCTTGCGCACGATCTCGCCTTCTTTAGGCTGCAAAATCCCCATCATACACGACATTAGCGTGCTTTTGCCTTGCCCGTTTAAGCCCAAAATCGCTAATGTTTGAGAGCTGGCAAGCTCGAAGCTTAAGTTGCGAAAGCAGAATTTTTCCGCCTCGTAGTAAAAGCCAGCGTTTTTTACCTCAATTAGATTTTGCATTTTTGGCACTCCTTTTTAGAAGTAGGGCAAAGATCGGGCTTCCGATGAGAGCGGATAGAATTCCTAAAGGAATTTCGGCGCTACTTAGCGAGCGAGATAGATCGTCGATTGCCAGCATAAAGATCGCTCCTGCGATGAAGCAGGCAGGCATTAGCTTCACGTGGTCGCTGCCCGCGATGAGCCTGGTGGCGTGCGGCACTACAAGACCTACCCAGCCGATATTTCCGCTGACGCTAACTTGTACGGCGATCAGAGCAGTGCAAAGCGCTAGGATCGTACAGCGCAGAAACTTAACATCTACGCCTAGCACGCGCAAATCATCATCATTTAGGCTGAGTAGATTAAACCGCCATCTCAGCGCGATTAATACTGCAGAAGCGGGCAGGGCGATCGCGCACATCAAAATTACTTTATCATATCCTGCGCTTACGAAGCTTCCTAGTAGCCAAAAAACGATATTGGGCAGTACTTCCTCATCGTCTGCCAGATACTGCACCAAACTCGTAAGTGCGGCAAATACGCCGTTAATGACTATACCTGCTAAAATGAGCGAGAAAATATCGGCGCGTGCTACGAATTTTGCCAAAAGATAGAGCAAAAATAGCGCCGCAAGCCCGAAGCAAAATGCAAAACCCGCAAGCCATAAGCCGCTCAATCCTAGCAAGATACAAAGCGCGCCGCCGAATGCCGCTGCGGTGCTAACGCCTACGATGTGCGGGCCAACGAGCGGGTTTTTAAATACCGCCTGCAAGCTCAAACCCGCGATAGCAAGCGCTCCACCGCAAAGGCTGGAGAGTAGAATGCGCGGAATTCTAACATCCATCATCACACTTTTGGCGGCTTCATCGCCGCCCCCGCTAAAGAGAATTGTAAAAATTTCTTCTAACGG
>NZ_CALIMY010000050.1 GCF_938045205.1 uncultured Campylobacter sp.
GGGTTTGGATGAGCTCGCATTTGGCCGTACTCTCTTTTACGAATGCATCTAATATGCTGATGCCGGTTATACTCGTTTGCCCCGCCTTGATTTGCAAACTCTCTTTGAGTTTCGCAGTTTGTCCGTCCTGCGATGCGAGCACCAATCCCGCAGGGATCAGCACATCGTAACTAAGCGCGACAGAGAGGGTAAATTTTACGCTCGCTGCCGGTCTTTCGCCCCTTAACCGTTCTATACCGTACATCGCAACGATATTGTCAAGATCAGCCCCCTGCGCGAAAGGTAGCAACATAGATTTTACGGCACTATTGATACGGGCGCGCAAAAGAAGCTCGCGATATGCGAGCGTCTCAAGCAAGGCTGAAAAGCGATCGCTTTCAAGAAGCGAAATTTCATCGTCATTTATATGCTTTTTAAAAAGCTCTTTAACGGCTTTTAAAATTTCATCGTAGCTCAACTGCTCGATGACATTCGGATAGGGCAAATTTTTAAGAAAGCTCATATTTCCACTCCGATCTCTTTGCCGTTTGTTAGCACAATTTTAAAGCTGAGCTTGTGATCTTTGAGGCTTATCAATTTAACTTCGTCGATCTGCACCCGCTTTTCCCATCTTTGCACCGCCTCAATGACGAAATAGCTCAAATCGGCGCGAAACTCATCATTGACCCGTCTATCGATCAGCTCAAAAAGGCGGCTGCCGTACTGCGGCAGCATTACCCGAGAGCCGATAGGAGTGCTTAGGATATCTCTGATACTATCTTCTACGCTTACTAAGTATTTCATCTCAATCCCTCGCTACTCCGCCGTTGGTATGGCTCGAAAGCGAGCCCCTGCCGTCGCTGATGTCGCCGCTTGCCTTGAGCGAGCCTGTGATATTGAGATCTCCATTGATCGCAAAGCTTCCGCTTCCTCCGCCGCTTCCGCTCGTAGTGATCGATCCTTGAATGATCGTATTTCCCAAAAGCTTGATATTACCGCTTTGTACGGTAGTATCATCCGCTTTTACGCTCACCGATTTTGCGGTCAAGCTTGCGTTTTCGCAGGCGATATTGATCTGCTTCGGGCTTGAAATTTCAAGACTGGAGCTTGCGGTATCATAGCTCATCCTTACGCCGTCTTCAAAAGCGACATGGATCTTCGTATCGGTCGGGTTCGCTTTGTGGGCGGTCTGATAGATACCGCGTAGGATCACGCCTGCATTGAGCTCGCCTCGTACCGGCAGCACAAGCACCTGCTCTCCCACGCGGATCGGCGCAAAGCTTACAGCAAAGGAATTGGCGCAGGCTTGAAATACAGGTAAGAAGTCAGTGACCATATCGCCGATCGCAACCCTTGCGCGATCCCCGCCTACTTCACTGATGATGCCGATCTCGTTTAGGTTATTGCTCATATTGTTCGTCCTTGTTGTTACCGTCTAGATCAAATTTATTTCTTATAAATCCGACTGCCAAATCCAAAATTCCGCTGCCTTTAAAGGCACCGATCCCGCAGATCGCAAGGCTCAGGCGCATATCTTTGCAGAAAAAGAAAGATATTTCATAAATGATGTATGCGCTAAAACAGCCATCCAATACTCGTTTGATAAAATTGCCCGCGCCACGCTCACCATACTTCAAAAAGGCCGTTACGCTGCCCGCAACGCCTGCAGCTAATATATAGAGCAGATACTCCATGGCTCATACTCTAAAGGTTTTATATAGCGACGTAGGCGAAAAAAGAGCGCCCGCAACGCCTATACAAAGCGACCAAAGAAGGAGCACTAAATTTTCGCTTCGTATAAAGTTGTCAAAGACTACGTAAAGCTCAAGGTTAAATACCACCAAGACAAAAGCTCTAAGCAAATAAATCAAAGTTTTCATTACTCGCTCCTCGTGCAGTCTTTGGCTATCTCTTCGCATTTGAGAAAATACCTCACAAGCTCTTTATGCGCTTCAAAGCTGCCGTTTGCCGCAGGTTTAAGCGGCATTTTCAGATTGCAGCGCACAGGCACATAGACTTGCTTTATCTGTGGTTCCTTTGTGCTGCAACCAAATAGGCAAAGCACGCTAAAAAGCGCTATCAAGAAGTTTTTTATACGCATCGAGTTGTGCCTCGCAACTTTTATCTTTGACGTAAATTTTAGAAACGCTTTGGATCTTGCTCTCGTTGCGGCGACTTGCGTTCACCTCAAGGGATTTGATCGCGGCGTTTTGCAGGCTTAGATTTAGCTCGCATTGCCCTATCTGCGCCTTAAGCTTTGCATTTTCAGTGCTTAGCTGCGAAATATCGCTTTTTAGAAGCGCTATGCAAATTCCGCTTGCGACCAGCGTCGCCGCAAAGGCGATGCCGATAAGCTTAATGTTTAATAAGCCCATTTAATACCTTCTTTGCACGATTTGGAGTCTGCTGCGCCCAAAGGCTACGAAGCCCGTTTGCGATAGCCTTTTCATATTCGCTAGTTCTTATGTAGTGAAGCGTCGTAACGAATTTTTTAACCTTGTTAACGTCCATCTGATAGCACATCTCTATCACTACGTCCTGCACGTTTTGCGGTTTGTCTTGAAGCCAGGCAAAGGCTTCAAATACCCTAGGCTTTAACTTTTTTAATTTCAGCTCTAAAATTTGATCCGCCGCCGCGCGGCCCATCGGCTCTATCTTTCCGCCGTTTAGTGCTAGCTCGTCGGGGCTCAAGGCCGAAACTAAAAAGCCGTAGCCGATAGTCTTGTAGCCCCTTGTGTCCTCATAAATTTCACCGCAAAAGCCTTCGTTTTCTTTGATGTTTGCGATTAGGCTCATATTCGCTCCTCGTTTTTTTGCGGCAATCATACGGATTTTTTCGCTCAAAATCTATCAAAGGATTTTGTCAAAGAATTTTGTCAAAAAACTGTGACAAAGAATTGTGTCAAAGAATTTTGATAGATTTTGAGATCTCTTTCGCGCTATAGTTGCGAAAAATGGCGAGAGCAGGAGATGGAATGCTTGTAGAGTTTGAAAAAGAGTTGATCGAAACCATCAAAGAGGTTTGTAAAAATACTTCGCCCTATCTCGGTGAGCTTGAGAATAAGGACGAAATGGAGCTGCTTATAAAAGGCGGAGATAGCTTTGTGTTCGTAGAGTTTCTAAGCGAGAGATATGAAAACGTGGTGAGCAAAATAGGCACCTTCAACATTCACATTTTAAGCACAACGTCTAGCAAGCAGCAAAGCTATAGGCAAGAAAATATATATAGGGCCATCGATCTTTGTGAAAAAATCGACAAAAAGCTCAGGACGTCTGAGCTCAATAATGAATTTCGAATTGAGCCGAAAACCTTGAAAGTGACACATAATAGCATAACCGATTACGGGTATATGTATGTTTTGACGCGAGAAATTCAGACTGAGTTTCTTGAAAAAAGCGAATGGCTCAAAGAGGGCTAGGTTGTAAGGTTGTAACGATTGTATCGAAAGAGGAATAGATGAGATTTCAAGCAAATTTAATATCGCTTAAGAGCGAGAACACGGGCGATGATCTTGTAGAGTTGCTACTAGCGGTTCCGGGTGAATGGAAAGGGCATTATAGCGGAGTATTTCGTATCGATAGCGCAGATTTAGAAAAGATGAAGCTTAATTTTGATGCTCGCAAGATAGATCTCGTAATTGACTACGAGCATCAAACCCTTATGGGTTGTGAAGCGCCTGCGGCGGGCTGGATCAAAGAGATGCATATAAGAGACGGCAAGCTTTATGGAATGGCGAGTTGGACCGCAAAAGCGAAAGAATACATCAAAAACGGCGAATACAGATATCTAAGCCCGGTATTCAATTTTGAAGCGGTCGACAAAAAGACGGGAGCGTGGATAGGCTGCGAGATCGAAAGCGTCGCGTTAACAAATACGCCGTTTCTTGATGAGCTTGAAGAGATAAGAGCAAATAAAAATTTTATGGCAAAGGAGAAAAATATGCCTGAAAACGAAAAAAATGGTGCGGATGTCGCTGCGCTAAAAGCGCAATACGACGCGCAAATCACTGCTTTAAAAGCGGAGCTTGAGACAAGCAGGAGCGAGGTTGCAGCGCTAAGCGAGCAGCTTGCGGAGAGTGCGGTAGAGGGTGCCATCATTGCAAATAAGCTTCCCGAGGGACAAAAGCAGTGGGCGCTAAGCTATGCAAAGACCGATTTAAACGGCTTTAAAGAGTTTTTAAAGGGCGTTACGCCGCCTCAAAAAACAGACTTGCCGAAGAACGATCTGTTTGCCAATAAAAACCAACCCCAAAACGACATCG